>NZ_JBEZNW010000004.1:0-297896 GCF_040653355.1 Streptomyces sp. NPDC047971 | reverse complement strand
GGTGGGGGGGGTGGGCGGGGTGGTGGGGGGGGGGGCTCCTTGTCGCCCCCCCCGCCCCTCCTCTCGTGGTGTTCCGGCACGCGTCGCGACGCGGCCCCTCAACCGAGCGATCCCGCGGGCACGAGCCGGGGCAGCGCGGACGCCTGGCGGCCGAAGGCCGGCCGGGCCACGTCCCGTACCGTGAGGATCGACCGCTGGAGCCTGCGCAGTCGGGCGGAGGGCTCCATGCCCGTCTCCCGCTTCAGGCCGGTGCGCAGCCGCTGGTAGACCTCCAGGGCCTCGTCCTGCCGTCCGCAGCGCAGCAGGGCGACCATGAACTGGCCGTGCAGCGGCTCGTTGGTGCGGTACCGGGCGACGAGTTCGGAGAGGTCGGAGATCATCTCGAAGTGTCGGCCGAGCCGCAGCTGGGCCTCGACCCACTGGTCGAGGACGCTGAGCCGGGAGCGCTCCAGGCGCTCGATCTCCGTGCGCAGATGGGGGCCGGCGGCGACGCCCGCGTACGGTTCGCCGCGCCACAGGGCGAGGGCGTCGGAGAGTCGGCGCGCCGCCCGCTGGAGGTCGCCCGCCTCCATGGCCCGGTAGCCGGCGCCCGCGGCCCGCTCGAACTGCCACACGTCGCTGGAGCCGCCGCCGGTGTCGAGCCGGTAGCCGCCGGGCAGCGAGACGAGCACGGCTTCGGCGGTGTGGCGCTCCAGCCAGTCGGATCCGTCCGCCGGCGCCCCGGCCCCGCGGAGCGCCGTGGTGATGAGCGCCCGGAGATCGACGATGTGGGACTGGAGTTCGACGCGGGCGCCCCGCGGCGGCCCGGACGGCCACAGCTCCTCCATGAGGACGGTCACGGGAACGACCCGGTCCGCGTGGGCCGCGAGCAGCGCCAGCAGCTGCCGCGGCGCGGCGGCGGTCGGAGTGATCGACACCCCGTTCTCGCGTACCGACAGTCCCCCCAGGATCCGGACGTCCACTTTGCCCCCTCAGTGTCGGTGAACGGCTTGGCCCTGGACGATTAGAAAAGAGACCCGGAGGCATGTCAATAAGAAACCGCCGGGTATGGAATCTCGGGAGCAAAGAACGCGGAAGATTGTCCGTTTCACCACGCTTTGCCGACATCATGATTCCGTGAAGGGCGCAACGAAGCGCACCCGCGGGTCCAAGATCTGGACTCACGGGTACGCTTTACGAAGCCCATATAAGACGACGGGAAGATGTCAGCTTCGTGTCTTCCTCAAAAAACCGGCAGCCGGGTATGGTTTCGTCCCTCAGAATGCCCCTCCGGGGCGACGGCGGCCGGGGCCGCGGCAGGGCGCGAACAGGGCGCCGTGCGGCCCGTGGGTCCCGCGGCGCCCGGGCGGGCGCTCGCGGAGGCCCGCCCGGGCAGGGCGGAGCGGGCGGGTCCGCCGCGACACCCGCCGGCCGGCCGCCTCCGCGAGCGCCCGCTAGCCGGCCGCCGTCTCCGCCGCGCTCAGGGCGCGCGCGCCTCGGCCGGGCTCCATGTCGAGCATCGCCAGCACGGCGGGCACGGCGATGCTGGGCAGCACATGGCGGTAGAGGGCCGACGCCCAGCGGTCCATGTCCGCCCGGTTGCTGCCGAGGGCCTGGGTCATCAGGTTCAGGCCGGCGTAGGCGCCCACCACGAGCGGCGCCACCTCCTCCGGGTCGGCGTGCGGCAGCAGTTCACCCCGCTCCTTGGCCTCTTCGAGCACCCGCAGATTGAGATCGGTCCACTCCCGGTAGGGGCCGCTGCGGTTGAGCTCGTGGCCGCCCTGGTCGAGGGTGAGCCTGACGCTGCCCCGCAGCAGCCCGTCGTGGGTCAGCCGGTGCGCGAACACCATGCCGATGTCGACGAACTCCTGCATCTTGGAGACCTGCGGCATCGGCGTGGGCGCGGTCGAGACCTGCGCGTCGATCACCGCGTGCGCGAGGTCCTCCTTGGAGTCGAAGTGGAAGTAGAGCGCACCCTTGGTGACCTGGGCGAGCTGGAGGATGTCGGTGAGTTTCGCAGCCTCGTACCCACGCTCGTCGAAGACGGTGGCGGCCGCTTCCAAGATCGCCTGGCGCGTCCGAATCGCGCGATCCTGCTTCGCCATTGGGGGTCACGTCCCTCTCATAGCCCGATGCCCCACGGGACACACGCGCTCGCTCCGTGCCTGCTCGCACTTCACGGTCGAAAACAGCAAGTATGGACGGATACGTGCAGAGGGCACAAGGCATCGCACGCAGGCCGTTCGGCCGGGCGGCATCCGGCTCACACCATCGTGAAGCCGCCGTCCACCGGCATGATCGCACCGGTGACGAACGACGATCGGTCGCTGCACAGCCAGGCCGCGGCCTCGGCGATCTCCTCCGGCTCGGCGGTCCTCGGCTGCGGGGTGGCGGCGTGCAGCGCCTCCTCGATCCCGGGCACCGCGGCGAACCACTCGGAGACCACTTCGGTACGGGTCGTGCCGGGCGCCACGGAGTTGATCCGGATCCCCTGGGCCGCGTACTCGGCGGCGGCGGCCTTGGTCAGCCCGACCACGGCATGCTTGGCGGCCACGTAGGGGGCGGCGACCGGGGTCGCGAGGAGTCCGCCGACGCTGCTGGTGTTCACTATCGCGCCGCCGCCGGTGGTCAGCATCGCGGCGATCTCGTCCCGCAGGCAGTTCCAGACCCCGCGCAGGTTGACGTCCAGGATCCGGTCGTAGAGCTCGTCGTCCATCTCGTGCAGCGGCTCGCGGCCGGCGCCCCACCCGGCGTTGTTGAACGCCACGTCGAGCCTTCCGAAGGTGTCCACCGCGCGGGCCACGGCGGCCCGGGTGTCCTCGCGGCGGGTCATGTCCGCCACCACGTACTCGGCCTCCGCGCCCTGTTCGCGCAGCTCGGCCACCAGGGCCTTGAGTCTGTCCTCGCGGCGGGCGGCGAGCACCACGCGGGCACCCTCACGGGCGAAGACCCGGGCCGCGGCGGCCCCGATTCCGCTGCTCGCTCCGGTGATCAGGGCGACCTTCTGGGGCAGCAGGCGGTGGTCGGCAGTCATGGGACGGTCGTCTCCCTCGGCAGTTGGATGTGGGACACCCGGCTGTACGGCGCCGGGCGCGTCGTCGTCGACGGGCCCGGCGGAATCACGGGGCCGGCCGCGCGGGCGGCGGCTTCGAGTGGATGCGGCACAGGTCAGCGGTTCCAGACCGTACCGGCGGCGGCCTCGTCGTCGAGGGTCCGCAGCAGGGTCTCGTCGATCTCGTCGAGCGAGCGCACCACGTGCCGCACTCCCGCCCGGCGCATCAGCTCGCCCTGGAACCCGTGCGCGAAGTCGCTCGGGTGGCCGACGAAGGGCACACCGAGCTCCTTGGCGGCCTCCGCGACGCGGGCGACGTCGTCGATGAAGAGGATCTGGTCGAAGCGGACCCCGATGTCCCGCGTCAACTCGCGCACCCCGGGCCGGAAGTCGTTGGTGCACACATAGCCGGGCGCGTCGAAGAGGTGCGCCTGGTCCCGCAGGTGGAGATCGAAGTGGGACGCGTCGAGTCCGCCGTAGCAGACCGTCCGCAGCCCCAGCGCCCGCAGCCGCACCAGCAGCTCGGTGGCGCCGTCGAGCAGACGCAGCGGATGGTCGGCCAGATGGGCGGCGCGCTCCTCGAAGTAGGCGGCGAGCACGTCCTCGGGACTCCAGGACAGTCCGGCCGCGGCTCCGAGGGCCTTGGCGGCGGTGAGCTGCGTCTGGGAGAAGATCTCCCGCTCCACCTCGGCGTCGTAGTGGCCGCCACGGCTGGTGATGAACCGGTGGATGACCGGGCTGAACGTGTCGTTCAGCAGGACGCCGTCGATGTTGACGGCGGCGACGGTCATCTGGCGCAGGGGTTCCACGGAGTCTCCAAGGGCAGCCGATCGGCGGGGCCGGGCATATCGGAACGAATCGCTCAGATCATGACGCGACCACTCGAACCGGCGTCTCGGATATCCGAGAAACAAACCTGGCGGTACAGATTTCCGGCAGCTGGAAGATACCCGAAGCCACCTCACTCGTGAACCCTCGGGTCTCGTGAGTCGGACATCTGCCGTTCTGACAGGCGTCATTGAACGCGACCGGACTCGAAGGCCCTCCCCCCTTCCCCGCATCGACCTGACAGAACCGTACCCGCGCGCTTGCGAAACGTACCCCGGAGTTCGTAACTTCCGCGGTGCTGATCGCCCGAATCTCCTTAGTAGGCCCCTAGCAGAGGGATCTCATGCTGCAGACGCCCGCCCCGACCGACATCGTGCACACGGAAGCCTTCCGGGGTCTCACCACGACGGCTCCCCGCGAGTACGTCCACCGGGCCGCGCTCGCCGAGGTCTTCCTCACCGCCGACTGGACCCGCACGGACGAGGCGCACGTCACGCTCAGCGCCCAGTGGCCGCGCGGGCACTCCTTCTTCCGTCCGGTGGGTGGCACGCACTACGACCCGATGCTGGCCGCCGAAACGATCCGCCAGGTGGGAGCGCTGCTCGCCCACGCGTGCTTCGACGTACCGCTCGGCCACCAGTTCCTGATGTGGGAGCTCAACTACCGCGTGATGCCCGCGCTGCTGCCCGTCGGCGGGTCCCCCGCCGATCTGCGCCTCGACGTCACCTGCACCGACATCCGCCGCCGCGCCGGCCGGCTGGCCGGGCTGAGCTACGAGGTCGTGATCAGCGAGCGCGGCCGCACGCTCGCCACCGGCAACGCCCGCTACACCTGCACCAGCCCCGAGGTCTACCGCCGACTGCGCGCCGACCGCCTCGCCGAGACCGCGACCGTCCACCGGCCGCCCACCCCGCCCGTGGAGCCGCGGTCCGTCGGGCGGAGCGACGAGTTCGACGTCGTGCTCACCCCGACCGAGCGCGCCGACCGATGGCGACTGCGGGTCGACACCCGGCATCCCGTCCTCTTCGACCACCCCGGCGACCACATCCCCGGCATGGTCCTCATGGAGGCGGCCCGCCAGGCCGTGCAGTCCCTCGCGCCCGCGGGCCGGCCGGCGATGCCGGTCGCCATGGACTCCACCTTCCACCGGTACGCCGAATTCGGCAGCCCCTGCTGGATCGAGACCGAGCCGGCCGTGGACTACCCCGGCAGCCCGGAGCGGCTGATCCGGGTGACCGGGCGGCAGGACGACGAGATCCTCTTCACCGCCATCACCACCGTCGCCGAACCGGCCGCCTGAGCACGTCAGTTCAGGGACGCGGCGATCAGCAGCCCGAACGCGGCGGTGATCAGCACCGTACGGACCGCGTGGAAGGTGTTCCAGCGCTTCTCGAAGGCCGCCCGGGCCGCGGACGGTTCCACCCCCGTCCGCTCCGAGGCGGCCAGCGCGTTGTTCAGCGGAACGTTGCCCCCCATCGTGATCAGATGGTTGGCCACGGCACACACGAGACCGGCCAGGACCAGCCACTTCTGGGTGTCGGAACGCCCGTCGACCGGCACGAGGAACGCGGCGACCGGGAAGGCCGCGACCCCCGCGAAGACGATCAGGAACACCGGCTTGGGAACGTACTCGTTGATCCGCCGCATCGCGTCGACGAACTCCGCGTCCCCGAGCCGGGCGAGGGCGGGCATGATCCCGGTCAGGAAGATCAGCATGAACCCGGCGTAGAGACCGGTGGATCCGACGGCGAGAGCGAGCAACAGGGTGGCCATGGCCCCATCATGACGGGGGACACGGCCACCGCGCAGCGATTGTGGATCACCCGGAGTACGGATCACCCGACTCCGCGCCGCCTTGCTCCGCCAGCAGCCTGTCCGCCTGCCGGATCGACTCCGTCAGCTCCCGCACCACCTTCGAACCCGACCGCTCGGCGATCGCCCCCGAGCGCTCCGCCAGTTCGGACAGCCGCGGCGCGCCCGGCAGGTCGCCGCGGCGCAGCCGGTCGGCGAAGTAGGCGCTGACGGCGGTCAGCTGGAGGCTGTCGTGGCCCGGACCCCAGAGCGAGGAGCGCAGCGCGCCCGTCCCGACGCTCCCGGTGTTCTCGTGCGGCGCGCGGCTCTTCGGGTCGAGCCAGCGGACCGTGGCCGTGGCCAGCGGACCGTCGGCCCCGGGCCGCGTCTTCACCGCGTACAGCGCCGTGACCGTGTGCCCGGCCCCCACCTCGCCGCCGTCGACCCGGTCGTTGCGGAAGTCCTCGTCCGCGACCTCCCGGTTCTCGTAGCCGATCAGCCGGAAGCGTTCGACGGTCTTCGGGTCGAAGGCGACCTGCGCCTTGGCGTCGCGGGCGCGCAGCTCGATGTTGGCGGGCAGCTGGTCCACGAAGACCTTGCGGGCCTGCTCGACGGTGGAGACGTACGTGGTGTGGCCGTCGCCCTTGTCCGCCAGCTGCTCCATGAACGCGTCGCCGTAGTCGCTGCCCACACCGACGCCGAAGAGGGTGATCCCGTACTCCCTGCGCTCCTTGTCGATCCGGTCGAGGATCGAGCGGGCGTCGGTGTCACCGGTGTTGGCCAGGGCGTCGGAGAGCAGCACGACCCGGTTGGTGGCGCCCTCCCGGTGTCCCTCGACCGCGACGTCGTAGCCGGTGCGGACGCCGGCCTCCACATTGGTCGAGGAGGTGGTCCTCAACTCGTCGACGATGCCGTGGATCCGCTCGCGCTGGCCCTTGACCTTCGTCATGGGGAGCCGGGTCTCGGCCTCGTCGCTGAAGGTGACGAGCGCGACCGAGTCGTCGTCGCGCAGCTCGTCGGTGAGGATGCCGAGGGACTCCTTGACCAGGTCGAGCCGTCCGGTCTCGGCCATCGATCCGGAGATGTCGACGACGAAGGTCAGGGCGGCGGGCGGGCGTTCGCCCTTCCGGTCCGCGGCGGCGGTGGCGAGGCCGACCCGGACGAGCGACCAGCCGTCGTCCCCCGTCCTCGCCCCGTCGATCGTCACGCTGAAGCCGTCGCCCTCGGGCCGCGGGTAGTCCGGCCGGAAGCTGTTGACGAACTCCTCGGGCCGTACGGACGCGGGGTCGGGCAGCCGGCCCTCGGCGAGGGTGCGGCGGGCGTAGCCGTACGAGGCGGTGTCCACGTCCAGGGCGAAGGTGGAGAGCCGGTCGGCGGGCGGCCGGGACCGCTGCTCGCCCTCGGGCGCCTCGTCCTGGCGCGCGTCCGGACGGGCGTCCGGGGCGCGGTAGCCGCCGGAGGCCCGGTCCGAGCTGCGCGTGCCGTTCTCGCCGGCCCCGCAGCCGGTCAGCACCAGTCCGGCGGCCAGGATTCCGGCGGCGAACCTCGCCTTGTGGAGTCGTTTCACGTCATCTCCCCCTCGCATTCGAGCACTTGTGAATGTGACGTCCGAGGGAGCCGGACGGAGCAGACGAAGGTGTTGCGGATGGATCTCAATGCGGCAACGGCGGCCGGGGCCGCCTCCCGTGGCATGGACTCGCCATCCTCCTCAACAGGGGTTGTCACCGTGTGCAGTCACATGAGTACATGGAGTGGCACACCGATCGGGCGGGGGTGGTCAGCGGTGGCAGAGACTGCGGGCTCCGTGATGCTCGCGCGATCGGCGATGAACAGAGCGGTGCCCGAGGCGCAGCGGCCTCCGGGGCGCCCCGTCCGCGGCACGCGGCGGATCAGCGCCGCGCTGGCCGGGCTCGCCGCCTCGACGCGGCACGAGCTGCTGACCTTCGACGACCCGGTCGCCTCCGTGGGCCGTGCGATCCCCGAGCCGTTCCTGGAGCTGGCAGGAGCGTGCATGCGGGCCGCGGCGGAGCGGGCGCCGGAGGTCAGACGGATCGTGCCGCGACACGCCCTGCCCCATGTGGCGGGCGCGATCGGGGCTCCGGGGCGGGCACGCCTCACCGACTCGATCCCGTTCAAGATGATCGTCGTCGACCGGACGGTGGCGGCGGTCCCGCTCGATCTGGAGCTGCTGTACAACGGGCTGCTGCTGATCCGCGACCCGGTCGTCGTGCAGGCCCTGGTCCGCACGCACCACCTCAGTTGGGACGCCGGCGAGGACCTGGCCTGCGCCGCCTCGGCACCGCGCGAGCTCCCTCCTCAGCTCCGCCCTGTGCTGGAGGCGCTCCTCGCCGGCCTCACGGACGAGACGGCCGCCGCCCGCCTCCGTATGTCCGGCCGGACCTACAGCCGACGGGTGGGCGAGCTGTTGCACGCCCTCGGCACGACGAGCCGCTTCCGCGCGGGCGCGGAAGCGGCTCGAAGGGGGTGGTTGTGACGGGCCCGGCGGCGGCGAGCGCTGCCGTGCCCGGGGTCAGGACACGATGTCCTTGCGCGCGAAGCCCCGGAAGGCCAGCGCGAAGAGGATCAGCGCGTAGGTCACCGAGATCGCCGCGCCCTTGGCCATCCCGCCCCACTCCAGCTGCGGTTGGAGCGCGTCCGCCCAGGCGAACTGCCAGTGCGCGGGCAGGAAGTCGCGCCAGGAGCCGAGCGCCGTGACGGCGTCCAGGACGTTGCCGATGATCGTCAGTCCGACCGCTCCGCCGACGGCGCCCAGCGGGGCGTCGGTCCGGGTGGAGAGCCAGAAGGCGAGCCCTGCGGTGACCAGTTGGGAGACGAAGATGAACGCGACGGCCAAGGCCAGCCGGGGCAGGGTCTCGGCCGCCGGAAGGGCTCCGCCGGTCGGGAGCCGCAGGGGCCCCCAGCCGTAGGCGACCGTCCCCGCGGCGAGCGCGACCAGCGGCAGCAGCACCATCGCGGCCGCGCTGAAGCCCAGCGCCACGGCCAGCTTCGACCAGAGCAGCCGGGCCCGGGGCACGGGCGCGGCCAGCAGATAGCGCAGCGAGGACCAGCTCGCCTCCGAGGCCACGGTGTCGCCGCAGAACAGGGCGACCGGGATGACGAGCAGGAAGCCGGCCGAGACGAAGAGACACGTCGCGGCGAAGTTGGCCGCCGACGCCGTCGCCGTGTCCATCAGCGTGATCCGGCCGTTCCCGTTGCCGTCCGGGCCCCCGCCGATGGCGAAGGCGATGATCAGGACGAACGGCAGGGCGGCGAGCACCGCTCCCATGACCAGGGTGCGGCGCCGCTTGAGCTGCCGTACGGCCTCGACGCGCAGTGGCAGTGTGTGGCGCGCCCGGTAGCCGGGGGCGGTCTCCACCAGTTCTGCGGTCGTGCTCATGCGGATCCTCCTCCGATCAGGGTCAGGAACGCGTCCTCGAGACGCCGGTGCGGACCCACACCGGTCACGGGCACGTCCAGGCGCACGAGTTCGCCGATCAGCACGGTCGCGTCGGCCCCGTCGAGGCGGACGAGCAGCCCGCCCTCGGTCCGTACGGCCGAGCCGATCCCCGGCAGCGCGTCGATCTTCTCGACGAGCGGGTCCGGGACGGTGTCCCCGAGCGTCACGAGCAGGGTGTCCCCGGCGCCGGTGATCTCGCCGACGGGACCGGCCTGCACGAGCCGGCCCCGGTCCATCACCACGAGATGGGTGCAGGACTGCTCGACCTCCGAGAGGAGGTGGCTGGAGACGATCACGGTCCGGCCCTCGGCGGCGTACCGGATCATCACGTCCCGCATCTCGCGGATCTGTGGCGGGTCGAGTCCGTTGGTCGGTTCGTCGAGGATCAGCAGGTCCGGCAGGCCCAGCATGGCCTGCGCGATGGCGAGCCGCTGCCTCATGCCCTGCGAGTACGTCCGTACGGCGCGGGCGAGCGCGTCGCCGAGGCCGGCGATCTCCAGGGCCTCCTCGATGTGCGCGTCCTCGGCGGGGCGGCCGGTGGCCTTCCAGTACAGCTCCAGGTTGTCGCGCCCGGACAGGTGCGGCAGGAAGCCCGCCCCTTCGACGAAGGCGCCGACCCGGGAGAGCACCGGGGCGCCGGGCCGGATGGCCTGGCCGAAGACCCGGATCTCACCGGCGTCGGGGCTGATCAGGCCCATCAGCATCCGCAGGGTGGTGGTCTTGCCGGCGCCGTTCGGTCCGAGCAGACCGAGGACCTGCCCCTGTTCGACGCGGAAGGAGAGATCCCGTACGGCGTACCGGTCGGAGGACTTGGCGTACTTCTTCGTCAGGCCGGTGATCTGCAGCGGTACGGCGGCGAGTGCCGGGTCCGGGGCGGGGGCCGCGGTCCTGCGCCGTGCGGTGAGGAGCAGCGCGCCGGCGATCAGCGCCCCGGCGAGCGGCAGGCCCCACACCCACCAGGGCAGCACGGCCGCCTGGGTGTCCACGGCGGGCGCGGTGGGGACCGTCAGCGGGCTCTCCACGGCGACGGTGTATCCGGCCGGTGCGGCCGGGGAGGCGTAGCCGAGGTCGGTGGCGGAGAGCACCAGCACCAGCCGGTGGCCGGCCTCGATCTCGTGGTCGATCGCGGGCAGCGTCAGCTCGACGCTCCTGCCCTTGCCCGCGTCCTCGACCCGGACGGGGGTGACCAGCTGGGAGGGCAGCACCTGCCCGCGTCCGTCCGCGCCCACGTCGTAGACCTTGGCGAACAGCACGGCGGAACCGTCGGCGCTGTCCGAGGTGACCTTGACGCGGACCGTCGGCGAGCCCGTGATCCGTACCGGCTCGGCCAGCGGCTCGGCCGCGAACCGGGCGTGCTGGCCGGGGAAGTCGAGGGAGAGTCCGACGCCCAGCGAGGAGAGCTGGGAGAGGCCGCCGCCGACGCCGGGCACCGCGGAGATGGCGGGCGGGCCCGCGCCGGCCGGATTGGCGAAGGGCTGCGGGCGGCCGCCGCCCAGCGGCAGGGACAGCGCGTCGCCCGCGTCGCCGGAGAGCCCGGGGTAGTGGTCGGAGCCGGCGCCGCGCAGCTGCGCCTGTCCGTCGGTGGAGTCGACTCCGCCGGCGCGGCTGACACGGAACGCGGGCCCGGTGTCGGCGCCCGCGTCCCGCTTGAGGTGACGGTCGAACCAGCCGCTGATCCGGGCCTCGACGCGTTCGGTCTCGCGGTTGCCGCCGTCGTGGCCGCCCGCGATCCAGTCGACGGCGACGGGCGCGCCGTTGGCGCTGATCGCCTTGGCCATGGCGTCGGCGTGGCCGAGCGGGAAGAGGGAGTCGGTCTGCCCCTGGACGATCAGGGCCGGGACCTTGATCCTTTCTCCGACGGCGGAGGGGCTGCGGGCCTCCAGGAGCGTCCGGGCGGCGGCGTCGGGCCGCCCGGAGACGGCGACGCGCTGGTAGAGGGAGCAGAGTTCGGGCGTGAACCGTCCGCAGGGACCGTTGGCGCCGGGCCGGTCGGCGGCGGGCTGCCGGCCTTCGCCGCCCGGCCGGTCACCTGCGCCGCCCGGCTGATTGCCGGCGGAGAAGAAGATGCCGGCCCAGAGCTTCTTGAAGACGCCGTTCGGGAAGAGGGCGTCGGCGAGGTTCCAGTACGTGATCTGGGGGGCGATCGCGTCGACGCGGCTGTCGTACCCGGCGGCGAGGAGCGAGACGGCGCCGCCGTAGGAGGCGCCGGTGACGCCGACGCGCGGGTCGCCGTCCTTGTCCAGCAGGACCTCGGGCTGCCGGGCGAGCCAGTCGACGAGTCGCTGGACGTCCTTGACCTCGTGGTCGGGGTCGTTGAGGCCGATCTGCCCGCTGGAGGCGCCGAAGCCGCGCGCCGACCAGGTCAGGACGGCGTATCCGTCGCGGGCGAGCCGCTCGGCCTGGGCCTGGACGTCGTCCTTGGAGCCGCCGAAGCCGTGTCCGAGGAGGACGGCGGGCCGCTTCTCGTCACCGCCGGAGGTGTAGTAGGAGGTGTCGATCCGCGCCCCGGGCATGTCGAGCACCCGGTCCGCGCGGTCCACGGGTGGCGGTTCGTCCGTGGCGACGGCGGTCCAGGTGCCGGCGCCCGTGAGCACGGCGAGGGCCGCGGTGACCGCGGCCCACCGGGGAAGTCGGAGCTGCATGTCCCCGAGCGTAGGCGGACAGTCTGTGGGACACCGCTGCCCCGGGGCGGAAATCGCGGGCCTCCTGGAGTCGTACCGGGCTACGGTCGCGTACACCAGGCGCGGTACGCGCGCTGTGACCCGGGGCGGGTGAGCCGCGTGCCGAAGGGGGCCGGAGGCGAGCCGGGCCCTCGACGAGGGAGTGGCTGGGGATGGAGATCCGGCGGGCGACGACGGTGGCCGAGCTGATGGCCGCGGCGCACCTCTACGACGACGCGCCGCGCGCGGAGTGGGCCGAGCGGTTCCTCGCCGCGCCGGGGCATCTGATGCTGATCGCGTACGCGGAGGACGGGTTCCCGGCCGGTCTGGTGTCGGGGATCGAGATGCTCCACCCGGACAAGGGGGTGGAGATGTGTCTGTACGAGCTGTCGGTGGACGAGGGGTACCGGCGCCGGGGCGTCGGCCGGGCGCTGACGCGGGCTCTGGTGGCCGAGGCGCGGGAGCGGGGGTGTTACGACGCGTGGGTCGGGGTGGACACGGGCAACGGCCCGGCGCTGGCGACGTACCGGTCGGCGGGGGCGGGGGACGACGGTGAGTTCGCCATGCTGACGTGGGAGTTCGAGGTGAAGGACCGGTGAGGGGACCGGACGGGCTCTTGTACGTCGCATGCCGACACGAGACTCTGTGGCGCACCAACCGCCCGTACCTGCCGGTAACACGGCCCACGAAAGGTTCAGGTGCCCCACCACATGACCCGAATACCTCGCCGCGCCCTGGCGGTCGTCCCCGTCCTCGCGCTCGCCGCCGGCCTGCAGGTCGCCGTCTCCCCCACCGCCCAGGGCGCCCCGCTCGGTGATCTCCGCCTCGCCCCGGCCTCCCTCGCGATCGAGAACAGCTGGATCGTCGTCCTCAAGGACGGTTCGACCCGTGCGGCCGATCTGGGTGTGACGCCGAAGCACGAGTACACGACCGTCCTGAAGGGCTTCTCGACCTCGATGTCCGAGTCCAGGGCCAAGGCCCTGGCCGCCGACCCGCGGGTGGCGTACGTCGAGCAGAACGCGACCGTGCGGGTCGCCGACACCCAGACCGGCGCGACCTGGGGTCTGGACCGGATCGACCAGCGGAACCTGCCGCTGTCGACGACGTACACCTATGACACGACGGCGTCGAACGTCACCGCGTACATCATCGACACCGGAATCCGCACCTCGCACAGCGAGTTCGGCGGCCGGGCCAGGGTGGGCACGGACACCGTCGGCGGCGGCCAGAACGGCCAGGACTGCCAGGGCCACGGCACGCATGTCGCGGGCACGGTCGGCGGCGCGAAGTACGGCGTCGCCAAGGGCGCGAAGCTGGTGGCGGTACGCGTCCTGGACTGCAACGGCTCCGGTTCGACGGCCGGGGTGATCGCGGGCGTCGACTGGGTCACGGCCAACGCGGTCAAGCCGGCCGTCGCCAACATGAGCCTGGGCGGGGGTGCGAACACCTCCCTCGACGACGCGGTGAAGCGCTCGATCGCCTCCGGCGTGACGTACGCGGTCGCCGCCGGCAACGGCAACATCCTCGGTCTGCCGGCCCGGGCGTGCAACTACTCCCCGGCCCGGGTCCCGGAGGCGATCACGGTCGGCGCGACGGACTCCGCCGACAAGCGGGCGTCGTTCTCCAACTACGGCACGTGCGTGGACCTCTTCGCCCCCGGCGTGTCCATCACGTCGGCGTGGAAGGACAACGACACGGCGACGAACACGATCTCGGGCACGTCGATGGCGGCCCCGCACACCGCGGGCGTGGCCGCCCTCTACCTCGCCACCCACCCGACGGCCACTCCGGCCCAGGTGAGCACCGCCCTGGTGAACAACGCGACCGACGGCAAGGTCCAGAACCCCTTGTCGGGCTCCCCGAACAAGCTGCTCCACTCGGTCTTCTAGCCGACCAGATGCCCGAGGAGCCGGGTACCCGCCGGGTACACCCGCTCCTCGGGCATCCGCGTATGTGCCGACTTGCTCTCGCCGAAAAGCGTAGAAGACTGGGAAGTGACGACTAGGACGAACCGAGGTCGACATGCCCTCTCGTTCTGAGCGGCACTCCCCGAGCGAATCGTCATCACTGCCGGTACCTCACGTGAAGCGCGCAGGGGCCCTGGCCATTCTCTCCGTCGTCCTTCTCATCTGCGCCGTCTGCGGCGTGGGTTGGACGTCCTGGGACGCTTCGAAGGACTGGCCAGGCTGGCTCCAGACCGTGTCCGAGTGCTTCATGCGGTTCTTCGAAGGAGCCGCGCGCACGGTGCAGGGCGGCAAGGACGGAGCCGGCCTGAGCCTCCGTCTGTTGTGTCTGCTGCTCCTGATCCTCTTGTTCTGGGCCCTGCGCCGCTGGATGCTGCAGCGCAACGCGTTCAAGCCCGGTCCGGTGGACGTGCAGCAACTCGTCGCCTCGACTGCGGAAGGCGAACCGTACCTGGAGGGTCTCACCGCCCAACTGCGCAAGCAGCTGTCGGAGACGAACCTCTATCCTCCGTCCGCGCTCCCCGCCGAGTCTCCGGCGGAGAACTTCCTCGACCTCCTCGGCGACATCGACCTCGAGCCGAAGAAGCTGGGAACGAGCATCCTGCGTCTGTTCAGCCGTCTCCGGCCGAAGGTCGCCTACATGGTGCGGGGAGTCCTGCGGATACGGCCGCAGGAGCCCCGGTTCGGCGTCACCATCACCGTCACCTCTTATGCGTTGAGGGGCAGTCGCACGGACACGCGGTGGCACCAGACGTGGGAGGAAGCGGTGCGGGCCGCAGGGTACTGGGTGATGGCGGCACTGGTTCCGGTCACCCAGGCGAGCCGCGGGGCGCCCTGGCAGGAATGGCGGGGCCGGAGTCTCCCACCCGAACTGTTCGCCGCCTATCAGGAGGCGAGGGAGCTCAGCCGGGACCGGAAGTTCGACGACGCCCTCGACCGCTACTACGCGGCCCTACGCCTCGATCCCACCAACATCCATCTGCGGACGCAGATCGCGGGGACCCAGGAGAAGCTGTGGTTGCACCTCGACGCGCTCGAGACGTATCACGGAGCCATCCTCCTGGACGGGCAGAGCCGGCAGGAGCGGAACGCGCGCCTGAGAAGGGGCGCCTGGAATCCACGTCGATTCCTCTGCAAGCGCTACCGATGGTGGCGCAGCGGCCTCCTCGAAGCGCGTTTCCGCTATGCCGTCGTCCTCGGGATGGCCGAACGTACAGCCAGTCAGTGGTGCGAGTCGGCCTTGGATCCCGCCGACCACCGCAAGTACCGACGACGCGCCCAGACCCGGGCAGAGATCCGCAAGTCACTGGCGCCCGCGCTCGTCGAGAGGTACTGGCCGGCGGTCATCTACCTCACACCACCGGGGAGGAAGGAACCCATTCTGGACGTGTCGGATGCGCGGACCTGGCTGGAGCACGAGCTCGGAGACGAAGGCCTCGATCTGAAGACGGTCAGCCTGATCTTCCAGCTCGCCTGCGAGGAGGAGATGTACCAACTCGCCTGCGACTACCCCGTCCTCCGCTTCCTCAGGCATCCCAGTGGCCGGCAGAGCAGAGGGCTCACCTGGACCTCTCTCCGGCTCAATCGAGACGTGTGGGCGCGTCTGCGTCTGGCATGGGCCGTGGATCAGGCCCCGGGACACAAGGTCCCGGGATTGCGGACCGACATCTACTGGCCGGAGACCGCGGGCGGTCTCATGAAGCGGGTGCAGCAGGCCCGCGGCTGGTGCATCTGGCGGGGGACGACGGGGGTGCTCAGGACCGTGCGACTGTGGCCGCAACGGCCTTGGCAGGACAGGTACAACGCGGCCTGTAGCTACGCCGTGGCGATGCACGGCCAGGACGACGAGCGGAAACGGGACGCCCTTGCCGAGAAGGCCGTGGACGAACTCGAAGCCGCCGCGCGAGCGGACTTGAACAGCTTCCAACCCCTCATGCGCTCCTGGCTTCTCACGGAGGATCCGGATCTCGAATGGCTGCGCCCGAGCCCCCGGTTCATACGCTTCGAGCGCGAGAGGTATCCCCATGAGGCCCCCGACCGGGACCGGCCCAAGCGTCCCGTGGGGGTCGAGCTGGCGGCGTACGACCAGCAGCTCCTCGGAGGCACCGCGCAGGTCATGGAACACACGTGGCGGCTGCGCGGCAAGCTCCTCCCCGCCGAGTCACACCTGATCGCCGAGTGGTTCGTCAGCGAAAAGCTGGTCTGGCAGTGCGTCCATCGGGTGGCCGCCAACCAGGGGCGGGACTGGCGCGACCGGGCGAAGCTCCTGCAGACCGTGCGGGAACTCGCCGACGCGACACTGCTGGCGAAGTACGGCCTTCCGTCGAAGCTGCCCGAACTGGACGACCTGCTGGACGAGGCGACGTGGTTCTCCGCCGGGGCGGCCAAGGAGAGTCTCAGAGGATTCGAGGAGACCATCGAGGAACGACTGAAAGTCCTGAGCCGAGCCATCGGTGGGCCGTTCGACTCGATGTCGCCCATCCGGCGAAGCGACCAGTGGGTCGAGGCGGTCAAACACAACGGGCCGTTCCCCAACTTCGTGATGCAGGCCGCGGTCCAACAGGCATGTGCGGACTACGAGGCCACCTGGCGGGCGCTGCGTGACCAGCTCGATCCCGAGGACCATGAGCTGGCCTTCCCCAACGCCTTGCACGGACTCCATGAACCGGACGGGATGTGGCGGCTCCTCGCCACGGTCAGGACGACCGTGCCGACGGGCCTCCGTCGCACCGGTTGACCCCGGAGCAGGCAGCGACCCCCGCCGGCCGGAGCCGACGGGGGTCGCTGGGGTGCAGGGGTGTGTCAATGGTTGCGCGGGAAGCCCAGGTCCACGCCGGTGGGGGCCTCGGAGGGGTCCGGCCAGCGGGTGGTGACGACCTTGCCGCGGGTGTAGAAGTGGACGCCGTCGTTGCCGTAGATGTGGTGGTCGCCGAAGAGCGAGTCCTTCCAGCCACCGAAGGAGTGGTAGCCGACCGGCACCGGGATCGGCACGTTCACGCCGACCATGCCGGCCTCGATCTCCAGCTGGAAGCGGCGGGCGGCGCCGCCGTCGCGGGTGAAGATCGCGGTGCCGTTGCCGAACGGCGAGGCGTTGATGAGGGCGACGCCCTCCTCGTACGTCTCGGTGCGCAGCACGCACAGCACCGGGCCGAAGATCTCGTCCTGGTACGCCTTCGCCGACGTCGGGACCTTGTCCAGGAGGGACAGGCCGATCCAGTGGCCGTCCTCGAAGCCGTCCACGGTGTAGCCGGTGCCGTCGAGGACGACCTCGCAGCCCTCGTCCGCCGCGCCCTTCACGTACGAGGCGACCTTGTCGCGGTGGACGGCCGTGATCAGCGGGCCCATCTCGGAGGTCGGGTCGTTGCCGGGGCCGATCTTGATCTTCTCGGCGCGCTCGCGGATCTTCTGCACCAGCTCGTCGCCGATCGCGCCGACCGCGACGACCGCCGAGATGGCCATGCAGCGCTCACCGGCCGAGCCGTACGCCGCGGAGACCGCCGCGTCGGCGGCCGCGTCCAGGTCCGCGTCCGGGAGCACCAGCATGTGGTTCTTCGCGCCGCCGAGCGCCTGGACGCGCTTGCCCGCCGCCGAGGCCGTCGTGTGGATGTAGCGGGCGATCGGGGTCGAGCCCACGAACGAGATCGCCGAGACGTCCGGGTGCTCCAGGAGCCGGTCCACGGCCACCTTGTCACCGTGGACGACGTTGAAGACGCCGTCCGGCAGACCCGCCTCGGCGAGCAGTTCGGCGATCTTCAGCGAGGGCGAGGGGTCCTTCTCGCTGGGCTTGAGGATGAAGGTGTTGCCGCACGCGATGGCGATGGGGAACATCCACATCGGGACCATGGCGGGGAAGTTGAACGGCGTGATGCCGGCCACCACGCCCACCGGCTGGCGGATCGCGGCCACGTCCACCCGGTTCGACACCTGGGTGGACAGCTCGCCCTTGAGCTGGGTGGTGATGCCGCAGGCCAGGTCGACGATCTCCAGACCGCGGGCGACCTCGCCCAGCGCGTCCGAGTGGACCTTGCCGTGCTCGGCGGTGATCAGCTCGGCGATCGCGTCCCGGTTGGCGTCGAGCAGCGCGCGGAACTTGAACAGGATGGTGGTGCGCTGCGCCAGCGACGCCGTGCCCCAGGTCTGATACGCGGCCTTCGCCGCGGCGACGGCCGCGTCGACCTCGTCGACCGAGGCCAGGGCCACCTTCGTGGTGACGGCACCGGTGGCCGGGTCGGTGACCGGGCCCCAGTTGCCCGACGTGCCCTCGACGGCCTTGCCACCGATC
Organism: Streptomyces sp. NPDC047971; assembly: GCF_040653355.1. NCBI lineage: Bacteria > Bacillati > Actinomycetota > Actinomycetes > Kitasatosporales > Streptomycetaceae > Streptomyces > Streptomyces sp. NPDC047971. The sequence goes on along the minus strand of NZ_JBEZNW010000004.1, from coordinate 279,883 downwards.
CAGTGGTTGACGGTCTTCGTCATGACGAACTACTCCTTCAGAGATGGCGGCGTCGGGCGGTGACGTGCCGGTCGTACTCCTCCCGGGCCTTGACCGCCGACGGGCGGGTCGAGGTCTCGGCCACGGGCACATCCCACCATGCCTGGGCGGGGGGCGCGCCCGACACTGTGTCTGCCGTTTCGGTCTCCGTATAGACACATGTGGGAACGGTCGACGTCCGGGCGTCGGCGAGGGCTTCTCGCAGGTCACGCACGGTGCGGGCGGTCAGCACCCGCATGCCGAGGGAGGCCGCGTTGGCGGCGAGGTCGACGGGGAGCGGCGCGCCGGTGAATCGCCCTTCCGGGTCCCTGAAGCGGTACGCGGTGCCGTACCGCTCGCCGCCGACGGACTCGGAGAGCCCTCCGATGGAGGCGTACCCGTGGTTCTGCAGGATGACGATCTTGATGGGCAGCCCCTCCTGCACCGCCGTGACGATCTCGGTGGGATTCATCAGATACGTACCGTCTCCGACGAGGGCCCAGACCGGCCGGCCGGGCGCGGCGAGAGCGACGCCGATCGCCGCCGGGATCTCGTATCCCATGCATGAGTACCCGTACTCGACGTGGTACTGGTCGGTCGACCGGGCCCGCCAGAGCTTGTGGAGGTCGCCGGGGAGCGAGCCGGCCGCGTTGATCAGGATGTCGTCCTCGGTGACCAGAGTGTCGAGGACGCCGAGGACCTGCGGCTGGGTGGGGCGGACGTCCTCGTCGGGGACGGCGTAGGCGTCGTCGACCCGTTCCTGCCAGTCCCGCTTCGAGGACGTCCACCCGTCCCGCTCCCGGCGGTGGTCGCCGAGCGCCTCGGTGAGGGCCGTGAGCCCCTCGCGGGCGTCGGCGACGAGCGGCAGCGCGGCCTGCTTGTGGGCGTCGAAGGCGGTGATGTTGAGGTTGAGGAAGCGGACGCCCTCGGGGAAGAGGGTTCCGGAGGCGGTGGTGAAGTCGGTGTAGCGGGTGCCGACGCCGATGACGAGATCGCTCGCCCGGGCCAGGGCGTTGGCGGTGGAGCTGCCGGTGTGGCCGATGCCGCCGGTCTCGCAGTCGTGGTCGTACGGCAGGACGCCCTTGCCGGCCTGGGTGGTGGCGACGGGGATGCGGGTCCGCTCGGCGAGGGTCCGCAGGGCGTCCTCGGCCCCGCTGTACCGGACCCCGCCGCCCGCGATGATCAGGGGCCGCCGGGCGGCTCTGATCTCCTGCACGGCTGCTTCGACTTCGGTCGTGTCGGGCCGGGGGCGCCGGACGGTCCAGGTCCGCTCGGCGAGGAACTCCTCGGGCCAGTCGTACGCCTCCGCCTGGACGTCCTGCGGCAGCGCGAGCGTGACCGCGCCGGTGTCGACGGGGTCGGCGAGGACCCGCACGGCCGCGAGCGCGGCCGGGATCAGCGCCTCGGGGCGGGTGATCCGGTCGAAGTACTTCGACACGGGCCGCAGGCAGTCGTTGACCGACACCTCACCCGCGTAGGGGACTTCGAGCTGCTGGAGCACGGGGTCGGCGGGGCGGGTGGCGAAGCCGTCGCCGGGGAGCAGCAGGACAGGCAGTCGGTTGATCGTGGCGAGCGCCGCGCCGGTGACGAGGTTGGTGGCGCCCGGGCCGATCGAGGTGGTGACGGCGTGCGCGGACAGCCGGTTCGACTGGCGCGCGTAGCCGACGGCCGCGTGCACCATGGCCTGCTCGTTGCGGCCCTGGTGGTACGGCATCTCCTCGGCGTACTCGACGAGCGCCTGGCCGATCCCGGCGACGTTGCCGTGCCCGAAGACACCCCAGGTCGCGGCGATCAACCGGTGCCGTACGCCGTCGCGTTCGGTGTACTGCGCGGCGAGGAATCGCACCAGGGCCTGCGCGACGGTCAGTCTGCTCACGAGTACCCCTCCGAGTGGTCGGGGTGGAAGCAGATCTTCCACTCCCTCTCCGGTCCTGGTCCCGCCATCACGTTCAGGTAATACATGGCGTGGGACGGCTGGGCGATGGACGGGCCGTGCCAGCCGTCGGGCACGAGGACGGCGTCGCCGCCGCGGACCTCGGCGAGCAGCTCGGCGCCGCCGGGCCGGGAGGGGGAGATCCGCTGGTAGCCGAGGCCGCCGTCGGCGATCTCGTAGTAGTAGATCTCCTCCAGCTCGGACTCGGTGCCGGGGCGGTGGCGGTCGTGCTTGTGGGGCGGGTAGGAGGACCAGTTCCCGCCGGGGGTGATCACCTCGACGGCGATGAGGCGGTCGGCCTCGAAGACGCCCGCGGCGGCGAAGTTGCGTACTTCGCGGGCCTGGTTGCCGCTGCCGCGCGCTTCGACGGGTACCTCCGGCGCGGGGCCGTAGCGAGCGGGGAGTCGTCGCTCGCACTTCGCTCCTGCCAAAGCGAAGCGGCCTCCTGCGCCGGAGGCGATCTGGACCCGGGCGTCGCGGGGCACGTACGCGAAGTCGGACACTCCGCCGAACACGCTCTCGCGGCCCAGGAGTTGCATGTCCTGGCCGTCGACGTGCACCGTACAGCCGCCGGTGAGCGGAAGCACGATCCACTCGCTGTCCCCGGTGTCCAGGCGATGGGTGTCTCCCGGGCCCAGTTCGAGGACGCGCAGTGCGGAGTACCCCCAGCCGGCCCGTTCGGGGTCGATGTGGAGGGCGTACGGCCCGCGGGAGGCGGTCCCCGCGGGCAGATGGAGAGAGGTCATGGGTGGTGCGTACCCCTTCCTACCGCGTCGTGCAGCAGGCTCGCAGCGGTATCGACGGCTCCGGCCACATCTCCGTCCGGGGGATAGAGCAGCGAACGGCCGACGACGAGCCCCCGGACGGTGGGCAGGCGCAGCGCGCCGCGCCATTTCTCGTACGCGAGCTCCTGGGCGTCCGGGCCGGGCCCGGGGTCCCCGCCGAGGAGGACGGCGGGCAGGGTGGTGGTCTCCATGACGCGGGCCATGTCGTCGGGGTGTTCGGTGACCGGGACCTTGAGCCAGGTGTAGGCCGAGGTTCCGCCGAGGCCGGAGGCGACGGCGAGGGAGGTGATGACGCCCTCGGCGGAGAGGTCGGTGTGGAGCCGGCCTTCGCGGTCGCGGCGGCAGAGGAAGGGTTCGACGAAGACGGGGAGCCGCAGACCGGCCATCTCGTCGACGGCGCGGGCGGCGGAGTGGAGGGTGGTGAGCGAGCCGGGGTCCTCGGGGTCGATCCGCAGGAGGAGCTTTCCGGCGTCGAAGCCGAGCCGGGCGAGGTCCTGGGGGCGGTGACCGGTGAACCGGTCGTCGAGCTCGAACGCGGACCCGGCGAGGCCGCCCCTGTTCATCGAGCCGACGGCGAGGCGGCCTTCGAGGGCGCCGAGGAGGAGCAGGTCGTCGAGGACGTCGGCGGAGGCGAGGACCCCGTCGACCCCGGGGCGGGAGAGCGCGAGCCGGAGCCGGGCGAGGAGATCGGCCCGGTCGGCCATGGCGTACGGCCGGTCCCCGACGGCGAGCGCCCCACGGGCGGGATGGTCCGCGGCGACGATCAGGAGCCGGCCGCCGTCCTGGAGCAGGCCCCGCGTCCGTCGCCGCGCGGCCGCCTCGGCGACGGCCTCGGGATGGTGCGCCCGCAGGGCGACGATCCGCTCGACGTCGACGTCCTCCAGCCCGACCCCGGGCACCCCGCCCCCGGACCGCGCGAGCCGCCGGGGCGGCGAGGGGTGCGCGGCACGACGAAGGGGGTCGGGCGGTCCGGCGGACGGGATCCCCTCGACGGCGGCGGCGGGCCGGGACGGCGGGGCCGCGGCGGGCGCGGCAGGCGGGGCCGACGGGCTCTGGCTGGCGGTCCGGGCCCACGGGGCGGGGGCGGCCGGGGCGGCGGACTCCACGCCCGCGCCCGTGCCGGCGGGGGGCGGGGTTGCGGGCGTGCCTGCGGGGGGCGGGGCGCCGGACTCCGCGCCCGTGCCCGTGGGTGGCGGGGCGGGCGGTCTTGGGCCGCCCGCGCGACGGTGGGCCGCGCGGGTGCGCCAGGTCTCGCCGGGGCGGCCGGTCATGGGGTGCGCTCCGGGACGGATCCCGTGCCGGTGGCGAGGGCCTGCTCGATCTCGTCCGCGTACGGCATCGCGGACGAGCAGGCGAGGCGGCCGGCGACGATGGCGCCCGCCGCGTTGGCCCAGCGGATCGTCCGGTCGAGGTCCCAGCCGGCCAGCAGCCCGTGGCACAGCGCCCCTCCGAACGCGTCCCCCGCGCCGAGCCCGTTGACGACCTCGACCGGCAGCGGTGGCGCCTCCGCGCTCTCGCCGTCGGCGGTCATCGCGAGGACACCTTTGGGGCCCTGCTTGACGACGGCGAGCCGTACCCCGGCGGCGAGCAGCGCGCGGGCGGCGGCGTACGGCTCACGCTCCCCCGTCGCGATCTCGCACTCGTCGAGGTTGCCCACGGCGACCGTGGCCGTGGCGAGGGCCTCCCGGTAGAGCGGTCCCGCCTCGCCCGGGTCGGGCCAGAGCGCGGGACGCCAGTCCAGGTCGAACACCGTCGGATCCGCGCCGCCCCGTTCTCGCAGCGCCTCCAGCGTCGCCGACCGGCTGGGCTCGACGCTCAGCCCGGTGCCCGTCGCCCAGAACGCCCGCGCCGTACGGATCGCCCCGTGGTCCAGTTCGTGCGGGTGGATCTCCAGATCGGGCGCCCGGGGCCTGCGGTAGAAGTGGATCGGGAAGTCGTCGGGCGGAAAGATCTCGCAGAAGGTGACCGGTGTCGGGTGCTCCTCGACGGCGGTCACCCACCGGTCGTCGACACCGAACCCCCGCAGCTCCTCGTGCAGATAGGTGCCGAAGGGATCCGCCCCGGTCCGGCTCACGAGCGCCGTCCGCCGGCCGAGTCTGGCCGCCGCCACGGCCACGTTGGCGGGCGAGCCGCCCAGGAACTTCCCGAAGGTCTCCACCCGGGCGAGCGGAACGCCGATCTGGAGCGGGTAGAGGTCCACACCGAGACGCCCCATCGTGATCAGCTCGTACGGCTCCGCATCCACGCGCGCCACCTCTCGCCTCGGCCCCGCACCCAGGTCTAGCCGTCCACCCGAACCCTGTCAACGCTATGTCCTGACATTCGGACGAGCGTCTTGACGCGTCGTTCCGAACGCGGTCAAGGTGGCTCTCATGACGATGTCGTCGCCTCTGTCCCGCATCCGTGTCGGCTCCGCCCCCGATTCCTGGGGCGTCTGGTTCGCCGACGACCCCCGGCAGGTCCCCTGGCAGCGCTTCCTCGACGAGGTCGCCGGTTCCGGTTACGAGTGGATCGAACTCGGCCCGTACGGCTATCTGCCCACGGACCCCGCGGTGCTGGCCGAGGAGACCGGTCGCCGGGGGCTGCGCGTCTCGGCCGGGACGGTCTTCACCGGGCTGCACCACGGCCCCGCCGTCTGGGACAGGACCTGGGCGCATGTCGCCGAGAACGCCGCGCTGGCCCAGGCGATGGGTGCGGAGCACCTCGTCGTCATCCCGTCCTTCTGGCGGGACGACAAGACGGGCGAGGTCCTTGAGGAGCGCACGCTCACCGCCGCGCAGTGGCGGAATCTGACCGGTCTGACCGAGCGCCTGGGCCGCGAGGTCCGGGAGCGCTACGGTCTGCGCGTCGTCGTCCATCCGCATGCGGACACCCATGTCGACAGCGAGGAGAACGTGGCGCGCTTCCTGGACGCCACCGATCCCGACCTGGTCGCGCTCTGTCTGGACACCGGCCACTACGCGTACTGCGGCGGCGACAGCGTCAAGCTGATCGAGACCTACGGCGAGCGGATCGGCTATCTCCATCTCAAGCAGGTCGATCCGGAGATCCTCGCCGGTGTCGTGGCGGACGGGGTGCCCTTCGGTCCGGCGGTGGCGCGGGGCGTGATGTGCGAGCCGCCCGCCGGCGTACCCGCTCTGGAGCCGGTGCTGGCCGCGGCGCAGGCGCTGGACGTGGAGCTGTTCGCGATCGTCGAGCAGGACATGTATCCGTGCGATCCGGACAAGCCCTATCCGATCGCGGTCCGCACCCGCCGCTTTCTGCGCTCCTGCGGAGCATAGCTCCGGGTGTCTCTTCCGAGGGCGGCATCGGCGTTCCCGGGATCGGGCGCGGAGGCATCCGACACCCCCTAGGGCTGGATCGCCCCGTGGGCGACAAGGCGCGCCGGTCCGGATGGATGTGATCGTGCGTCACTTTCGTCACATCCGTCCCCCTCTCGTCACACATATCTCCATGACGCGGGCTTTCCGTCACAGCCGTACGACAGCCGTTCTCCTCACGTCGCAGCAGGTCGTTCAAGGGGCACAGGCTCAGTGATCGCCAGCGCCGGCCTTCGCAGCTCCCCCGAACGGCACCCCCGCCGCCGCTGCGAGGCGCGCAGGGAGGTACCCGCATGACGGAACGAAGGCTCTGGTCCTACAAGGACATCGCCGCGCACATCAGGGTGCAGCCGGACACCGTCCGCTCCTACCGGAAGCACGGCCTGCTGCCTCCGCCGGATCACGTCGAGTCGGGAAAGCCCTACTGGTACGCGGACACGATCCACGCCTGGGTGGCCAACCGTCCGGGCAACCGGAGCCGCCGCGACTGACCTCGCGCCCGGCACGAGCTCGTGGCGCACCTCCTGCCACGAGCTTCCGGCCCCGGGGCCGCAGCACGAGGGCCCCGGCCCCGAGGGCCGGCGAGTGGCCCCGCACCCGACACCGGTGCGGGGCCACTCGGCATGTCCGGGCCATGTGCCCGCGGTTCGGGGGACGGCCCGAGACAGGTGCGGACGAGGGAGACGCTCAGTGCCAGGGCCTGATGACCGTCACGCCCGAACCGGGCGCCGTGCCCATCGCCGCCAGCGCGGCCGGGGCCGCCGCCAGCGGCACGGTGGAGGTGACGAGCCGGTCGGGGCGCAGGCTGCCCGTGCGGACCATCTCCATCATGGGGCCGTAGGCGTGGGCGGCCATGCCGTGGCTGCCCACGATCTCCAGCTCCAGACCGATCACCCGGGCCATGGGAACCACCGCTTCTCCGGCCGCGGGCGGGAGCAGCCCGACCTGGACGTGCCGGCCGCGGCGGCGCAGGCTCTCCACCGAGGCGGCGCAGGTCGCCGGGGAACCGAGCGCGTCGAGCGAGAGGTGGGCGCCCCCGCCGGTCAGCGCCCGCACCGCCGCGGCCGTCCCGCCGGGCGTCGACGCCAGGGCGGAGGCGTCGACGCACTCGACCGCGCCGAACGCCCTCGCCAGCTCAAGGGCCTTCGGCGACACGTCGACGGCGACCACGCTCGCCCCGGATGCCGCCGCGATCATCACGGCCGAGAGTCCGACGCCACCGCAGCCGTGGACGGCCACGAACTCGCCCGCCGCGACCCTCCCCTGGGCGACCACCGCCCGGAACGCGGTCGCGAACCGGCAGCCCAGCCCGGCCGCCGTCTCGTACGACAGCTCCTCGGGGACCGTCACCAGGTTCACGTCCGCGCGGTCCAGCGCGACGTACTCGGCGAAGGATCCCCAGTGCGTGAATCCGGGCTGGGTCTGCCGCTCGCAGACCTGCTGGTCCCCGGCCGCGCACGACGGACAGCTTCCGCAGGCGCAGACGAAGGGGACGGTGACCCGGTCGCCCGGCTTCCACCTGCCGACGTCCGCCCCCACCTCCTCCACCACACCGGCGAGTTCGTGCCCGGGCACGTGCGGCAGGAGGATGTCGGGGTCGTGGCCCATCCAGCCGTGCCAGTCGCTGCGGCACAGCCCGGTCGCCTCGACCCGGACGACCACCCCGTGGGCGGCGGGAGCGGGGTCCGGCACGTCCCGGACCTCGGCCTCCTGCCCGTACCGCTCGAACAGCACTGCCTTCATGGGCCGCCCCTCACCGCCGCGCCGGAATCCGGCCTTCCAACCTAGCGGCCGACGGACTCCCTGTCCCGGGCGTCCTCCTCCGTCCTCTCCGGCGCTTCCGCCGACTCCGACTCCGTCACCCGATCCGGCGTCCGCGCCGTCCCCGGCTCCGCGACCCGCTCCGGCTCCGCGCCGCCCTCGCTGATGCCGAAGCGGTCGTGGAAGCGGCGCAGCGGGCCCGGTGCCCACCAGGTCAGCCGCCCGGTCAGCTTCATCACGGAGGGGACGAGCAGGCTGCGCACCACCATCGCGTCCATCAGCACGGCGAGCGCGACGCCCAGACCCAGCATCTTGGTGTTGGTGACCCGGGAGGTGCCGATGGCCACCATCACGACGGCGAGGATCACGGCGGCGGCGGTGATCAGTCCGCCCGTGTGACGCAGGCCGAACCGGACCGCGTGGTCGTGGTCGCCGGTGGCGTCGTACTCCTCCTTGATCCGGGAGAGCAGGAACACGCCGTAGTCCATGGAGAGTCCGAAGGCGACGCAGAACATCAGCACCGGCAGGGTCGTCTCGATGTCGCCGGTCGGGGTGAAGCCGAGGAAGCCGGCGAGGTGGCCCTCCTGGAAGACCCAGACGACCGCGCCGAACATCGCGGTCAGGCTGAGTCCGTTGAGGACGACGGCCTGGATCGGGATCAGCACGCTGCCGGTCAGCAGGAAGACCAGGAGCAGGGTGACGACGACGACGATCGCCGCCGCCCACGGGAGCCGGTCGCCTATGGCGTCCTTGGAGTCGACCAGGACGGCGGCGGCTCCGGTGACGGACGTGTCGAACGGGGCCGGCTGGGAGCGCAGTTCGCCCACCACACGCTGGGCGGTCTCGCCGACGCCCTCGCCCTCCGGGATCACCGTGAAGTACGCGGGCGCTCCGGCGCCGCCGCCCGAGGCGACCGGTCCGTCCACCCGCACGATCCCGTCGAGCGCCGCGATCCGCTCGCGGTAGCCGGCGTACTCGGCCGGGGTGGCGCCACCCTCGGCGAGGACCGTGAGCCCGCCGCCCGGGCTGCCGGGGAAGCCGTCGCGCAGCTCGTCCTGGACCACGCGGGACTCGGCGGTGGTGGGGAGCTGCCGATCGTCGACGGTGCCGAACTCGGCACCGAGGAAGGGCAGTCCGAGCAGGACGAGCCCGGCGGTGGTGACGACGGCGAAGACGGGCGCGCGCCGCATCACCAGCGTCGCCGTCCGAGCCCAGCCGGCCCCCGGCTCCCGGCCCCCGGGCCGCGCGGCGGCCGCACCGGCCTCCTCCGGACGCGCGCCCGCGGCGCTCCCGCGGCGCCTGAACAGACGGCGCAGGTCGAGCGCGTTGACCCGCTCGCCGAGCAGCAGCAGCGCGGCGGGCAGCAGAGTCAGGGCGGCCGCGGCGGCGAGCAGCACCACCGCGATGCCGGCGTAGGCGAAGGAGCGCAGGAAGTACTGCGGGAAGACGAGCATCGCGGAGAGCGAGGCCGCCACCGTCAGGGCGGAGAAGAGCACCGTCCGCCCGGCCGTCCGCAGGGTCGTGGCGACGGCGGTCCGGGTGTCGGCCCCCCGGGCGAGCTCCTCGCGGAACCTGCGGACCACGAACAGGGCGTAGTCGATGGCGAGTCCGAGCCCGAGGGCGGTCGTCAGGTTCTGCGCGAAGACCGAGACGTCGGTGAGTTCGGTGAGGCCCCGCAGCACCGCGTTCGTCCCCAGGATCGCCACGATGCCGATGCCCAGCGGCAGCATGGCCGCGACCGCGCTGCCGAAGACCATGACGAGCAGGACGAGTGTCACCGGCAGGGCGATCAGCTCGGCGCGCAGCAGGTCCTCCTCGACGGTGGACTGCATCTCGTGCTGCACGGCCAGCCGGCCGCCGATCGAGACGTCGACGGGTCCGTGGGCGCCGCGGAAGTCCGGGGCGATCCGCTCCAGGATCTCGCCCGCGGCCTTCTCGTCGCCCTCGACCCTGGCGACGATCACGGCCTGCCGGCCGTCCTCCGAGCGCAGGGCCGGGGAACCGGTCCCCCAGTAGGAGCCGATGCCGCCGACCCCCTGCTCGGCGTCGAGCCGCTCGGCGAGGCGCCGGGCCTCGGCGGCCACGGCGGGGGTGTCGACCCCGCCCTGCCGCGCGCTCACGAGCAGCAGCAGATTGGGCTGGGAGGCGGGGAACTCCCGCTCCAGGACCTGTGTCGCGTACGTGGATTCGGCGTCCGGGTCCTCGAAGCCGCCGCTCCCCATCCGGTCGGCGACACCGCCGCCCGCGAGGACGGCGAGTGCGGTGATCACGAGCGCGACCAGCAGGGACAGGCGCGGCCTGGCCGTCACGAACCGGGTCCACCCCCCGCCCGGTGCGGGCCCTGATTTCTTGACTTCGGCCATGACGCGGTGTCCCCTTCACCCTGACCCATGCGCTCGCTTCCCGGCAGGTCGCATGGGTCGCCCGTTGCCATAGACTGGCAAACACGAGTCATCGCTCGCGTTCGACAAGAATGCGAGCGACCTCTCGTGTTTGTCAAACATGCTGAGAGAGCTGGGGACAGTCATGTCCGAGGAGACGTCCGAGAGTTCGGTGGAGCAGAAGCCGCGCCGCCGGCAGGCCCGTGGGGAGCGCCGCATCGCGCAGCTGCTCCAGGCGGCGGCGAACGTCTTCTGCTCGAACGGCTACACGGCCGCCAGCACCAACGCGATCGCCCGCGAGGCCAGCGTCTCCCCCGGAACGCTCTACCAGTACTTCCCCAACAAGGAGGCGATCGCCGTCGAACTCGGCGGCCGCCTGCTGCACCAGATGCGCGAGATGCACGGACAGGCGTTCACCGACGCCAACCTCGCGCTGCCGCTGCCCGAGCTCATGGACGCCGTGCTCGACCCGATGATCGAGTTCAACTGCCAGAACCCGGTCTTCCTCGCCCTGATGCACGGCTCCGAGATCCCCGGCCGGATCGCCGAGGAGCACGACGCCCTGCACGCCTCGCTCCTGGTCTCGGTCCGGAGCCTGTTCGACCACCACCTGCCGGACCACACCCCCGAGGACCGCGTCCTCAAGGCCGAGATGACCATCGCGGTCTTCAAGGGCGGCCTCACCCTGATCCTCGCCGCCGCCGAGGGGCCGGAGCGGGACGCCGCTGTCGCCGAGCTGAAGACCCTGCTCCTGGGCTACCTCGGACCGCTCATCGGGGGCACCCCGACCGCCGCCGGAGCGCTCACCACGACTCCGAGCCCGTGACGGACTCCCCGGCACCCGCCCGGGGCCCGGCGCCCGCCGCCCGCGCCCGGATCTTCAGCGCGAGGATCGGGAAGACCAGGACGGACACCATCCCGGCGCCCACGAGCGCGGCCGCCTCCCCGGCCGTCATCGCCTTGTCGTCGACGCCGATGGTCGTGATCGCGACGACGAGCGGCAGGGCCGTCGAGCTGTAGAGCACCAGCGCGCCGCGGTCCGCGCGGCCGAGGTCTCGCGGCGCCAGGAAGAGGACGGGCCCGCCGCGCACCACCAGGAAGAGCAGCAGGAAGAGCGGCAGGAGCAGCAGCGTCCGCCCGCCGTCGAGCAGCGAGTCCAGGTCGAACTCGATACCGGTGACGACGAAGAAGACCGGCACCAGGAAGCCGAAGCCGACGGCCTCGACCTTCTCCAGGATGGCCGGACCCGACTCCGGGGCGGCGCCGGTCAGGACGAGCCGGGTGATCAGACCGGCGGCGAAGGCGCCGAGGAGCACGTCGAGACCGAGGGCCTGCGAGGCCCCCAGCATCAGGGCGAGCAGCAGGAAGACGAAGCGCACCGCGAACTGGCCACTGGTGTGGAGCGTCTTGGCGATGACCCGGGAGAACCACGGCGGCCGCGGCCGCAGCGCCCAGAACACCGCCCCCGCCGTCAGCGCCGCGAAGATCGCGAGGAGCACCGTCGACTGCCCCGGACTGCGCCCGCTCAGGAGCAGCGCCATCGCGATGATCGGACCGAACTCCCCCACCGCGCCGAAGGCCATCACCACGGAGCCGAACCGTCCGCGCAGATCACCGGCGTCCCGCAGCACCGGCAGCACGGTGCCCAGCGCCGTGCTGGTCAGCGCCACACCGATGAAGACGCCCTTGTGGAAGCCGTCGCCCAGCAGCACCCCGGCGCCGAGCCCGAGCCCGAGCGCGATCACCCACGCCCACACCGAGCGCCCGAGGGTGTCGCCGCGGACCTTGCCGAACTCGATCTCGTACCCCGCGAGAAAGATCAGCATGGCGAGGCCGAGCTCCGAGAGGCCGTCGATCAGGGCGTCCGTGCGGGCCCAGCCGAGGACGTCGGGACCGATGAGGATGCCGAGCAGGATCTCGAAGATGACGAGCGGTACGGGAAGTCTGCGTCCCACTCCGTAGGCGAGCAGCGGCGCCAGAACGGCGATCGTCATGATCAGGATCAGCGTGGTCCCGGATTGCGACATGTCGGGTATCTACCATGCGGAGCGCGCCCGACCGCACCCGCTCGCGCGGCACGGATGGGGGTGGAGTGGAATTAATACCCCCTAGGGGTATAACCTGTGCTTCAGTACGAGCCTGAACCAGTACAGCCCTCGAAGAGGAGACCGTCATGACCGCCGAGACGAAGACCGAACTCACCACCGTCTACCAGGTCAAGGGAATGACCTGCGGGCACTGCGAGGGCGCGGTCTCCAGTGAGATCTCCGAGATCGACGGCGTCTCCTCCGTCACGGCCGCGGCCGCCACCGGCCAGGTCACCGTCGTCTCGGCGGCCCCGCTCGACGAGGCCGCCGTCCGCGCGGCCGTCGACGAGGCCGGCTACGAGCTCGTCGGCCAGGTCTGACGCCCGGGGCGCCGGACCGGTGCCCCGATCACCCCACGGCATAACCCGGCAGGGCCGTACCGTTACGACGGTACGGCCCTGCTCCCCCATGGAACGGCACATGACCTCCAGCCCCGTCTCCCCCCTCACCACCGAGCTGACCATCGGCGGCATGACCTGCGCGTCCTGCGCGGCTCGCGTCGAGAAGAAGCTCAACCGCATGGACGGCGTCACCGCGACCGTCAACTACGCGACGGAGAAGGCGCGGATCGAGCACCCGCCGGAGGTCGAGGTCGCCGATCTGGTCGCCACGGTCGTGAAGACGGGGTACACCGCCGAGGTACCCCCGCCACCGGAGCCCGAGCCGGCGACGGACGCGGAGCCCGAGGGCGCGCGGGACGAGGACCCGGAGCTCGCCTCGCTCCGCCGGCGGCTGACCGTCTCCGCCCTTCTCTCCGCGCCCGTCGTCCTGCTCGCCATGGTGCCGTCCCTCCAGTTCGACAACTGGCAGTGGCTGTCCCTGACCCTCGCCGCCCCGGTCGTCGTCTGGGGCGGACTGCCCTTCCACCGCGCCACCTGGACGAACCTGCGGCACGGCGCCGCGACCATAGACACCCTCGTCTCGATCGGCACCCTGGCCGCCTTCGGCTGGTCGCTGTGGGCCCTCTTCCTCGGCGACGCCGGCATGACCGGGATGCGGCACGGCTTCGACCTCACCGTCGACCGCGCCGACGCCGCCTCCAGCATCTATCTGGAGGTCGCGGCCGGCGTCATCACCTTCATCCTGCTCGGCCGCTACCTGGAGGCCCGCGCCAAGCGGAAGGCGGGCTCCGCCCTCCGCGCCCTGATGGAGCTGGGCGCCAAGGACGTGGCGGTACTGCGGGGCGGCGCGGAGGTACGGATCCCGGTCGCCGCGCTCCGGGTCGGCGAGCTGTTCGTCGTACGGCCCGGGGAGAAGATCGCCACCGACGGCACCGTCGTCGAGGGCGCCTCCGCCGTCGACGCCGCCATGCTCACCGGCGAGTCCGTCCCGGTCGACGTCACGGCCGGCGACCCGGTGAGCGGCGGATGCGTGAACACCTCGGGCCGCCTGGTCGTCGAGGCGACCCGGGTCGGCGCCGACACCCAGCTCGCCCGGATGGCCAAGCTCGTCGAGGACGCCCAGAACGGCAAGGCCGAGGTCCAGCGCCTCGCCGACCGGGTCTCCGCCGTCTTCGTCCCGATCGTTCTCTTCATCGCCCTCGGAACCCTGCTGACCTGGCTGTTCGTGATCGAGGACACCACGGCCGCGTTCACCGCCACCGTCGCCGTACTGATCATCGCCTGCCCCTGCGCCCTGGGCCTCGCCACCCCGACCGCGCTCATGGTCGGCACCGGCCGCGGCGCCCAGCTCGGCATCCTCATCAAGGGCCCCGAGGTCCTGGAGTCCACCCACCGCGTCGACACCGTCGTCCTGGACAAGACCGGCACCGTCACCACCGGCCGGATGCGGCTCCAGAAGGTGTACGCGTACCCGAGCGAGGACGAGGCGGAGCTGCTGCGGCTCGCGGGCGCCCTGGAGCACGCCTCCGAGCACCCCGTCGCGCAGGCCGTCGCCGCCGGCGCCGCGGAGAGGCTCGACCGCCCCGTGACCGGACTCCCCACGCCCACGGCCTTCGAGAACGTGCCCGGCCTCGGGGTGCGCGGCACGGTCGAGGGCCACCGGGTCCTGGTCGGCCGCGCGGCCCTCCTGGAGGCCGAGGGCATCGACGTCCCCGGGGTGCCGGAGCCCGGCGCCGTCCAGATCGCCTGGGACGGCCGGGCCCGGGGAGCCGTCACGGTCGCCGACGCGGTCAAGGAGACCAGCGCGGAGGCCGTCGCCCGGCTGCGCGCCCTCGGCCTGACGCCGGTCCTGCTGACCGGCGACGGGCGCGCCGTCGCGGAGACGGTCGCGGCCGAGGTGGGCATCGACGCGGACCGGGTCTTCGCCGAGGTGCTTCCCGAGGAGAAGGCCGAAGCGATCCGGCGCCTCCAGGCCGAGGGCCGTACGGTCGCGATGGTCGGCGACGGCGTCAACGACGCGGCCGCGCTCGCCACCGCCGACCTGGGTCTGGCGATGGGCACCGGCACGGACGCCGCGATCGAGGCGAGCGACCTGACGCTCGTCCGGGGCGACCTGCGCGTGGCAGCGGACGCCATCCGGTTGTCCCGCCGGACCCTGGCGACGATCAAGGGAAACCTGGGTTGGGCCTTCGGCTACAACTGCGCCGCCCTCCCGCTCGCGGCGCTCGGACTCCTCAACCCCATGATCGCCGGTTTGGCCATGGCTTTTTCGTCCGTATTTGTCGTGACAAACAGCCTGCGACTTCGGAGGTTCACGTGAATTCACCTACACGTGACGCACAAGACCTTCACAAAGAGACCTAGATCACAGATATTTAGGGGTAACCATTCGGGCCGTTCGCGAGTCTAAGTGGGCGATGCCAAGAACGTCTTGGGGGACGTTCATGGGATGTCTTGGGGGACGTTCCAGGCAAGCGTTGGCCGGGGCACGTGCACCGGGGAGCTTTGAGCGGCCCTCCCGTACGTACGTACCCCGGCAGACCGCGTAGACCGCCCAGCTTCTGCTGAACCCGGCAGACGCCCGGCCCGGATCCCGTGGGGGGAATCCGCACCGGGGATATGGAAAGCGCCCCGCTCGCCGACCCGTGGGGGGATCGGCAGCGGGGCGCTTTTCGTTCAGCGCCTCGTGCGGCACCGCGCGGTGCCGCCTCGGGCGCCCTCGCGGCAGGTACCGCGCCGGGCGCCTCGTGACGAGGAAGTGTGTCAGCGACCCTCGACCGGGACGAAGTCGCGCAGGACCTCGCCGGTGTAGATCTGGCGCGGGCGGCCGATGCGGGAACCCGGCTCCTTGATCATCTCGTGCCACTGGGCGATCCAGCCCGGCAGACGGCCGAGCGCGAAGAGCACGGTGAACATCTCGGTCGGGAAGCCCATCGCGCGGTAGATCAGACCCGTGTAGAAGTCCACGTTCGGGTAGAGGTTGCGCGAGACGAAGTAGTCGTCGGAGAGCGCGTGCTCCTCCAGTTTGAGCGCGATGTCCAGCAGCTCGTCGGACTTGCCGAGGGCGGAGAGCACATCGTGCGCCGCGGCCTTGATGATCTTGGCGCGCGGGTCGAAGGACTTGTACACCCGGTGGCCGAAGCCCATCAGGCGGACGCCGTCCTCCTTGTTCTTCACCTTGTTGATGAAGGAGTCGACATCGCCACCGTTGGCCTGGATGCCCTCCAGCATCTCCAGGACCGACTGGTTGGCACCACCGTGCAGCGGACCCCACAGGGCCGAGATGCCGGCGGAGATCGAGGCGAACATGTTCGCCTGGCTCGAACCCACCAGACGCACGGTGGACGTCGAACAGTTCTGCTCGTGGTCCGCGTGCAGGATCAGCAGCTTGTCGAGGGCCGAGACCACGACCGGGTCGAGCTCGTACTCCTGGGCCGGGACCGAGAAGGTCATGCGCAGGAAGTTCTCGACGTACCCGAGGTCGTTGCGCGGGTAGACGAAGGGGTGACCGATCGACTTCTTGTACGCGTACGCGGCGATCGTCGGCAGCTTGGCGAGCAGCCGGATCGTCGAGAGGTGGCGCTGCTTCTCGTCGAACGGGTTGTGGCTGTCCTGGTAGAAGGTCGACAGCGCGGAGACCACCGAGGAGAGCATCGCCATCGGGTGGGCGTCCCGCGGGAAGCCGTCGAAGAAGCGCTTGACGTCCTCGTGCAGCAGCGTGTGCTGGGTGATCTCGTTCTTGAAGGTCGCCAGCTCGTCGACCTTGGGAAGCTCACCGTTGATCAGCAGGTACGCCACCTCCAGGAAGGTGGACCGCTCCGCCAGCTGCTCGATGGGGTAGCCGCGGTACCGCAGAATGCCCTGCTCGCCGTCGAGGTAGGTGATGGCGGATTTATAGGCGGCGGTGTTGCCGTATCCGCTGTCCAGGGTGACCAGACCGGTCTGGGCTCGGAGCTTCCCGATGTCGAAGCCCTTGTCACCGACGGTGCTCTCGACCACCGGGTAGGTGTATTCACCGTCCGCGTACCGCAGTACTACAGAGTTGTCGCTCACGTCATCCCTCACCGACGTAGTGCCTCTTCTTCGAGGTGCCCTGACTGTCTCTACCATCCCCCATTTGGCTCAGGAGAGTGCACTCGGGGTCGACCATTGGGCCATTTGGCGGCACTCAGTGCCGCCAACCTGCTCATCTTGCCCCCTTCGCCCCGTTCGGGGAAGTCCGGGGTCCTCTTTCACACGACTGCCGAGAGCCGGTGAGCCAGTGCGGTGAAGCGCCTGCCTGCGGAAACCGTACGGACGGCCTGCCCGATCGCCTTGCGCGAACCGACCAGGACGACGAGCTTCCGCGCCCGGGTGACCGCCGTGTAGAGCAGGTTCCGCTGGAGCATCATCCAGGCGCTGGTGGTGACGGGGATCACGACCGCCGGATACTCGCTGCCCTGCGAGCGGTGGATGGTGACGGCGTAGGCGTGGGCCAGTTCGTCCAGTTCGTCGAAGTCGTACGCCACCTCCTCGTCCTCGTCGGTCCGTACGGTCAGCCGCTGTTCGACGGTGTCGAGCGCGGTCACGACGCCGACCGTGCCGTTGAAGACACCGTTGGCGCCCTTGTCATAGTTGTTGCGGATCTGGGTGACCTTGTCCCCGACCCGGAAGACCCGGCCGCCGAACCGCTTCTCGGGGAGATCGGGGCGGGCCGGCGTGACGGCCTGCTGGAGCAGCCCGTTGAGCGCACCGGCGCCGGCCGGTCCCCGGTGCATGGGGGCGAGGACCTGGATGTCCCGGCGGGGGTCGAGCCCGAACTTGGCGGGAATCCGCCGTGCCGCGACCTCGACCGCGACCCGGGCGGCGTCCTCCGTCTCCTCCTCCACGAAGAGGAAGAAGTCCGGCAGGCCGGTGGTGACGGGCGGCATCCCGGCGTTGATGCGGTGGGCGTTGGTGACCACCCCCGACTGCTGCGCCTGGCGGAAGATGCGCGTCAACCGCACGGCCGGCACCGGGCTGCCGGGGGCCAGCAGGTCGCCGAGCACCTCGCCCGCGCCGACCGAGGGCAGCTGGTCCACGTCCCCGACGAGGAGGAGATGGGCACCGGGTGCCACGGCCTTCACGAGCTTGTTGGCGAGGAGGAGATCGAGCATGGACGCCTCGTCCACCACCACCAGATCGGCGTCCAGCGGGCGGTCCCTGTCGTAGGCCGCGTCCCCGCCCGGCTTGAGCTCCAGGAGCCGGTGCACCGTCGACGCCTCGGCACCGGTCAGCTCGGCCAGCCGCTTGGCCGCGCGCCCGGTCGGGGCGGCCAGGACGACCTTGGCCCGCTTGGCGCGGGCCAGCTCCACGATCGAGCGGACCGTGAACGACTTCCCGCACCCCGGACCACCCGTGAGCACGGCGACCTTGCGGGTCAGGGCGAGCCGCACGGCCTGCTCCTGCTCGGGCGCGAGGGAGGCCCCGGTCCGGTCCGCGAGCCAGGCCAGGGCCTTGTCCCAGGCCACGTCCTGGAATCCGGGCATCCGGTCCTCGGCGGCCTGCAGCAGCCGCTTCGTCTGACCGGCGAGGGAGAGCTCGGCACGGTGGAAGGGGATCAGGTACACGGCCGTCACGGGCAGCCCCTCGGGGCCCGGAACGGTCTCCCGCACCACCCCCTCGGGGTCCTGCGCCAGCTCGGCCAGACACTCGATGACGAGCCCGGTGTCGACCTGGAGCAGCTTCACCGCCTCGCGGATCAGCTGCTCCTCGGGGAGGAAGCAGTGCCCCTGGTCGGTGGACTGGGACAGGGCGTACTGCAACCCCGCCTTCACCCGGTCGGGACTGTCGTGCGGAATGCCGACGGACTGGGCGATCTTGTCCGCGGTGAGGAAGCCGATGCCCCACACGTCGGCCGCCAGCCGATAGGGCTGATTGCGGACGACGGAGATCGAGGCGTCCCCGTACTTCTTGTAGATCCGCACGGCGATGGAGGTGGAGACGCCCACTCCCTGGAGGAAGACCATCACCTCCTTGATCGCCTTCTGCTCCTCCCAGGCGGCCGTGATGTTCTTCGTCCGCTTGGGCCCCAGGCCGGGCACCTCGATCAGGCGCGCGGGGGTCTCCTCCAGGATGTCGAGGGTGTCCACACCGAAGTGCTGGGTGATGCGGTCGGCGAAGACGGGGCCGATGCCCTTGACGAGGCCGGAGCCGAGATAGCGGCGTATGCCCTGGATCGTCGCGGGCAGGACGGTCGTGTAGTTGTCGACCGTGAACTGTTTGCCGTACTGCGGATGCGACCCCCAACGGCCCTCCATCCGCAGCGACTCCCCCGGCTGCGCCCCGAGCAACGCCCCGACGACGGTGAGGAGATCCCCGGCGCCGCGCCCGGTGTCGACGCGGGCGACGGTGTAGCCGGTCTCCTCATTGGCATACGTGACCCGCTCGAGCACCCCCTCGACGACGGCCTGCCGCTGAGCCTGACTCCGCGCCTGGCTCTCACCCTGCCCCTGGTCCATGCTCCGAAGGTAGCGAACGGGTCGGACAGACGGGTGGGGTGATGCCGGGTCGGCATGCGGCGCCCGCCGCGTCGGACCCTGGCCCGTCCGGAGGGCAGCGGAGGCGGGGGGGGCACTGTGCACGAGAATTCGACGACGGTGGCGCAACGAACCCGGCCTCCGTCCACCACGGGCCCGGCTGGTGGGCGTACACCCTCGACGAGCGGTTCTCGGACGACCTGGGCGAGCAGATCGCGACGCTGACCGCTCGCCTCGGGCCGCTCCTCGGCGAGATCGAGGCGCTGACCGCCGCCGGCTGCTTCGCCCAGGTCTCGATCGCGGGAACGGTGCGGGCGAACGAGGTGCTGACCCTCTCGCCCGAGTCCGCCGAGCGCCTGGCGGCGCTCGGGCTGCCGGTCTCCTTCACGACGCTGCTGGAAGGCAACGCCGGTGCGGAGGACCCACTGGACTGGCTCGGCTGAGACACCGGGCCCGGGGCTCGCCCGAACCGGCCGGGCCGGGGCCACGGGAGCCTCGGGGAGCCGACCGGACCGGGACCTCGGGGAGCCCGCCGGCCGGGGCGACGCCGAGCCGACCGGACCGGGACCGCGGGGAGCCCGGCCGACCGGGGCGACGCCGAGCCGGCCGAGCCGGGGCCGCGCCGAGTCGGCCGGATCGAGGCACCGAGTGCCTCCAGGACTCAGCCGGCCCGGCCGGTGTGCTGCGCGAACCTCGCCACCGTCTCCTCCAGGACCTCCACCCCGTCCCGCGCCCACAGCTCGTCGTTGAAGAGTTCGACCTCGATCGGGCCCCCGTACCCCGCCTCCTCCACCAGGTCGCACCAGGCCGGCAGGTCGATCGCTCCGTCGCCGAGTTGGCCCCGGCCGTTGAGGACTCCCGCCGGGAGGGGGGTCGTCCAGTCGGCCAGTTGGAAGGCGTGGACGCGGCCCGCCGCGCCCGCCCTCGCCACCGCCGCGGGCGCCCGGTCGTCCCACCAGACGTGGTACGTGTCCACGACCACGCCCACCTGCGAGGACGGGAAGCGTTCCGCGATCTCCAGGGCCTGGTCCAGGGTGGAGACCGCGCAGCGGTCCGAGGCGTACATCGGGTGCAGCGGCTCGATCGCCAGCCGGACGCCCCGCTCCCCCGCGTACGGGGCGAGTTCGGCGATCGCGTCCGTGATCCGCGCGCGGGCGGCGGCCAGGTCGCGGCTGCCCGGGGCGAGGCCGCCGGAGACGAGGACCAGGGTCTCCGTGCCGAGCGTCGCCGCCTCGTCGATCGCCGCACGGTTGTCGTCCAGGGACTCCGCCGTCGTGAAGAAGCCGCCCCGGCAGAGGGACGTGACCGTCAGCCCGGCGTCGCGCACCAGCTTCGCCGCCGCGTCGAGGCCGTACTCCGCGACCGGCTCCCGCCACAGGCCCACCCCGGGCACGGAGAGCCGTACGCACTGCTCCACCAGCTCCGGCAGGGACAGCTGCCTCACCGTCATCTGGTTGATGCTGAAGCGGGAGAGCGGTTCGACCGTCACCGGCTCACTCCGTACACCGTCAGCAGGGACCTCATCCGGGACTCCGCCAGCTCCGGATCGGGGAACAGGCCGATCCCGTCCGCCAGTTCGTACGCCCGCGCCAGGTGCGGCAGCGAGCGCGCGGACTGCAGACCGCCGACCATCGTGAAGTGGTCCTGGTGGCCGGCCAGCCAGGCCAGGAGGACGACGCCCGTCTTGTAGAAGCGGGTCGGGGTCCGGAAGAGGTGGCGCGACAGCTCCACCGTCGGGTCCAGGACCTCCCTGAACCCCTTGACGTCGCCGGTGTCCAGGATCCGTACCGCCTCCGCCGCCAGCGGTCCCAGCGGGTCGAAGATGCCGAGCAGGGCGTGGCTGAAGCCCTGCTCGTCGCCCGCGATCAGCTCGGGGTAGTGGAAGTCGTCGCCCGTGTAGCAGCGGACGCCCTCGGGCAGGCGGCGGCGCAGGTCGACCTCGCGCCCCGCGTCGAGGAGGGAGACCTTGATGCCGTCGACCTTGTCGGGGTGGGCCGCGATGACCTCCAGGAAGGTGTCGGTCGCGGTGTCGAGGTCGGCCGAGCCCCAGTAGCCGTCGAGCGCCGGGTCGAACATCGGCCCCAACCAGTGCAGGATCACCGGTTCGCTCGCCTGCCGGAGGAGATGGCCGTACGTGTCGAGGTAGTCGTCCGCGCTCCGGGCGGCGCCCGCGAGGGCCCGCGAGGCCATGAGGACGGCCTGGGAGCCGGCCTCCTCCACGAGCGCAAGCTGCTCCTCGTACGCCGCGCGGACGGCCGCGAGGCCGGCGGGTCCGGTCAGCTGGTCGGTGCCCGCGCCGCAGGCGATGCGGCCGCCCACCGCCTTCGCCTCGGCGGCCGAGCGGCGGATCAGTTCGGCCGCGCCCGCCCAGTCCAGGCCCATCCCGCGCTGCGCGGTGTCCATGGCCTCCGCGACGCCGAGCCCCTGCGACCACAGATGGCGGCGGAAGGCGAGGGTGGCATCCCAGTCGACGGCGGCCGGGGTGTCGGGGGTGCTGTCGGCGTGCGGGTCGGCGACGACATGGGCGGCGGAGAAGACCGTACGGGAGGTCAGGGCGCCGCCCGTGGGGGCGAGGGGGCGCGCGGGGCGGGGGCGGTACTCCCGTACCCCGCCCGTGCCGTCGGGGAGGCGGATCACAGCGAGACCTCCGGGACCTCCAGGCGGCGCCCCTCGGCGGCCGACCTCAGGCCCAGCTCGGCGAGCTGTACCCCGCGCGCTCCCGCCAGCAGGTCCCACCGGTAGGGCTCGTCGAGGACCACGTGCCTGAGGAAGAGCTCCCACTGCGCCTTGAAGCCGTTGTCGAAGACGGCGTTGTCCGGGATCTCCTGCCACTGGTCGCGGAAGGACTCGGTCGCCGGGACGTCCGGGTTCCAGACCGGCTTCGGGGTGGCCGAGCGGTGCTGGACCCGGCAGTCGCGCAGGCCCGCGACGGCGGAGCCGTGGGTGCCGTCGACCTGGAACTCGACGAGTTCGTCGCGGTGGACCCGCACCGCCCAGGAGGAGTTGATCTGGGCGATGGCCCCGCCCTCCAGCTGGAAGATGCCGTACGCGGCGTCGTCGGCGGTCGCGGCGTACGGTTTGCCGTGCTCGTCCCAGCGCTGGGGTATGTGCGTGGCGACGTGCGCGGAGACGCTCGTGACCCGGCCGAAGAGCTCGTGGAGCACGTACTCCCAGTGCGGGAACATGTCGACGACGATGCCGCCGCCGTCCTCGGAGCGGTAGTTCCAGCTGGGGCGCTGGGCCTCCTGCCAGTCGCCCTCGAAGACCCAGTAGCCGAACTCCCCTCGCACGGAGAGGATCTCGCCGAAGAAGCCGCCGTCGATGAGGCGCTTCAGCTTGAGCAGGCCCGGCAGGAAGATCTTGTCCTGGACGACTCCGTGCTTCACGCCCTTCTCGGTGGCGAGCCGGGCGAGCTCCAGGGCGCCGGCCAGGTCTCCGGCCGTCGGCTTCTCGGTGTAGACGTGCTTGCCGGCGGCGACGGCCTTGCGGATGGCCTCGACGCGTGCGGACGTGACCTGGGCGTCGAAGTAGATCTCCATCGAGTCGTCGGCGAGTACGGCGTCGAGGTCGGTGGACCACTCGGTGAGGCCGTGCCGCTCGGCGAGCGCGCGCAGGGCGGGCTCGCGGCGGCCGACGAGGACGGGCTCGGGCCAGAGGATCTCGCCGTCGCCCAGGTCGAGGCCGCCCTGCTCGCGCAGGGCGAGGATCGAGCGGACGAGGTGCTGGCGGTGGCCCATGCGTCCGGTGACACCGTTCATGGCGATTCGGACTGTCCTGCGTGTCACGAAGGTCCCTCCACACTCACGGAAGAAAGCGCTTTCTACGACGGGAGACGCTAGCCTGCCGACAACACGCCGGACAAGGGGTCCGGTCGACTTCCCCGACTCTCCCCGGAGGTACGCGATGACCGTCACGCTGGCGGATGTGGCCGCGCGTGCCCAGGTCTCCCCCGCGACCGTCTCCCGCGTCCTGAACGGCAACTACCCCGTCGCCGCCTCGACTCGGGAGCGGGTGCTGCGGGCGGTCGACGAGTTGGACTACGTGCTGAACGGGCCCGCGAGCTCGCTCGCCGCCGCCACCTCCGACCTGGTCGGGATCCTCGTCAACGACATCGCCGACCCCTTCTTCGGGATCATGGCCGGTGCGGCGCAGAGCGCCATCGGGGAGGGCGCGTCGGGGCGGGCGGGCGGCGAGAAGCTGGCCGTCGTGTGCAACACGGGCGGCTCCCCCGAGCGCGAGCTCACCTACCTCACCCTGCTCCAGCGCCAGCGCGCCGCCGCCGTCATCCTCACCGGCGGGTCCCTGGAGGACCCGGAGCACATGGCGGCGGTGGCGGCGAAGCTGTCACGGCTGACGGACGCGGGGACGCGGGTCGTGCTGTGCGGGCGGCCGCCGGTGGCGGGCGACGCGAGCGTGGCGGCGCTGACCTTCGACAACCGGGCGGGGGCCCGGCGGCTCACGGAACATCTGCTGACGCTCGGACACCGGCGGATCGGCTACGTGGCGGGGCCGGCGGACCGGACGACGACCCGGCACCGGCTGGAGGGGCACCGCGAGGCGCTGGCGGGGGCGGGGCTGCCGGAGGGACCGGTCGTGCACGGGTCGTACGACCGGGGCTCCGGCTACGACGCCACGCTGGAACTCCTGCGCCGGGAGCCGTCGTTGACCGCGGTCGTGGCGGCGAACGACACGGTCGCGCTGGGCGCGTGCGCGGCGCTGCGGGACCGGGGGCTGCGCATTCCCGAGGACGTCTCGGTGGCGGGCTTCGACGACCTGCCGTTCTCGGTCGACGCGGTCCCGGCGCTGACGACCGTACGGCTGCCGCTCCACGACGCGGGTGCGCGGGCGGGCCGGTTCGCGATGGGTACGGAGGAGGCCCCACCGGGCGGCGTGGCGACGGTCCCGGCGGAACTCCTGGTACGCGACTCGACGGCGCCGCCCCGGGGCTGACGGGGGCGACCGTGGCCCGGCCCGCCCGGCCCGCCCCCGCCGTCCCGGGCCATCTTGGGCCGTCTTGGGCCGTCTTGGGCCGTCCCGAGCCGTCCCGAGCCGCCCTTCGGCAGGGCGCCCGGGTCCGAACCGGGCCCCGCTGATCCGCGGGCCCGCGCTGAGCCGCAGGCCCGAGCGGAGCCGCGGCCCGAGCGGCGCTACGCCGTGCTCGCGTGCGCGGCCAGTCCCGTCGCCGCCAGGACCGCGTCCACCGTCTCCCGCACCGTCAGCGCCGCGTTGTCGATCCAGGTCCCGGCGTCCGGGAGCTCCTCGCGCATCGCCTCGTCCAGTGGCGCCCAGTTGGTCGTGAGGCGCTTGTCGCGGGCGTTGTTGCGCTCCCACGCCGTGTCCGGGCCGGGGGCGAGGAGGACGACGTGGAGCGGGCCCGTCCGCACCGAGGCGCGGTAGAAGTCGAGGTGACTGCGGCGGACGACCACGTCGTCGACGACCGGCAGGAAGCCGGCCGTGGTGAAACTGTCCGCCAGCAGGCAGGCGTTGCGGGCGCGCAGGAAGATCTGGCGGTCGGCCTCGGGGTCGTGGTCCATCGTCGGCCACCGGCCCCCGCTGACGATGAGCTCCTGGAGCGCGTCGACCTCGATGTGCGCGGCCCGCGCGAACCGGGCGGCGAGGGCGGCCGCCACAGTCGACTTGCCGCTGCCGGGGATGCCGCTCAGCAGCAGTACTCCGGGGGCGGGTTCGCGGTCGACGGGTACCAGATCCATGACATCGAACCCTAGGTCGTGTCGTGCCGGTCGGGCGACGACGAGGCGCGGCCGCCCGCCGCGACGGGATCGGGACCGCTCCCCCGTGCCGGTCCCGGCCCCACCGCCCCTCCTGGCTCGATCGTCCTCCCCGCCCCTCCTGGCTCGATCGTCCTCCCCGCCCTCGCCGTCCGCCCCGGCGCGAGGGAGGTCAGGGCCACGCCGCCGACCAGGAGGGCCGCCGCGCACCAACGGAGGGGGCTGATGCCCTCGTCGAGGAAGAGGGCGGCCGAGGACATGCCGAAGACCGGGACCAGGAGGGAGAACGGGGCCACGGACGAGGCCGGGTACCGGCGCAGGAGGAGTCCCCAGGCGCCGAAGCCGAAGACGGTGGTGATCCAGGCGACGTAGACGATGACGCCGACGCCGGTCGGGTCGAGCCCGCGGAGCGCTTCCAGGTCGCGCTCCGGCCCTTCCAGGAGGAGGGAGAGGGCGAGCAGCGGCAGGACGGGCACGGCGCTGACCCAGACCATGAAGTTGAGGGCGTCGGGCGGGGATGCCTTGCGGGTCAGGACGTTGGAGACGCCCCAGCAGGCCGCCGCCGCGATGCAGAGCGCGAAGCCGGCGAGCGGGCCCGAGCCGCCCTCGTCGAGCGCGGCGACGCCGATGCCGGCGAGGGCGACCGCCATGCCCGTGATCTTCAGGCCGCCGGGGCGTTCGCCGAGCGCGACGAAGGCGAAGAGGGCCGTGAAGACGGCCTGGACCTGGAGGATCAGGGAGGCGAGCCCGGCCGGGGCGCCCAGGTCCATCCCGGTGAAGAGGAGGCCGAACTTGGCGACGCCCAGGACGAGTCCGACGGCCACGATCCACTTCCAGGCGACCTTGGGGCGGCCGACGAGGAAGACGGCGGGCAGGGCGGCGGCGAGGAAGCGCAGGGCGGAGAAGAGCAGCGGCGGGAAGTGGTCGAGACCGATCTCGATGACGACGAAGTTGACTCCCCAGACGGCGGCGACGAGCGCGGCCAGGGCGATGTGGGCGGGACGCATGGCGTCGAGCATCACCCCCGGCGATCGTGTAGCACCAGCGAATTCTCCTTCATGGTTGGATGAAGCAACGCTTCATCCACCCGCCCGCCCGGAAGGGGCGCTCTCCCATGCTGGATCTCGGACGCCTGCGCGCCCTCCACGCCGTCGCCGTGCACGGAAGCGTGGGCGCCGCGGCCGCCTCTCTCGGCTTCACGCCCTCCGCGGTCTCCCAGCAGATCGCGAAGCTGGAGCGGGAGACCCGGACGACCCTTCTCGAACGCCAGGGCCGCGGTGTGCGGCTCACCGACGAGGCACGCCAGCTCGCCGGCACGGCGGAGAAGCTGCTGTCGATCGTCGAGGAGGCGGAGGTGCGGCTCGAAGAGCGGCGCGGACTGCCCGCGGGCCGGCTGTCGATCGGCTGTTTCGCGAGCGCCGCGCGCGGCCTGATGCCGCGGGCGCTCGCCGAACTGGCGGTCCGTCACCCCGCGCTCGACGCCCGTCTCACCGAGGTGGACCCGCATGTCTCGATCGACCTCGTCGCCCGGGGCATGATCGACCTCGCCGTGGCCCACGACTGGGACATCGCGCCGCTGCCGACCCCGCCGGGCGTCGAGCAGGCGGTGATCGGCGACGACCTGTGCGACGTCCTCGTGCCGCGGGGGCATCCGCTCGCGGCGCGAGCGACCGTACGGCGCGAGGAGCTGGCGGACGAGCGGTGGATCACGCAGCCGCCGGGGACGGTGTGCCACGACTGGCTGATCCAGACCTTGCGGGCCACGGGGTACGAGCCGCACGTGGTCCACCAGGCGGAGGAGAACCACACGCAGGTCGCCCTGGTCGCCGCGGGGCTCGGGATCGCGATGGTGCCGCGGCTCGGCCGGGGGGCGCTGCCGCCCGAGGTCACCCCGGTCCGGCTGGACCCGATGCCGAGGCGACGGCTGCATGCCCTGTGGCGTGCGGGCGCCGCCCGCCGTCCGGCGATCAGGGAGACGGTCCGCATGCTCCAGGAGCTGTGGCCCCGGGTCGCGTCGTCGACGGGGTGACAGAGCGGCACAAGCGCCCCATCCACCCCACCCGCACCGTCGCCGTGTTCGCCGACCCGTGCCACTGATTCCTGCTCAGGTCCTTGACCTGGCAGTTACTTTCGGGCTATCCGTGACTCCTGGAAGTTTCCTTCAACCTTGCACGGCCGGAAGGAGCATCAGTGCACCACCGCGCCACCTCCAGACGCACCCTCCTCACCGTCACCGCCGCCGCGGCGGCCGCAGCCGTCACCGGTGTGACCACCCCGACCGCCCTGGCCGACTCGGCCGGTCCCGCCTCCGACGACCGGAGCCTGAGGCGGCTCATCTCCCGCATGTCGCTGGAGGAGAAGGTCGGCCAGCTCTTCGTCATGCGGGTGTACGGCCACTCCGCCACCGCCCCCGACCAGGCCGACATCGACCTCAACCTGGCCGAGATCGGCGTCCGCACCGCCGCCGAACTCGTCGAGAAGTACCACGTCGGCGGCATCATCTACTTCTCCTGGGCGCACAACACCCGCGACCCGCACCAGATCGCCGAGCTCTCCAACGGCATCCAGCGCGCGGGCCTCGCCCAGCCCACGCCCCTCCCCCTGCTGATCTCCACCGACCAGGAGCACGGCATCGTCTGCCGGGTCGGCAAGCCGGCCACCCTGATGCCCGGCGCCATGGCACTCGGCGCCGGGGGCTCGCACTCCGACGCCCGCGAGGCCGCGCAGATCGCGGGCGCCGAGCTGGCCGCCGTCGGCATCCGGCAGAACTACGCTCCGGTCGCGGACGTCAACGTCAACCCCGCCAACCCCGTCATCGGCATCCGCTCCTTCGGCTCCGATCCGCAGGCCGTCGCCGGTCTCGTCGCAGCCCAGGTGAAGGGCTACCAGCGGGCCGGGGTCGCGGCGACCTCCAAGCACTTCCCCGGCCACGGCGACACGGCCGTCGACAGCCACTACGGGCTGCCGACCATCACGCACACCCGGGAGCAGTGGGCCGAGCTCGACGCCCCGCCGTTCCGGTCCGCGATCGCCGCCGGCATCGACTCGATCATGACGGCGCACATCGTCGTACCCTCCCTCGACCCGAGCGAGGACCCGGCGACCCTCTCCCGCCCGATCCTCACCGGCATCCTGCGTGAGCAGCTCGGTTACGACGGCGTGGTGGTGACGGACTCCCTCGGCATGGAGGGGGTACGGACGAAGTACGGCGACGATCGTGTGCCGGTGCTCGCCCTCAAGGCCGGTGTCGACCAGCTGCTCAACCCGCCGAAGCTGGACATCGCCTGGAACGCGGTGCTCCAGGCCGTCAAGAGCGGCGAGCTGACCGAGGCCCGGCTCGACGAATCGATCCTGCGGATCCTGCGCCTGAAGGCGGGACTGGGGCTCTTCCACAAGCCCTTCGTCACCTCCGCGGGAGTGGACCGCACGGTCGGCACCGCCGCCCACCTCGCGCAGGCCGACCGGATCGCGGAGGAGACCACGACCCTGCTCCTCAACGAGGGCGCTCTCCTCCCCGTCAGCCGGCGCAGCCACGGCAACGTGCTGGTCGTGGGAGCGGATCCGGCCTCACCGTCCGGCACGACCGGTCCACCGACCACGACCCTCGCCACCGCCTTCGTCGAGCTGGGCTTCTCCGCGACGGCGTTGTCGACCGGGATCACCCCGACGGCGGCGAAGATCGACGAGGCGGTGGCGGCGGCGGCCGGCAGGGACGTCGTCGTCGTGGCCACGTACAACGTCTCGGCGACCAGTCCGCAGCGCACGCTGGTCTCCCGGCTCGTCGCCACCGGTGTGCCGGTCGTGACGGTCGCGATCCGCAATCCGTACGACATCGCCGGGCTGACCGGGCAGCGGGCGACCCTCGCCACCTACTCCTGGACGGATGTCGAACTGCGGGCCGCGGTCCGGGTGATCACGGGCCACGCCCGGCCGAAGGGGCGTCTGCCCGTCCCCGTCCAGCGCGCGGACGATCCGTCGAAGGTGCTGTACCCGGTCGGCCACGGCCTGTCCTACGCGAAACGTAACTGAGGACGCAGACCCCCCGTTCTTCCTGGCGTGCGCCCGCTCCGGCGCGCCACGCTGGACGCGGAGATCGGGGGGTCTTTTCATGCGCGCTCTGAGGAGCGGGTGGGGGCTGTTCGGGGGACTGACGCTCGGGGTGCTCCTCGGGGTGTCGCTCTCGGTGCTGCTCTTCACGGTCGCCGGCTGTCGGCGGCCGGCGGACCCGGGGACGCCGGGCCCGGTCACGTACACGAGCTCGCCCGTCGGCCACGGGGCGGTGTTCCTGGGGCCCGGGGACTGCTCCACCCGTGGCCCGGTGTACCGCGAGGTGCCGTGCACGAGCGAGAAGGCGGCGGCGCGGGTGACGACCCGGTACGAGGGGCAGGCGCCGGGGGCGTCCGCCGGAGCGATGTGCCCGGCCACCACCGACTTCGTCCTGCACGTCTCGGACAACCGGTCGGCGGCCGACGAGGACGGCGACGGCGCGGTGCCTCGGGGGTACGCCTGCATACGCAATCTGGAGCCGCCGCATCCGGGCGATCCGGGCCGGGGCGGCGGGCCTCGCACGGTCGTCGGGGACTGCGTCTCCGCCTCCCGCGAGGGACAGGTGAAGGAGACGGCCTGCGACGGTTCCGGCGAGCGCCCGCCCGTCTACCGGGTCGCCTCGGCGGTCACGAGCCGCGACCGCTGTCCGCCGTCGACGGCGCTCTTCGTGTCGCTGGGCGGGGAAAGCCCGGTGGGCTGCGCCCGGCGGCTGTGACACCACCGGGCGCGGCCCGCACTCACGCGCGGCTCGGGTGGAGAGCGACGCGAACGGCCGGGTCACGGCCCCGGGCGCCCTCCGCACGGCTCACGGCCGAATGCCGTGCTCCCGGCTCAGCTCCTCCTCCGCCGGCTTGTCCAGGCGGGCGTCGTAGCGGGCCAGCGGCTGCGCGGCGGCCGCCGCCGGGGCCTCGACCCCGGCCCAGGCGAGGATGCGCGCCGTGGCCTTGGCGCGCTCGGCCTCGACGAGGCCCGCGACCTGGGCACCGTGGTTGGCGCCGGGGGCGGTGTAGACGTAGCTGTCACGGGCGCCCTTGCCGAGGCGGAACGGCTCCGCTCCCCACGGGTCGTTGCCGCCGTAGACGAACATCATCCGGTTCGCGTTCTTGCGGACCCAGTCGTCCACGTCCCGCATGGCCGACGGCTTGAACGTCGTCGGGATCTCACTCGGCACGAAGCTCCGCGCCGGCTGGTAGCCGTAGCGGCTCAGGCCCTTCAGGTGCGGCAGCTTGATGCTGGGCGAGCCGAGCTCGGTCGCGGCCTGGTAGTAGTACGGCGTGTACGGGTCGAGGCCCTGGTCGGTGTAGAAGGACCAGCCGGAGTAGGCGTCGATGGTCTCGTAGACCTCGTCGTCGCTGGCGGCCTTGGCGTCCGGGATCGAACCGCAGACGTCCTCGCCGTAGTACTGCCAGAAGCCCCAGACGAAGTCGAGGACGACGGCCTCGTACGCCTTGTCGAGGGAGCCGACGGTGTTGAAGGTGGCGCCCTCGGTGGCGGCCCACTCCTTGTACTTCTTCTGCAGCGGCGCGCGGCGGATCAGCGCCTCGCGCTGCATCGCGTTGAGCCGGTCGCGGCACTCCTTGGTCCCGACGGTCTCGAAGAACCGGTCGTAGGCCGAGTCCTCCTTGTTGACCACGTCGTTCGGCGCCACGTAGGCGACGACGCCGTCCATGTCGCGCGGGTAGAAGCGCTCGTAGTAGGTGGCCGTCATGCCGCCCTTGGAGGCGCCGGTGGAGAGCCACTTCTGCCCGTAGATCTTCTTCAGGGCGGTGAAGATGCGGTGCTGGTCGCTCGCGGCCTGCCAGATGTCCAGCTTGGTCCAGTCGGCGGGCTGCGGCCGGGACGGGGTGAAGAACCGGTACTCCATGGAGACCTGGTTGCCGTCGATGATCCGGGTGGGCTCGCGACGGCTGGGGGTGGTGCTCAGCCCGTAACCGCTGGTGTGGAAGACGGTCGGGCGGTCGGTGTCCTTGTGGAGGAGGGACAGCCGCTGCTTGAACGTGCCCTTCCACGGACGGTGGTGGTCGATCGGCTGGGTGTACTCGAGGACGAAGAAGCGGTAGCCGGCGTACGGCTTCTCCTCGATGAGGCTCATCCCGGGGATCGCCAGGATGCGGTCCTTGATGTCCGTACCGACGGCACTCTCGGCGACGGACGGGCTGCCGGTGGCCGACTCGGCGGCGGTAGCCGCA
This sequence comes from Streptomyces sp. NPDC047971, assembly GCF_040653355.1. Classification (NCBI taxonomy): domain Bacteria; kingdom Bacillati; phylum Actinomycetota; class Actinomycetes; order Kitasatosporales; family Streptomycetaceae; genus Streptomyces; species Streptomyces sp. NPDC047971. The sequence continues at coordinate 248,795 of NZ_JBEZNW010000004.1, read as the reverse complement.
CCGGTCGCACCGACGGTGCCTATGAGCACCGTGAGCGACGTCAGCCAGATCAGCGACTTGCGCATTCACCCTCCCCTTGATTCACAACGGTGTCGCGAACCTAGCGGGGGCAACGTGGGTGCCGCCAGACCCAGTTGGCCCTTACCTGTGTGACGGATGAGGTTTCAGCAGAGGACCCATCCGGTCGACCCGCTCCGGCCGGCGACGGTACCGGTGGCCCGGACGCAGCGGTTGAGGGCGTGCACGGTGACGGGACCGGCCTGCCGCGTGAAGTTCCCCCGGTCGACGGCGGGCCGTCCGCCGCGGGGCTGGAGGGAGACGGACATGGCGCGGCGCGGACCGGGGACCTTGGCGACGGCGAGGGCGCAGACGTACTGCCGGCTGCGGTAGAGCCGCAGCTCCCCGGTGGCGAAGCCGACGGTCTTGGTGGGCCGGCCGCTGCACAGCGACCCCGCGGCGGCGGACGCGGTACCCGGCGCGGCGAGGGTGAGGGCGCCCACGGCGAGCAGCACCGCCAGCAGATGTCCGAGCAGTCGCGTACCGCGTGCCGTCCCTCTGGTCCCACCGAACACCGGATCCCCTCCTCGCTCTCTGCCGTACATGCGTACGACGCAGAAGGCGCCGGTTCGGTTGCCGTCATTCGATACGCTTTCCTGCTCGGACCGAGGAACGGGTGGGGTCTCAGGGTGCGGTTCTCAGGGGTGGGTTCCTTACGGTCGTCGCGCGGTGCCTCCGCGCGGGTGATCTGTCTTCTCGCGGCCGTCGTGGTGCTCACGCTGTCCGTGCTGACCTGTGGTCTGGTCTCGTCCGGGACCGCGTACGCCGCCGAGGAGCCGCCCGACAACGTCTGCGTCAAACGGACGTTGAGAGGCGCCGAGGTCGACGCGTCGTTACGGATCGCGCACGACGGTCAGTACTCGACCAAGGTGACGAGCGATCTCGTGATCAAGGTGCCGCGCGCCTGGATGTGGTCGTCCGCGCTGCTCCTGAACCGGGACACCGAGGACTACCGGACGGCGATGCGCTGTCTGCTGCGGTCCTCCGAGGCCCCGACGCAGTACCGCGACACCGAATGGCAGTACAAGCAGCCACGGGTCAGGGCGGACAAGACCTGGGTCACCGTGGAACAGCAGACCGTCACCTGGGTGTACGCGAAGGGCGACCGTGACGTCGGACCGTGGCACATGGTCTCGGGCAGCCGCACATGGCACCTGGAGCTCCTGTCCCCCGACGCGCTGTCCCGGTCCGTGTGGAGCCGGGTCCGGATCGACCTCGGGGGCAGGCCCGCGCGTTCCGTGGTCCCCGCCCCGACGACGGGATCCTCGACCGTGCTGACCTGGAACGGCACGGCGACGACCCCCGGCCCTCCGAGCGGTCTGCACCTGGAACTGCAGCCTCCCGCCACCAAGGCCAACGCCGCTCGCTGGGCGACCTACCCGTGGAACCGTGCCGACGTCCTCGGCTGGCTCTCCTGGGACGTCGCCGTCCTGGTGACGACCCTGGTGCTGCTCCGAAAGCTCCGGCACCGACCGCCCCTGGCGCTGCCCACGCCGGAGGAGGAGGCGGCCCGGCGGAACCTCCGTACGGTGACCTGGACCTGGTTCACCATCACCATGGTCCATGCCTCCGACGACCATCTCCTGAACTTTCTGGAGGAGTTGCCCGACGGCACCCCGTACACGGACCACCGGCAGGCGGTCCACCTGATCGTGACGGCGCTCCTGGGTGTGGCGCTGTGTGTCCTCGGCAGACCCGGCCGGGCGGCCCTGGCCGCAGTGACGGCGGCGCTCGGATACGTCGGCACTCTGGCCCTCGCGCCCTCGCTCTTCGGGCTGCCGCCCACCATGGCGCTGTACTGGGGCCGCTACCCCGAGGAGGTCGCCGCGTACGACTCGGCGGGTGGCATCTACTGGTTCGCCCTCGGGTGCGCCGCGCTGGTGTTCATCTGGCTGGTGGGTCTGGTGAGCGGCTGTCTGCGACTGTGGCGCGACGCGTCCCCGGGCGGCCCCGGCGGCACCTTCCTCGGCGGCCGTTTCTCGCCCGTCGTCCTCGTCGGCACCGCCCTCGTCTCGTGTGCCGTCGCCGCCGGCAGCCTGTGGGCCGCGGCGTACTGGTGGGACCGCGTGTCCTGGCTCACCGACCGCGGCACGGGCACCGACTACGCCCTGTTCCGGGCGGCCACCGTCTTCAACGACCAGCGGTGGTTCGCCTCCAACGTCGCCGACTGGGCGGCCGGCTTCGCCTCGTGGTGGATGGCCTCCGTCGCCCTCCTCGCCCTCGCCCGGGCACGGCAGGGTGCGCCCGGGCACACGGGCGAAGTCCTGCGACGGCACGACCCGTTGCTGCTCAAGCTCTTCTTCGTGATGGCGGTGGCCCCCGCGGTCGGCCAGTACGGGGGAGTACCGCTCCCTCTGCTGTCGCTCGTCGTCGTCTGGTGCCTCCTGTCCGCGCTGCTCGCGCTGGGCAGGAGGCACTCGGTGCTCGGACGGCTCCTCACGCCCGCTGTCCCGCTCCATCGCGTCGTCGGGGAGCACCACCGGATCCGGATGATGGCCATGGCACGCCAGCACCGCGAGCTGCACGCCGAGCTGCGTCGGCTCGAACAGGGGCAGACGGAAGGGGCAAGAGCCCCCCTTGAGCGGAAGCTGGACCGGCTGCACCGCTGGACTCCGCTCCACCCACGGCATCGGCACCACCGCGTCAGGCTCCCGCACGAGGTCGGACCGGTGGAGCTGGCGCTGGCCTGGGGGCCCCGAGCCGGCTGGTGGGACAACGCCTGCCGTGCCGCGGTCATCGCCTCACTGGTCGGGCTCCCCGCCACCGGGGTGCTGTTCTGGGCGGACCAGGTCCGGGGCACGCTCTGGGCCGACAGCTTCAGCTACCAATTCGGCTTCGCGAGCATGCTGACGTACCTGGTGAGCTCGGTGGTGATCTGGGCCGGCGCCGGATTCACGCTGGGTGCGCTGTGGCGGATACTCCCCATGCGGCGTGGTCCGGGCCGCGGCTTCACCCTGGCGATCGTCTACTCCCTGCCCTTGCTGGTCGACCTGCTGGGCAATGTGGTGGTCGGTCAGCCGATCGGCACGGCCGCCCTCAACGCGGCTCTGATGACGCTCGTGCTCACCCTGACGGGGATGCTCATGGACATCGACACCTTCCGGCAGGAACGGCACTACTGGCCCACCCGGACGGGCCTGCTGCTCTCCCTCTACCAGATGCGTACGGCGTCGGCGCAGGTCGCGCTGCTCGTCGCCCAGGTCGTGGCGCTGGTCACCATCTGGCAGCAACTCAGCGGCAATCCACCGGTCGTCCTCATCGACCACCAGGGGCCGATCGGCACGTCGGCCCCCGGCGGCAGCTCGGGTCACTGACCGCCGAAGTACGAGAGGACGAGAAGGAGGAAGACGCACTCCGCGCCGAGCATCGTCCAGAACGCGGCCTTCCGGGAGGACGCCGGGGCGGGGCCGTCCGGGGTGAGGAGCGCGTGGATCCAGGCCCCGGCCGCGACGGCGAGGGTGGTGAGATACGCCCAGCCGGGGACGGTGCCGCAGTCACCGTTGAGGACGCAGCCGGAACCCTCGGGCGTGGTCAGGCTCAGGAACACGACCAGGACGGTCGCGGGCGCCAGGGCCAGCCCCCACCACAGGGCACGGGTGCGCAGCCGGTAGGCCGCCGGGTCCGGGCGGGCGACGCCACCGGGGCGGGACGCGGCCCGGACTCGGGCGGGGGCGGAGGGCTCGTTGCTCATGCCCCCGATTCAAACCGGCACGGGCGGGCGGCGGAATCCGCGCTCGTACTCAGAGCTCCTCCGCCTTCCGCCTCGCTCGGACCGCGTCGCCTTCGTCCGTGACGCCTCGCTCGGACCGCGTCGCCCTCGTCCGTGACACCTCGCTCGGACCGCGTCGCCCTCGCCCGTGACGCCTCGCTCGGACCGCGTCGCCGTCGCCGGTGACGCCTCACTCAGACCGCCTTCGCCTCCGCCGGTTCCGCCTCGCCGATGAACGTGCGCCACAGCTCCGCGTACCTCCCGCCCCGGGCCAGCAGCTCGTCGTGGGTGCCGTCCTCCGCGACGCGGCCGTGCGCCATGAGGATCACCCGGTCGGCGCGGGCCGCGGTGGTGAGCCGGTGGGCGACGACCAGCGTCGTACGGCGGCCGGCGAGGCGGTCGGTGGCCTGGTTGACCTGGGCCTCGGTGGCCAGGTCGAGGGCGGCCGTGGCCTCGTCGAGGAGCAGCACGTCCGGGTCGACGAGCTCGGCGCGGGCCAGGGCGATCAGCTGCCGCTGCCCCGCGGAGAGGTTGCGGCCGCGTTCGGCGACCTCGTGGAGGTAGCCGCCGTCCAGGGTCGCGATCATGTCGTGGGCGCCGACCGCGCGGGCCGCCGCCTCGACCTCGGCGTCGGTCGCCTCCGGCCGGCCGTAGGCGATGGCGTCGCGGACCGTGCCGGCGAAGAGGTACGCCTCCTGGGGCACGACCCCGAGCCGGTGGCGGTACGCGGTGAGGTCCAGGTCCCTGAGGTCGGTGCCGTCGGCGGTGACCCGGCCCGAGGTGGGGTCGTAGAACCGGGCGACGAGTTTGACCAGGGTGGACTTCCCGGCGCCGGTCTCGCCGACGAAGGCCACGGTCTGCCCGGCGGGGATCCGCAGGTCGATGCCGGTGAGGGCTTCTTCGGGCTCGTCGGCGGACCCGTACGCGAAGGAGACGTCCTCGAAGGCGATCTCGCCGCGCAGCGACAGCACGTCGAGGGGCTCGTCTGCGGCGGCCGTCGAGGTCGGTTCCCGCAGGAGTTCCTGCATCCGCTTCAGGGAGACGGTGGCCTGCTGGTAGCCGTCGAAGACCTGGGAGAGCTGCTGGACGGGGGCGAAGAACAGGTCGATGTAGAGGAGGTAGGCGACCAGGGCGCCGGTCGTCAGCGTGCCCGCCTCGATCCGGTTGGCTCCGACGATCATCACGGCCGCGGCGGCCACGGACGACAGCAGCGTGACGAAGGGGAAGTAGACCGAGATGAGCCGCTGGCCGCGGACACGGGCCTCGCGGTACTCGTCGCTGCGGGCCGTGAAGCGGGCGACGCCGGAGTGCTCGCGGCGGAACGCCTGGACGATGCGGAGGCCGGAGACGGACTCCTGGAGGTCGGCGTTGACCACGCTGATCCGATCACGCGCCAGCTCGTACGCCTTCACGCTGGAGCGGCGGAAGAAGTACGTGGCGACGGCGAGGACCGGGAGCGTCGCGAAGACGACCAGGGCGAGCTGGAGGTCGAGCACGAGCAGCGCGCCCATGATGCCGAAGAAGGTCGTGACGGAGACGAACGCGGTGACGAGCCCGGTCTGCAGGAACGTGGACAGGGCGTCGACGTCCGTGGTCATCCGGGTCATGATCCGGCCGGTCAGCTCGCGTTCGTAGTAGTCCAGGCCGAGCCGCTGGAGCTGGGCGAAGATCTTCAGGCGCAGGGCGTAGAGGACGCGCTCGCCCGTGCGACCGGTCATCTTGATCTCGGCGGTCTGGGCGACCCACTGCACGAGGACGGTGACCAGGGCGAGCGCGGAGGCGGCCCAGACGGCGCCCATGGCGAGCTTGTTCACGCCGTCGTCGATGCCGTGCCGGATCAGGACGGGCAGCAGCAGGCCCATGCCCGCGTCGACGGCGACGAGGCCGAGGCTGATGAGGAGGGGGGCCCTGAAGCCGCGCAGCAGGCGGCGCAGTCCGTACGAGTCCTCGGGGGTGACGGCCCGCGCCTCGTCGATGTCGGGGGTGTCGGTGGCGGGCGGCAGCGCCTCGACGGCGGCCAGGAGTTCGGGGGTGGCCCCGGGGGTCCGGGACTCGTCGTCCTCGGTCTCCTCCCGCACCCAGAGGGTGGGGGTGATGCCGCGTTCCGCGTCGAACTCGGCGTCCAGCTCGGCCCGCAGGCTGCGGTCCTCGGGCACCTCGACGGGCAGGGTGTGGCCGGGCGAGACGCCGCCGAGCTCGTCGGGGTCGGTGAGGAGCTTCCGGTAGAGCGCGGAGCGCTCCTCCAGCTCCTCGTGGGTGCCGATGTCGGAGAGCCTGCCGTCGTCGAGGACGGCGATCCGGTCGGCCAGGCCGAGGGTCGAGCGGCGGTGGGCGATGAGAAGCGTGGTGCGGCCGGCCATCACGGAGGCGAGGGCCTCGTGGATCTCGTGCTCCACGCGCGCGTCGACGGCGGAGGTGGCGTCGTCGAGGAGGAGCAGCCGGGGGTCGGCGAGGATGGCGCGGGCGAGCGCGACGCGCTGGCGCTGGCCGCCGGAGAGGGTGAGTCCGTGCTCGCCGACCTTGGTGTCGTAGCCCTCGGGCAGCTCGGCGATGAAACGGTCCGCCTGGGCGGCGCGGGCGGCGGTCTCGATCTGCTCCTGGGTGGCGTCCGGGTACCCGTACGCGATGTTGGCGCGGACGGTGTCGGAGAACAGGAAGCTGTCCTCGGGCACGAGTCCGATGGCGGCGCGCAGCGAGTCGAGGGTGAGCTCGCGGACGTCGTGACCGCCGACGAGGACGGCGCCGTGGGTGACGTCGTAGAAGCGGGGCAGCAGGAGCGAGACGGTGGACTTGCCGGAGCCGGAGGCGCCGACGACGGCGACGGTCTCGCCGGCGCGGATCTCCAGGGAGAACCCGTCGAGGACGGGCCGGCCGTCCTCGTAGGCGAAGGAGACGTCGTCGAACTCGACCGTCGCCTCGGCGTCGGCCGGCAGTTCCTTCGTACCGTCCTGGATGACCGGCTCGGTGTCGATGAGCTCCAGGACGCGCTCGACGCCCGCCCGGGCCTGCTGGGCGACGGTGAGGACCATGGCGAGCATCCGGACCGGGCCGACGAGCGAGGCGAGGTAGGCGGAGAAGGCGACGAAGGTGCCGAGGGTGATCTGACCGCGGGTGGCGAGCCAGCCGCCGAGCGCGAGGACGGCGACCTGGCCGAGGGCGGGCACGGACTGGAGGGCCGGGGTGTAGCGCGCGTTCAGTCGGATGGTCCGCAGCCGTCCGGCGAAGAGCTTGCGGCTGGCCTCGCGGATCTTCCCGGTCTCCTGGTCCTCCTGGCCGAAGCCCTTGACGACGCGGACGCCGGTCACGGACCCGTCGACGACCCCGGCGACGGCGGCGGCCTGCGCCTGGGCGTACCAGGTGGCGGGGTGGAGGCGGGCCCGGCTGCGCTTGGCGATGAACCAGAGGGCGGGGGCGACGGCGAGGGCGACGAGGGTGAGGGGGAGGGAGAGCCAGGCCATGACGGCCAGCGAGATCAGGAAGAGCAGGAAGTTCCCGATCGTCATCGGGAGCATGAAGAGAAGGCTCTGGATGAGCTGGAGGTCGCTCGTGGCCCGTCCGACGACCTGCCCGGTGGACAGCTCGTCCTGCCGCCGTCCGTCGAGCCGGGTGATGGTGCCGTACATCTCGGTGCGGAGGTCGTGCTGGACGTCGAGGGCGAGCCGTCCGCCGTAGTAGCGGCGGACGTAGGTGAGGAGGTAGACGACGACGGCGGCGGCGAGGAGGAGGCCGGTCCAGACGGCGAGGGACCTCGTCTTCGCGCCGATGACGTCGTCGATGATGACCTTGGTGATGAGCGGCGCGAGGGCGAGGACGGCCATTCCGGCCAGCGAGGAGCCGAGCGCGAGCAGCACGTTGGCCTTGTACCGCCACGCGTAGCCGCTCAGCCTGCGCGCCCAGCCCTGCGGCTTCGGCGCCTGCCGCTCCGCCTGTTCCTGCCCCGCCGCGGCCACGTGGTCGCCTCCCGTTCGTCCTGCTCTACCGGAAGGCACCAACGCGGGCGCGGCGGGATTTCATCCCGCCGCAACACACCGCGGCGAAGACCCGTCCATGGTCCTAGGACCGGTCGGGCCGTGCCCGGCGGTGCGCCCCCTCGTGTGGGCCGCCCGCGACACCGGGGGCGACATGCCTGCCCGGTCGGCGCGACGGGCGCCGTTCGCTCACAGGTGCGTCGGCTCGAACATCCGCAGGAGCGCCGGGAGGACCACCACGGAGGGGCCGGGGGTGGCCAGGGCCTTCGCGAGGTCGGCCGTCAGCGTCTCGGGGGTCGTGCGGGACGCCTGGACGCCGAAGGACTCGGCGAGGGCGACGAAGTCGGGACGGGCCAGCTCCGTGCCCGTGGCCTCGCCGAACGCGTCCGTCATGTACTCGCGCAGGATCCCGTAGCCGCCGTCGTCGACGATCAGCCAGGTGACGTCGTAGCCGTACTGCTTCGCGGTCGCCAGCTCCGCGATCGAGTACATCGCTCCGCCGTCGCCCGAGACCGCGAGGACCGGACGGGTCGGGTCGGCCGCCGCGGCGCCGAGGGCCGCGGGGAAGCCGTAGCCGAGGCCGCCGGCGCCCTGGGCGGAGTGCATCGTGTTGGGGTGGCGGGCGTCGAAGGCGGACCAGGCCCAGTACGCCAGGATCGTCATGTCCCAGAAGCTGGGCGCGTCGTCCGGGAGCGCCTCGCGGACCGAGGCCACGATCCGCTGCTCCAGGCCCAGGTCCTGGGCCGCGATCCGGTCCCGGACCTCGGTGAGGACGGCCTTGACGCGCTCCGGGGCGCCGGCGTCCTCGCGCGCCTCCACGGTCTCCAGGAGCGCGGAGAGCGCCAGGCGGGCGTCCGCGTGGATGCCGAGCGCCGGGTGGTTCGACTCCAGCTTGCCCGCCTCGGCCTCGATCTGGATCACCCGGCCGCGCGGGGCGAAGGTGTGGTAGTTCGAGGACAGCTCGCCGAGGCCGGAACCGACGACCAGCAGGACGTCCGCGTCCTCCAGGAAGTCCGTGGTGTGCCGGTCCTCCAGCCAGGACTGGAGCGAGAGCGGGTGTTCCCAGGGGAAGGCGCCCTTGCCGCCGAAGGTGGTGACCACGGGCGCGGCGATCCGCTCGGCGAGCGCGCGCAGCTTGCCGGAGGCGTCGGAGCGGACGACTCCGCCGCCCGCGATGATCGCGGGCCGCTCGGCGTTCGCGAGGAGGTGGGCCGCGACCGCGGTCAGCTCGGGACGCGGGACGACCTCCTCGGGTGTCGCGTCCATCGCCGTCACGACCGGCAGGGTGGTCTCCGCGAGGAGGACGTCCTGCGGGATCTCGACCCAGACCGGCCCGTGCGGGGCGGTCAGCGCCGACTCCCAGGCCGCCGCGATCGCGGACGGGATCTGGGACTGGGTGCGGACGGTGTGCACCGACTTCACGATGTCCCGGAAGGACGCCTGCTGGTCCCGCAGCTCGTGAAGGTAGCCGTGCCTGCCGCCGCCGAGTCCGGCCGCCGGGATCTGGCTGCCGATCGCGAGGACGGGCGCGGAGGCGGCCGCCGCCTCCTGGAGCGCGGCGAGGGACATCAGCGCGCCGGGGCCGGTGGAGAGGAGCAGCGGGGCCGCCTCGCCGGTCATCCGGCCGTACGCGTCGGCGGCGAAGCCCGCGTTGTTCTCGACGCGCAGTCCGACGTACGTGAGGGAGGAGCGGCGCAGCGCGTCGAACATGCCGAGGGCGTGCTGGCCCGGCAGGCCGAAGACGGTGGTGGCGCCGAGCCCGGAGAGGGTCTCGATGACGAGGTCGCCGCCGTTCCGCCCGGCGGGCGGGTTGAGCGCGGCCTCCGTCTGGGCGGCGGTCGGGCGCAGGACCAGGTCGTGGTCGTGGGTCATGGCGGGTCCCTCGGGGCGTGGCGTGGTCGGGTGCGGGCCGGCGGTCGGGGTGTGCCCGCGCGTTCCCCCGGGATCTCGTCCCGGGAGGCCCGTGCGGGCCGGTGCGCACACCCCGAAGGCGGCGCGGGGCGGGCAGGGCCCGACCCGCGCCGCGGAAGGCTACTTCGCCTCGCGGGCCGCCGCGATCTGGCGGGACATGATCGTCGTCAGCTCGTACGCCGTGTGCGAGGCGGCGACCGCGGTGATCTCGGCGTGGTCGTAGGCCGGGGCGACCTCGACGACGTCGGCCGAGACCAGGTTGCAGGAGGACAGGCCGCGCAGGATCTCCAGGAGCTCGCGGGAGGTCATGCCGCCCGCCTCCGGGGTGCCGGTGCCGGGCGCGTGGGCCGGGTCGAGGCAGTCGATGTCGATGGAGATGTACAGCGGGCGGTCGCCGATGCGCTGGCGCAGCTGGTCGGCGACCTCGTCGGCGCCGCGGCGGTAGATGTCCGCCGAGGTGACGATGCCGAAGCCCATCTTCTCGTCGTCGGTGAGGTCCTGCTTGCCGTAGAGCGGGCCGCGCGTGCCGACGTGGGAGAGCGCCTCGGTGTCGAGGATGCCCTCCTCGACGGCCCGGCGGAACGGCGTGCCGTGGGTGTACTCGGCGCCGAAGTACGTGTCCCAGGTGTCGAGGTGCGCGTCGAAGTGGAGCAGGGCGACGGGGCCGTGCTTCTTGGCGACGGAGCGCAGCAGCGGCAGGGCGATGGTGTGGTCGCCGCCGAGGGTCATCATCCGGGCGCCGGTGCCGAGGATCTCGTCGGCGGCGGCCTCGACGGTCTCGACGGCCTCGTTGATGTTGAACGGGTTGGCGGCGATGTCACCGGCGTCGGCGACCTGGGCCAGGGCGAACGGCGAGGCGTCCTGCGCCGGGTTGTACGGGCGCAGGAGGCGGGAGGCCTCGCGGATCGCGTTGCCGCCGAAGCGGGCGCCGGGGCGGTAGGAGACGCCGCTGTCGAAGGGGACGCCGACCACGGCGATGTCGGCGGTGCCGACCTCGTCGAGTCGCGGCAGCCGGGCGAACGTCGCGGGACCGGCGTACCGCGGGATGCGGGACGAGTCGGTCGGGCCGCGGAAGGCGTTCTGGTCGCTGCTCATGGTCGGGTCCTCCTGGGGTGTATCGGTGGGGGTCCGGTCGGGGGCCTCGGGTCTCGGGGCCCCCGGCCGGGTGTCTGCGGTGCGGTCAGCCGGTCGCGGCGGCCGGCACGGTCTCCGGCGTCGCGTCGGCGGTGTCCTGGCCCGCCAGTCGCGCTCGCCAGTTCGCGAGTACGGCGGCGTCCGTCGGGCGGGTGGCCAGGGAAACGATCACATAGGCGGCGAGCGAGGCCAACAAACCATAGTAAACAGGCTCATTTGCCAGGATTCCGTAAGCCCACATCAGGCCAATCACCGACAGGCCGCCGACGGTGACCGCCGCCAGGGCTCCCTGGACGGTGCCGCGGCGCCACAGCAGGCCGCCGAGGATCGGCACGAGCAGCCCGCCGACCAGCAGGTTGTAGGCGACGGTCAGGGCCTGCACGACGTCGTTCAGGGCGATGGCGATGGCGATGGTGGCGATGCCCATGAGGAGGATGAAGAGACGGTTGTCCTTCACCTCGTCGTGGTCGTCGCCGCCGCCTCCGGCGGTGAGCCCGCGCAACCTCGACCAGATGTCGTTGTTGGCGACGGTGGCGCAGGCGATCAGCGCGCCGGAGGAGGTCGACATGACGGCGGCGAGCGCGGCGGCGAGGACCAGGCCCCGGACGCCCATGGGCAGCTCGTCCTTGACGATGGTCGCGAAGGCGTCGTCGGCGCTGGGCAGGTTGGGGTAGAGCACCTTGGCCGCGGTGCCGATGACGGCGCCGGCGAGGGCGTACACGAGGCAGTAGGTGCCGGCGACGGTGCCGCCCCACTTGGCGACCTTGTCGGTCCGGGCGGTGAAGACGCGCTGCCAGATGTCCTGGCCGATGAGCATGCCGAAGGTGTAGATCAGCACGTAGGTGAAGATCGTCTCGCCGCCGATGCCGAGCGGCGCGAAGTACTCGGTGGGCAGCTGGGCCTTCATCTCGGCGAAGCCGCCGGCCTTGATCACGGCGATGGGCAGCAGCAGGATCAGCACGCCGATGGTCTTCACCACGAACTGCACCATGTCGGTGAGGGTGATGGACCACATGCCGCCGAGCGTCGAGTACGCCACGACGATGGCGCCGCCGAGGACGATCGCGACCGTGCGGGGCAGGTCGAAGAGGACGTCGAAGATGGTGGCGTACGCGATGGTCGAGGTGACCGCGAGCATCAGCGTGTACGCCCACATGACCACGCCGGAGATGACGCCGGCCTTGCCGCCGTAGCGCAGGTCGAGCATCTCGGAGACGGTGTAGACCTTCAGCCGCGCGATGCGGGCGGAGAAGAAGATCGAGAGGGCCAGCAGACCGAGGCCGATGGTGAAGACCATCCAGGCGCCGGAGAGGCCGTACTTGTATCCGAGGCCCACGCCGCCGATGGTCGAGGCGCCGCCGAGGACGATGGCGGCCATGGTGCCGGAGTACATCCAGGGCCCGAGGCGCCGGCCCGCGACCAGGAACTCGCTCTTGGACTTGGCGCGGCGCATACCCCACCAACCCATCGCGAGCATCCCGGCCAAGTACAGGACGATCACTGTGTAGTCGACGGCCATGGGGCCCTCCCTCGTTCACTTCGGTGGCGTGTCGTGCGGGTGGAGTGACTCCAGTGACTGATCGCGGGGACATCCGCCCGTACCCGCGGCCGCTGGATGGGACGACAGTAGGTGGCCGGAAAGCGACGATGAAGTGTACGTTTCCTCCACTGTTCGCCTCCGGGATGTACGAAGGGTCCACACCCATGTCCGCACAGGAGTCCACGCCCTCGCCACCGGCCCCGCCCTCACCACCCGTCTCGCTGGCCGCACTGCTCGGGAGGCAGGACCTCGGCCTGCGGCTGCTCGCCGGGCCCGGGGACGCCTCCATCCACTGGGTGCACACCTCCGAGATGGCCGACCCGTATCCGTATCTGCTCGGTGGCGAGCTGCTGATGACGGCGGGCGTGCAGCTCGTCGATCCGGCGCGCTACGTCGAGCGGGTGGTGGAGGCCGGGGCCGCGGCGCTCGGCTTCGGGGTCGCGCCGGTGTACGACACCGTTCCGGCCGAGCTCGTCGCGGCCTGTGAGCGGCACGGGCTGCCACTGCTCGAAGTGCCCCCGCAGACGCCGTTCACGGCGGTCGCCCGGGCGGTGTGGCGGCTCATGGCGGAGGCCCGCCTCCGCGAGCTGCGACGGGTGACCGAGGCACAGCAGTCGCTGGCCACGGCGGCCGCCCGGCCGGCGCCGGTCCCCGCGGTCCTCGGCGCGCTGGCGTCCCGGCTCGGCGGGCGTGCGGTGCTGTACGCGGCGGACGGCACGGCGTACGCGGCGGCGGGGCGGGCGATCGGGGCGGCGGCGGAGGAGGCGCTGCGGCAGCTCGCGGAGGTGGTGGGCCCGCGCCCCGGCGGACCGGCGTCGGCGAGCGGGGACGGCGGCGGGATGGTGCTCTCCGCCTACGCGCTGGGCGGCGGCGACGGGCTGGCGCTGGGAGTGGCGGCCGAGCGGCGGGAGGCCGCGGACCACACGATCGCCGGGGTGGCGGTCGTCCTGCTCTCGCTGCTGACCGCTCCGCACCGCGGCGCGGAGGTCTCGGCCCGGGACGCGGCCCTGGTCCGCATGCTGCTCGGCACGTCCCCGGCCGAGGCGGCGTCCGCCCTGGGCCCCGACCCCTGGACGGTGGTCCACGCCCACGGCGGCGACGGCACTCCCTTCGCGGCGTCGACCCTGGCGAGCGCCCTGGGGACCTCGCTGCTGGACGCGGGCGCACCGGACGGCGGCACCGTCCGGCTCCTCCTGCCCGCCTCCTCCCCCGCCACCGCGCAGCCCGGGTGGACCCTCGGGGTCAGCGCCCCCGTCGAGGCACGGGATCTCGCCGTCGGTGACGCGCAGGCCGCGCGGGCGCTGCGGCGGGCCGAGGCGACCCGCGCGGCGCTCGTACGGCACCGGCCCGCCGGCTTCGGCGGGCTGATGGACCCGGCGGAGGCGGCCGCGTACGCCCGGCGGCTGCTCGCACCGATCGGCGAGCCGCTCACCGGGACCCTGCGCACCTGGCTCTCGCTCCACGGCAGTTGGGACCGCACGGCCGTGGCGATGGACATCCACCGCAACACCGTCCGCCAGCGCATCGCGCGCTGCGCCACGCTGCTGGGCATGGACCTGGACGACGCGGACGTACGGATGGAGCTGTGGTTCGCCCTCGGCCGGGTGCCCGAGGGCCCCGGCGCCGCGGCCACTCCCCCCGGGTGACCGCGGCGTCGGGCGCTCCGGGCCGAATCAGTAGAGCTTGTTCACGGCGGTCTTGGTCGTCGTCTTGAACGCCGTCAGCGGGGCGTCCTTCAGGTCGCCCATCTGGCCCCACCGGACGAAGGTGACGGTCCTGCCGTCCCGGCCCACCGAGAAGAGGTGGATGTCGGTGCTGCCGATCTGCGGGTCGGCGGTGTCCAGGCTGTAGACCCAGGCGCCCTCCTCGACGGCGACCTTGCCGTGGGCGGCGCTGACGGCCTTCAGGCCCGGGTTCTGCCGCTCAAGGAGGGGCCCGCAGCCGGCGAGGGACTTGCGGAGGGTGTCGACCAGCTTCACGGCGTCGGCCTCGGTGCGGGCGACGGTGGTGATCTGGACGCCGTTGGTGTCGAGCTCGGTGCTGAACTCGCGGTAGCGGGAGTTCTGCGCCGGGATCTTGTACGGGGCGCAGAGGGCGCCGCCGTTCTCCGGGACGCCGGCGAAGACCTGGGTGGCGGTCCACGGCGTCGACGACGGCGGCATCTGGGAGGCGGCGAGGAAGGCCGGCTGGGCGGCGGCCTGCGCCGGGGCCGTGGCGAGGGCCGCGAGGCCCAGCGCGGCGGCGGCGGCGGTGGCGAGTGCGGTACGGAGCTTGCGCATGGTGGTGGATCCCCCGTCGGGTCGTTCGGTCAGTGCTCCACCAGCGTCGGGGTCGGCGCCCGCCGCCTGCAACGGTGACGCGCCCGTCATCCGTCCCGGAACCATTCCACCCCCACTGACGTGCAAGGACGTGAAGGGTGGGACGCAGGGTCGAGGGGGATGGAATGCCGAAGGACGCCGCCGTCGAGGAGTTCGCGCGGCTCGTGCGCGCGCTGAAGGCGCGGGACGGGAGAAGTTACGAGGCGCTGGGCCGGCGCCTGAGCGTCAGCGCGTCCACCCTCCACCGCTACTGCTCCGGCGCGACCGTCCCGGAGGAGTTCGCCGTGATCGACCGCCTCGCCCTGCTGTGCGGCGCGGACGAGGAGGAGCGGCGGGCCCTGGAGGTGGCCTGGAACCGCGCGGACGGCACCCGCCGGCCTCCGGCACCGGAACCCGGCGCGGAGCCGGCGCCCGAACCCGAGCTGGAAGCCGTGCACGCGCGCGTGCCGGGCCTCCCGTCCGAGCGGCGGAGGCGCCGGTGGGGGTGGGTGGGCGTGGTCTGCGGGGTGCTCGCGGTCGTGGGGACGGTGACGCTCGGAGCCGTACTCCTGCCCGGGAAGACCCGGGAGCGGGCCGCCGAACCACCGGCGCCGCTGACGTGGACGGTCGCCTCGGACATCTGGAAGGACGGGTGCGCGTACACCTACCTCATGGAGCGGACGCCCCCTCCCCCGCCGGAGGCGGCCGACGCGCGGAGCTGGGCGGCGGCGCAGGAGGCCGTGGACGGCGGGGAGACGCTGGTGCGGGTGTCGGTGCAGGGGAAGGGCGCGGCAGCAGTGGTGCTCCAGGCGCTGCACGTGCGGGTGGTGGAGCGGGGCGCGCCGCTGCCGTGGGCGGCGTACCGGATGGGCGACGGGTGCGGCGGGGCGGTGACGCCGCGCCTTTTCGAGGTGGATCTGGACCGGCCGCGGCCCGTGGCTCGGGCGCGCGACGGGTACGACGCCTCCGGGGAGGAGGGCCGGACGCTCCCGGCGATCTCCTTCCCGTACGCGGTGACCTCCGCGGACCCGGAGGAGCTGCTCGTCACCGCCCGGACGGCGGGCTGCGACTGCCGCTGGTACCTGGAGCTTGTGTGGAGCAGCGAGGGCCGTTCGGGGACGGTCCGGATCACCGACGACGGGCAGCCGTTCCGCACCGCCCCCGTCGCCGGCAGGCCTTCGTTCGCATACGACGACGTGAACCGTCGCTGGATCCGCGAAGAGGCCTCCGGCTCCTGACCAGACGTGACATGGACAACCTTGGGCGCGCAGATCTGGACAGCGGCGCGAACCGGTGGGTAACTTGACTGAGCAAGCGCTTAGGCATAGTGCGTCAGGTACCCACACTCCGAAGGAGGCGGCTCGTGCGCCGTACGGTATTCAACGAGGACCACGAGGCGTTCCGGGACACCATCCGGGCCTTCATCGAGGCCGAGGTCGTCCCCGTCTACGACGAGTGGTTCGCCGCGGGCCAGGCGCCGCGCGACTTCTACGGCAAGCTCGGCGAGCTGGGCATCTTCGGCATCAACGTCCCCGAGGAGTTCGGCGGCGCGGGCCTGGACACCCACAAGTTCGAGGCCGTCCTCTACGAGGAGACCGCCCGCGCGGGCGTCCAGTTCGGCGGCTCCGGCGTGCACGTGCTGCTCGCGCTGCCGTACATCAAGATGCTCGCCACCGACGAGCAGAAGAAGCGTTACCTCCCGAACTTCGTCTCCGGCGACGAGATGTGGGCGCTGGCGATGACCGAGCCGGGCACCGGCTCCGACGTCGCGGGCATGAAGACCACCGCCAAGCTCTCCGAGGACGGCACGCACTACGTCCTCAACGGCGCCAAGACCTTCATCACCGGTGGCGTCCACGCCGACCGCGTGATCGTCTGCGCCCGTACGTCCGCGCCGACGGCCGAGGACCGCCGCCACGGCATCTCCCTCTTCGCCGTGGACACCAAGTCCGAGGGCTACTCCATCGGCCGCAAGCTGGACAAGCTCGGCCTGCGCACCTCCGACACCGCCGAGCTGGCGTTCGTCGACGTGAAGGTGCCGGTCGAGGACCTGCTCGGCGAGGAGAACAAGGGCTTCTACTACCTCGGCCACAACCTGGCCTCCGAGCGCTGGGGCATCGCCTTCGGCGCCTACGCGCAGGCCAAGGCCGCCGTCCGGTTCGCCCAGCAGTACGTGCAGGAGCGCACCGTCTTCGGCAAGCCCGTCGCGCACTTCCAGAACACCAAGTTCGAGCTGGCCGCCTGCCAGGCCGAGGTGGACGCGGCCGAGGCCGTCGCCGACCGCGCCCTGGAGGCCCTGGACGCGGGCGAGCTGACCCCGGCCGAGGCCGCGAGCGCCAAGCTCTTTTGCACCGAGGTCGCGCACCGCGTCATCGACCGCTGCCTCCAGCTGCACGGCGGCTACGGCTACATGAACGAGTACCCGATCGCGCGCCTGTACGCGGACAACCGCGTCAACCGCATCTACGGCGGCACCAGCGAGATCATGAAGTCGATCATCGCCAAGTCGATGGGTCTGTAAGTGCCCGAGGCTCTCGACGCCCTGCTCGATCTGCTCGACCTGGAGCAGATCGAGCAGAACATCTTCCGGGGACAGTCACGCTCCGCCGTCGTCCCCCGCGTCTTCGGCGGCCAGGTGGCCGCCCAGGCGCTGGTCGCGGCGGGCCGGACCGTCCCCGAAGAGCGCCTCGTCCACTCCCTGCACGCGTACTTCCTGCGCGCCGGGGACCCGGGCGCGCCGATCGTGTACGCGGTCGACCGCATCCGCGACGGCCGCTCCTTCACCACCCGCCGGGTCGTCGCCGTCCAGCACGGGCAGCCGATCTTCCACTTCTCCGCGTCCTTCCAGGCGTACGAGGAGGGGCTTGAGCACCAGTACGACATGCCGGCCGCGCCGGACCCGGAGTCCCTGCCGACGGCGGCCGAGATGCTGCCCCGGCACCTGCCGGCGGACGTGGCGGCGCGGCTGGTCGAGGCGCGGGCCGCGGTGGACCTGCGGTACGCCGACGTGCCTCCGTGGGGCTCCGTCGGAGAGCCGCGCGAGCCGCGCTCGCAGGTCTGGTTCCGTACGAACGGCAAGCTGGCCGACGACCCGCTGCTCCACGTCTGTCTGGCGACCTACGTCTCCGACATGACGCTGCTCGACTCGGTGCTCCTCGCCCACGGGCGCGGCGGCTGGGCGGTCGGCGACGTCGTCGGGGCCTCGCTGGACCACGCGATGTGGTTCCACCGGCCGTTCCGGGCGGACGAGTGGCTGCTCTACGACCAGGAGTCGCCGTCCGCCTCCGGCGGGCGGGGACTCGGCCAGGCCCGGATCTACACCCAGGACGGGCAGCTGGCGATCTCCGTCATCCAGGAGGGTGTCGTCCGGGTCCCGCGCTGATCCACCCGCGGCGTCGCGCGATCATCCCCGGCCGGGCGTCCGGGCGGGGATGATCTGTTCCGTCCAGATGACCTTGCCCTCGGCGGTGTACCGGGTTCCCCAGCGCTCGGCGAACCGGGCCACCAGGAACAGGCCGCGCCCTCCCTCGTCCGACTCGGCCGCCCGGCGCAGGTGCGGGGCGGTGCTGCTGCCGTCGGAGACCTCGCAGATCAGCATGCGGTCGCGGACCAGGCGGACCCGGATCGGGTCGGTGCCGTAGCGGATGGCGTTGGTGACCAGCTCGCTGAGGATCAACTCGGTGACGAACGCCTCCTCGTGCAGGCCCCAGCCCTCCAGCGTCCGGGTCGCCTCGGCGCGGACGGACGCGACGGCGGAGGGGTCGGAGCGGACCTCCCACGCGGCGGTGCGGTCGGCGTCCAGGACGCGGGTCCTGGCGACCAGCACCGCGACGTCGTCGCGGGGGCGACCGGGCAGCAGGCACTCCAGAGCGGCGCGGCAGGTCTCCTCCGGGGAGCGGCCGGGGTGGGCCACCGCGCGGCGGAGCAGTTCGAGACCCTCGTCGATGTCACGGCCGCGGTCCTCGACGAGGCCGTCGGTGTAGAGCACGAGGGTGCTGCCCTCGGGGAGTTCGAGCTCGACCGTCTCGAAGGGCAGGCCGCCCAGGCCCAGGGGCGGGCCGCCGGGGACGTCGGGGTACTCCGCGCTGCCGTCGGGCCGCACGAGGACGGGGCCGAGGTGCCCGGCGCGGGCGAGGGTGCAGATCCGGGAGCCCGGGTCGTAGATCGCGTAGAGGCAGGTCGCACCGGTGACCTGTGCGGCCCCGTTCCCGGCACCGTCCCCGTTCCCGGCACCGTCCCCGTTCCCGGCACCGTTCCCGTTCCCGGCACCGTTCCCGGCGCCGCCACCGCCCCCGTCCCCGTCCCCGTCCTCGCCCTCGCCCTCGCCCTCGTCCTCGTCGATCCGGGCGACCAGTTCGTCGAGGTGCCACAGCAGCTCGTCCGGCGGCAGGTCCAGGTTCGCGAAGTTGTGGACGGCGGTCCGCAGCCGTCCCATGGTGGCGGCCGCGTGCAGGCCGTGCCCGACGACATCGCCCACGACGAGCGCGACCCGGGCACCCGGCAGCGGGATCACGTCGAACCAGTCGCCGCCGACTCCGCCCACCCCGCCGGCCCCGGCCTGCGCCGGCAGGTACCGATGGGCGACGTCCACCGCGGTCCGCCGGGGAAGGGCGCGGGGCAGCAGGCTGTGCTGGAGGGTGATCGCCAGGGTGTGCTCCCGCGTGTAGCGGCGGGCGTTGTCCACGCTGACGGCGGCGCGGGCGACCAGTTCCTCGGCGAGCGACTGGTCGTCCTCCTCGAAGGGCTCGGGCTTCTCGGCGCGCCAGAAGGTGGCCACGCCCATGACGACGCCCCTGGCCCGCAGCGGGGCCGCGATCATCGAGTGGATCCCGTACGCGAGGAGCCTGCGCGCGTTCGCCGGATCCTGCTCCTGCCACCCGGAGAGCGCGGCCATGTCCGCCTCCATGACCACCTCCCCCGTGCCGAATCCCGCCGCCTGGGGCGTGGCGGGCACGAAGCTGATGAGGCTGCCGGTCGGATAGAGCGGACTGTCGTCCCGGATGCCGCGGAACGCCACGCGGCGCATGTCCGCGCCCCGCCCGCCCGGCGTCTCGCCGAGGACGACCGGGTCGGCGAGGTCGACGGTGACGAAGTCGGCGAACCGGGGGACGGCGTAGTCCGCCAGTTCCTGGGCGGTCCGCACGACGTCGAGCGTGGTCCCGATGCGCATTCCGGCGTCGTACAGCAGCCGCAGCCGCTCCTGCGCGATGTCGGCCCTGCCGGCCAGCGCCTGCAGTTCGGTGGTGTCCCGCAGGGTGACGACGGTGCCGGGCGGGCCGCCGTCACGGTCGGTGGGCCGCTGGTTGACCGCCAGCAGGCGGTCGCCGGCCACGTGCACCTCGTCGGCGGCCGGACGTCCCGAGTCCAGCAGCCGGGCCATGTCCGGGTCGATCCCGAGTTCCAGCGCCGGGCACCCGGAGGCGTCGGGAGCGAGGTCGAGGAGCCGGCGGGCCTCGTCGTTGGCCAGGACCAGCCGCCGCTCGGCGTCGAGGATGAGGACGCCCTCCCGTACGGAGCGCAGCACCGCGTCGTGGTGGTCGTACATCCGTGTCATCTCGGCGGGCCCCAGACCGTGGGTCTGGCGCATCAACCGCCTGCTGACCAGCGCCGTTCCAGCGGTGGTGAGGGCGAGGGCGGCCGCCGCGGTGCCGAACAGCAGCGGCAGCTGGGCCTCGACGATACCGCTGACCTGGTCGCTGGTGACTCCGGCGGCCACCAGAGCGATCACCTCGCCGTTCTGTCCGACGACGGGCACGACGGCGCGGATGGAGGGGCCGAGGGTTCCGGTGACGGTCTCCCTGACGATTCCGCCCGCCGCTGCGGGGGCGATGGTGCCGATGTACTTCTTGCCGATCTGGGCGGGGTCGGGGTGGGTGTAGCGCACCCCTTGGGGTGTCATCACCACGATGAACGCCACCTCGGACCCGGCGCGCGCCTGCTCGGCCCTGGGTTGCAGGACCGCCGAGGGATCGGAGCCGGCCAGGGCCTCTTCGAGGCCGGGGGCGCTGGCGAAGGTCTTCGCCACCGCGAGGGAACGGGTGCGGGCCTCCCGCTCGCTGTCGTTACGGGACTGCAGGACGAGCGCCACCATGGCCGCGACGACCAGGAGCACCACGATCGCCACCTGGAGGAGGAAGACCTGACGGGCGACGGTGCGTTCGCTCAGCATCGAGCGCATGTGGCTGAGGAAACCAGCCATGACTCATTTCTAGCACCGTCGTTCCGGAGGGGTGGTGTCGTTCGCCTGCCACGCCACCGACCGGACGTACCGTCCGGACCATGGCGGAACAGGGCGAGAGCGTGTTCACGGTGATCGTGGCGGCGGCGGCGAACCTCGGGATCGCCGTGGCCAAGGCGGTGGCGGGCGTGATCAGCGGGTCGAGCGCGATGCTCTCCGAGGCGGCCCACTCGGTCGCCGACACGGTCACCGAGGTCATGCTGCTCACCGCGCTCAAGCGGAGCGAGAAGCCCGCGGACGAGGACCATCCGCTCGGCTACTCCGGCGAGCGTTACGTCTGGGCGCTGCTCGCCGCCGTCGCCACCTTCGTCGGCGGGGCGGTCTTCTCCGTCTACGACGGGATCCACACGCTCGTCCAGGGCGAGGAGGTGGGCGACCCGCTCGTCTCGTACATCGTCCTCGCCATCGCCTTCGTCCTGGAGAGCTTCTCCCTGCGGACCGCGGTGCGTCAGGTCCGGGGCGAGGCGGAGCGGAAGCGGACCCCCTTCGGCCGCTATCTCCGGCGCACCCCCGACACCACCGTCAAGGCCGTCGTGATGGAGGACTCGGCCGCGCTGGCGGGACTGCTCCTCGCCGCCGGCGGTCTGCTCGGTGTCCAGATCACCGGCTCGGACGTCTGGGACGGCGTCGCCTCGATCCTCATCGGCGCGCTGCTCGTGTACGTGGCCTGGGTGCTCGGCCGCTCCAACGCGGAGCTGCTGATCGGCCGCCCGCTGCCGCGTGCCGTGCGGGAGGAGGTCCGCGACGAGCTGCTCGCCGTCCCGCACGTCGTCGGCGTCCTGGAGCTGACGACGCTGATCCAGGGCCCGGACGAGGTCATGATCGCCGCGAAGGTCGACTTCCGCGACGTGTCCTCGGCCGAGCAGGTCGAGTGGGCCTGCGAGGAGGCGGAGGCGCGGCTGCGGGCGCGCTTCCCCGCCGTCCGCCGCGTCTATCTGGATCCGACTCCGGGGGTGGGCCCGGGTCAGAGCAGCCCGGACGCGTCGAGCAGGTAGTCGGTGAGGGGCTCGTAGGAGCGGGGGTCCAGGACGTGGTCGTCCAGGGGGATCGTGACCTGCATGGTGCCCTCGGCCTCGCCGATGAAGAGGGCGGGGTCGTTGCAGTCGGCGTAGCCGACGGAGTCGACGCCCCGCTGGCCGGCCCGGCCGGCCCAGCCGTGGTCGGCGACGACGAGGTCCGGCCGGCCGTCCTCGCCGAGTGCGTCCAGGATCGCGTTCATGGGTTCCGGCGAATGGGTGTGCCAGAGGGTGGCGCCGCGCTCGAAGACGGCGACGTCGGCGAACTGCACGACGTACCCCTCGTCCGCGATGAGCCCGCCGGGGATCCGCACGATGTCGCAGCCCTTGGCCCGCAGGGCGGCGGCGACCCGGCTGTGGGCGTCGATCAGCGCGCCGGGGTGGCCGGTCGCGAAGAGCACCCGCTCCTTGCCCGCGGCGGCCTTGCGCAGCCGGGCGGCGGCCCGGTCGAGGGCGTCGACGGTCAGGTCGGGGTCGATGGTGTCCTGCCCGGTGCGGTGGGCGGGGTCGTCGTTGACCCCGCACCGCTCGGCCATGACGGCGAGCACGTCCTGCTCGTCGGTCCACCGGTCGCCGAGTTCGAGGCCGAGCCAGTAGTGCCGGTCGCCGTTGGCGAGCTTGCGGTAGTGGGAGAGGTTGTTGTCGCGCGGGGTGGCGACATCACCTGCGATCCGGGTCCGTACAAGGTGCTCGACGAGGGCGGGGCGACTGAGTATCGGCATGGGCCTCATTCTGCTGGACCGGGCCCCGTTGTGGGCAATCGTTCCGCTCCGTGGCGCCTACGCGTCGGCCAGGGCCCCGAACGCCCCGTGCGCCAGCCGCCTCAGGAGCGCCTCCATCGACGTCCGTCCGAGGGCGGCGAGGTGCGGCGTCGAGTTCAGGAGCCCGAACACCGCATGGACGGCCGCCCGTGCCTCGCTCTCGGAGGACGCCGGGTACAGCTCCCGCACGACCGCCACCCACAGCTCCACGTACTGCCGCTGGAGCTGCCGGACCCGCTTGCGGTCCTCGTCCTTCAGCCGGTCCAGTTCCCGGTCGTGGAGGGTGATCAGCGGCCGGTCGTCCAGCGCGAAGTCGATGTGGCTGTCGATGAGCGAGCCGAGCAGCGCCCGCGGGTCGCTCTCCCCCTCGCCGACGCGCAGCCGGCCGCCGTCGAGGAGCCGCTCGCTGATCCCGACGAGCAGCTCGGCCAGCATCGCGTCCTTGCCCGCGAAGTGCCGGTAGAGCCCGGGGCCGCTGATGCCGACGGCGGCTCCTATCTCGTCGACGCCGACGCCGTGGAACCCACGCTCGGCGAAGAGGCGAGCGGCCTCCTTGAGGATCTGCTCGCGGCGCGTGGGGGCGTCGGTCCTGGCGGTGGTGGTCATGGAATCGATTCTAGACAATGGGGTTAGCGGTCGTTAACCTGAAAGCCATACGTTAACGCTCATTAACCGAGCAAGGGAGCTCAGTCGATGCAGCAGGCACCTGTGCTGACGAGCGCGGCGGACCCCGCGTCGCCGGCCTGGCAGGCCAACGAGGCGGCCCACCACGAGCTGGTCGCCACGCTGCGCGCCAAACTCGCCGCGGCCGCGCTCGGCGGCGGCGAGAAGGCCCGCGCCCGGCACACCGCGCGCGGCAAACTGCTGCCGCGGGACCGCGTGGACACCGTCCTCGACCCGGGGTCGCCCTTCCTGGAGCTGGCCCCCCTGGCCGCGAACGGCATGTACGGCGACCAGGCACCGGCCGCCGGAGTCATCGCCGGCATCGGCCGGGTCTCGGGCCGCGAGTGCGTGATCGTCGCCAACGACGCGACCGTCAAGGGCGGCACGTACTACCCGATGACGGTGAAGAAGCACCTGCGGGCCCAGGAGGTGGCGCTGGAGAATCGTCTCCCCTGCCTCTACCTGGTCGACTCCGGCGGCGCCTTCCTGCCCATGCAGGACGAGGTCTTCCCGGACCGCGAGCACTTCGGCCGGATCTTCTACAACCAGGCCCGGATGTCCGGCGCCGGCATCCCGCAGATCGCGGCGGTCCTCGGTTCGTGCACGGCCGGCGGCGCGTACGTCCCGGCGATGAGCGACGAGGCCGTGATCGTGCGGAACCAGGGCACGATCTTCCTCGGCGGACCGCCGCTGGTGAAGGCGGCGACCGGCGAGGTCGTCACGGCGGAGGAGCTGGGCGGCGGCGAGGTCCACTCCCGTACGTCCGGGGTCACCGACCACCTCGCGGAGGACGACGCCCACGCGCTGCGCATCGTCCGCAACATCGTCGCCACCCTCCCGGCCCGCGGCGAACTGCCGTGGTCGGTCGAGCCGGCCGAGGAGCCGAAAGTGGACCCGGCGGGGCTCTACGGCGCGGTGCCGGTGGACTCCCGCACCCCCTACGACGCCCGGGAGGTCATCGCCCGGATCGTGGACGCATCCCGTTTCCAGGAGTTCAAGGCCGAGTACGGCCAGACGCTGGTCACCGGCTTCGCCCGGATCCACGGACACCCGGTCGGGATCGTCGCCAACAACGGCATCCTCTTCGCCGAGTCCGCGCAGAAGGGCGCGCACTTCATCGAGCTGTGCGACCAGCGCGGCATCCCGCTCCTCTTCCTCCAGAACATCACCGGCTTCATGGTCGGCAAGGCGTACGAGCACGGTGGCATCGCCAAGCACGGCGCGAAGATGGTCACGGCGGTCGCCACCACGCGCGTGCCCAAGCTGACCGTCGTCGTCGGCGGCTCGTACGGCGCGGGCAACTACTCGATGTGCGGCCGGGCGTACTCGCCGCGCTTCCTGTGGATGTGGCCGAACGCCAAGATCTCGGTCATGGGCGGCGAGCAGGCCGCGTCCGTCCTCGCGACGGTCAAGCGGGACCAGCTCGGCGACGAGTGGAGCGCGGAGGAGGAGGACGCCTTCAAGGCCCCGATCCGCGAGCAGTACGAGACCCAGGGCAACGCCTACTACGCGACGGCCCGCCTCTGGGACGACGGGGTCATCGACCCGATGGAGACCCGACAGGTGGTGGGCCTCGCCCTCACGGCCTGCGCCAACGCGCCCCTGGGTGACCCCCAGTTCGGCGTCTTCCGGATGTGAGGGGACCTCAGAAGATGTTCGACACAGTCCTTGTGGCCAACCGGGGCGAGATCGCGGTCCGGGTCATCCGCACGCTGCGGGCGCTCGGCGTCCGCTCGGTGGCGGTCTACAGCGACGCCGACGCCGAGGCCCGTCACGTACGGGAGGC
The DNA here is from genome assembly GCF_040653355.1 of Streptomyces sp. NPDC047971. Taxonomy (NCBI): domain Bacteria; kingdom Bacillati; phylum Actinomycetota; class Actinomycetes; order Kitasatosporales; family Streptomycetaceae; genus Streptomyces; species Streptomyces sp. NPDC047971. The sequence goes on along the minus strand of NZ_JBEZNW010000004.1, from coordinate 223,715 downwards.
GGACACGGCGGTACGGATCGGTCCGCCGCCGGCCTCCGAGTCGTACCTCTCGGTCGACGCGCTCCTCGACGCCGCCCGGCGGACGGGCGCGCAGGCCGTCCACCCCGGATACGGCTTCCTGGCGGAGAACGCCGGGTTCGCGCGGGCGTGCGCGGAGGCGGGCCTGGTCTTCATCGGCCCGCCGGCCTCCGCGATCTCCCTGATGGGCGACAAGATCCGGGCCAAGGAGACGGTGAAGGCCGCGGGCGTGCCGGTCGTCCCCGGCGCGGCGGATCCGGAACTGGAGGCGGCGGCGCGCGAGCTGGGCGCCCCGGTCCTGCTGAAGCCCTCGGCGGGCGGCGGCGGCAAGGGCATGCGCCTGGTGCGCGACCTGTCGACGCTGACCGACGAGATCGCGGCGGCGCGGCGCGAGGCCCGGTCGTCGTTCGGCGACGACACCCTGCTCGTGGAGCGGTGGATCGACCGCCCGCGGCACATCGAGATCCAGGTCCTCGCGGACGGGCACGGCAACGTCGTCCACCTCGGTGAGCGCGAGTGCTCGCTGCAGCGGCGCCACCAGAAGATCATCGAGGAGGCGCCAAGCGTCCTGCTGACGCCCGAGATCCGCGAGCAGATGGGCGCGGCGGCGGTGGAGGCGGCCCGGTCCTGCGGGTACGTCGGCGCGGGCACGGTCGAGTTCATCGTGCCGGGCGTGGACCCGTCCTCGTACTACTTCATGGAGATGAACACCCGGCTCCAGGTGGAGCACCCGGTCACGGAGCTGATCACCGGGATCGACCTGGTGGAGTGGCAGCTGCGGGTGGCGGCGGGCGAGAAGCTGGGCTTCGCCCAGTCCGACGTCCGTCTGGACGGCTGGGCGATCGAGGCGCGCATCTGCGCCGAGGACCCCGCACGGGGCTTCCTGCCCTCGGGCGGCACGGTCCTGGCGCTGGGCGAACCCCAGGGCGCCGGGGCGCGCACGGACTCGGGCCTCAGCGTGGGCACCGAGGTCGGCAGCCTGTACGACCCGATGCTGTCGAAGGTCATCGTCCACGCGCCGGACCGCCCCACGGCCCTCCGTCGCCTCCGCGCGGCCCTGGCGGACACGGTCACCCTGGGCGTGCAGACCAACGCGGGCTTCCTCCGCCGCCTCCTCGCCCACCCGGACGTCATGACCGGCGACCTGGACACGGGCCTGGTGGAACGGGACGCGGAGGGCCTGATCGACGCGTCCGTCCCGCCGGAGGTGTACGCGGCGGCGGCGCTGGTACGCCAGTACCCGCCGTCGACGGCCCCGGCGGGCACCTGGACGGACCCCTTCGACGTCCCCTCCGGCTGGCGCCTCGGCGGCCGACCGTCCTGGACCCCGCACCACTTCCGCGTCCCGGGCCACGAGCCGGTGACGGTCCGCGTACGCGGCACGGCCGGGACGGCGGAGCTGCTGCTCGGCGACGCGCCGGCCTCGCCCGGGGCGGCCGAGGTCTCCGCCGACCGCGTCACCGTCCATCTCGACGGCGTCGTGCACCACTTCCGCCTCGCCCGGTCCCCCGAAGGGCTGTGGCTCGGGCGGGACGGGGACTCCTGGCACGTCCTGGACCACGACCCCGTCGCGGCCGCGCTGACCGGCGCCCGGCACGGTGGGGCCGACACGCTCGCCGCGCCCATGCCCGGCACCGTCACCGTCGTCAAGGTCGCCGTCGGGGACGAGGTCGAGGCCGGGCAGAGTCTGCTCGTCGTCGAGGCCATGAAGATGGAGCACGTCATCTCCGCCCCGCACGCCGGCACCGTCACCGAGCTGGACGTCACGCCCGGCTCCACCGTCGCCATGGACCAGATCCTCGCCGTGGTGACCCCCAGGGAGGAAGCATGACCACGGGCCTGCCCATGCGCGTGCCCGCTCCCGGGCTCCCCGCCCGGGTGCGGATCCACGAGGTCGGGCCGCGCGACGGGCTCCAGAACGAGAAGACCGTCGTCCCGACCGCCACCAAGGCCGAGTTCGTCCGGCGGCTCGCCGCCGCCGGGCTCTCCACCGTCGAGGCGACCAGCTTCGTCCATCCCCGGTGGGTGCCCCAGCTGGCGGACGCCGAGGAGCTGTTCCCGCTCCTCACGGGCGTACCGGCCCGGCTCCCGGTCCTCGTGCCCAACGAGCGCGGGCTCGACCGCGCCATGGCCCTCGGTGCCCGCGAGATCGCCGTCTTCGCCTCCGCCACGGAGTCCTTCGCGAAGGCCAATCTCAACCGCACCGTCGACGAGGCCCTCGCCATGTTCGAGCCCGTCGTCATCCGCGCCATAGAGCAGGGCCTGCGCATCCGCGGCTATCTCTCGATGTGCTTCGGCGACCCCTGGGAGGGCGCCGTCCCCGTCGAGCAGGTCGTCCGTGTCACCAAGGCCCTCGCCGAGATGGGGTGCGACGAGCTGAGCCTCGGCGACACCATCGGCGTCGCCACCCCGGGTCACGTCACCGAGCTCCTGCAGAGCCTGAACGAGGCCGGTGTGCCCACCTCCCGTATCGCCGTGCACTTCCACGACACCTACGGGCAGGCGCTCTCCAACACCCTCGCCGCGCTCCGGCACGGCGTGACCACCGTCGACGCCTCCGCCGGCGGCCTCGGCGGCTGCCCGTACGCGAAGAGCGCCACGGGCAACCTCGCCACCGAGGACCTCGTGTGGATGCTCGACGGCCTCGGCATCGAAACCGGGGTCGACCTGGCCGCCCTCACCGCCACGAGCGTGTGGATGGCCGACCAACTGGGCCGACCGAGCCCTTCCCGTACCGTTCGCGCGCTCTCCCACAAGGAGTCCTAGCCATGTCCCTCGACCACCGGCTCTCCGAAGAGCACGAGGAACTCCGCCGCACCGTGGAGGAGTTCGCCCACGACGTCGTCGCCCCGAAGATCGGCGACTACTACGAGCGCCACGAGTTCCCGTACGAGATCGTCCGCGAGATGGGCCGCATGGGCCTGTTCGGCCTGCCCTTCCCGGAGGAGTACGGCGGCATGGGCGGCGACTACCTGGCGCTCGGCATCGCGCTGGAGGAGCTGGCCCGCGTCGACTCCTCCGTCGCCATCACCCTGGAGGCGGGCGTCTCGCTCGGCGCGATGCCGGTCTACCGCTTCGGCACCGAGGAGCAGAAGCAGGAGTGGCTGCCCCGGATGTGCTCGGGCGAGATCCTGGGCGCCTTCGGTCTGACCGAGCCCGGAGCGGGCAGCGACGCCGGCGGCACCCGCACCACCGCCGTCCGTGACGGCGACGACTGGGTCATCAACGGCTCGAAGTGCTTCATCACCAACTCCGGCACGGACATCACCGGGCTGGTCACCGTCACGGCCGTCACCGGCCGCAAGCCCGACGGCCGCCCGCTGATCTCGTCGATCATCGTCCCGTCCGGCACCCCGGGCTTCACCGTCGCCGCCCCCTACTCCAAGGTCGGCTGGAACGCCTCGGACACCCGCGAGCTGTCCTTCGACGACGTCCGGGTGCCCGCCGAGAACCTGCTCGGCGAGGAGGGCCGCGGCTACGCGCAGTTCCTGCGGATCCTCGACGAGGGCCGGATCGCGATCTCGGCGCTGGCGACGGGGCTCGCGCAGGGCTGTGTCGACGAGTCCGTGAAGTACGCGAAGGAACGTCACGCCTTCGGCCGGCCGATCGGCGACAACCAGGCCATCCAGTTCAAGATCGCGGACATGGAGATGCGGGCGCACATGGCCCGGATCGGCTGGCGGGACGCCGCCTCGCGTCTGGTCCTCGGCGAGTCCTTCAAGAAGGAGGCGGCGCTGGCGAAGCTGTACTCGTCCACGGTGGCCGTCGACAACGCCCGCGAGGCGACCCAGATCCACGGCGGCTACGGCTTCATGAACGAGTACCCGGTGGCCCGGATGTGGCGCGACTCCAAGATCCTGGAGATCGGCGAGGGCACGAGCGAGGTCCAGCGGATGCTGATCGCGCGGGAGTTGGGCCTCTCCGCCTGATCGGGCCGACCTGCCGACCGTACGAGCCGTCGCCCCGGCGTTCCCGCCGGGGCGACGGCTCGTTCCCTGTCTCGGAGTCGCTGTCAGCGGCGGATGACACGATCCACCCATGAGGAGCGACGACTTCGACTGGCACGAGTTTCTGGGACGTTGGCGGGACGAGTGGGTTCCGCGCGCCGACGCGGAGGACGACGAGGACGACGGGCAGACCGCCGCCTCCCCGGCCCGGCCCGGGGCCGACGAGACCGCGATCGCGGCGGCCGAGGAGCGGCTGGGGCGGCGGCTGCCGCCCTCGTACCGGGCGTTCCTGGCCGTGTCCGACGGCTGGCAGGTGGACCAGATGGCCGCGATCCACGAGCTCGGCGGCGTCGAGGACATCGAATGGTTCGGGGACCCCTTCGACATGACCCCGATGTACGAGCGGAGCCTGGGCGACGATCCTCGCGAGGAGGAGGTCCTGCTGGCCGGGATGTGGCGGCGGGCGCTGCGGCTGGAGACGGACTCCGACATGTCGTACGCCCTGCTCGACCCGGGCGACACCGACCGGGACGGCGAGTGGGCGCTCTACGTCTACAAGGGCTGGGGCGGGGAGTACCCCGACCGCTACCCGTCGTTCCGGGCGTACATGGAGGCCATGTACCGCGGCTTCCACGCCGACCGGGTGGAGCGGCCCGACTTCGTGAACGAGACGACGCGCGCGCAGGACGCGCACGTGGTGGAGGCCCGACGGCTGGCCCTGCGGGGGCGGTACGAGGAGGCCCTGCCGCTGCTCGAAGAGGCGTGGTCCTTCGGGCGGCCGGGGAGCCGCGTCCTGCTGAACCAGCTCCGGCATCTGCTGTCTCCGCGCGGCACCCAGGACTACGGCTTCCTCTCCGCCGACCCGCTGTACCTACCCGAGATCCTGCCGCTGGAGGCCATGCCGTCGGCCGGTGGCACCTGGCGGCCTGACGGGGACGACTACTGGCTCGGGATGATGGCCGCGCGCGGGGTGCCCCGGGAGACCGCAGAGGCGGTGCTGGGGGCGATGCGGGACGGCACCCACCGCTACGCGCCTGCCGGCCCCTGGGGCCGGGCCGTCGCCGAGGCCCGCGAGTCGGCGCTCCGGGGCGCGACCGACGCGGCGTGGCGGGTGCTGCGGGACGCGCTCCCGCTCTGGGAGGCCCCCGGACCCTCGCTGATCGCCCCGGTCGGGCTGCTCGCCGACCCGGTGCTGGGTCCGCTGGTGACGCCCGAGCGCGGGCGGGAGATCCTCGCGACACCGCGGGCCGGGGAGACGGGACCCGTTCCGGAGCCGACTCCCGATCTCGACCCGCCGGGTCTGGCCTGGCTGGCCGAGCCCTCGGCGAACCGACGCCCGCGCCATGGATACCGCTGTGTGTGGGTCGAGGGCATCGACCCCGCCCGCCTGCCCACCCTGATCGGCGAGGAGGGCGCCGTACTGAGCGCGCCCACGGACCCGCAGGAGGCGACCCGGCGCGCGCTCAGGCCCCATGAGCGAGAGGGCGTGGAGCTCTGGGAGGACCGGGTCGTGGTCGCCGTCGGCCACACCGCCGAGGGTTGGGCCTTCGCCTTCGACGGCCACTCGCACGGGCGCATCAGCGACCTGTTCCGCTCGCCCGCCCGGGCCGCTTCCTCGTCCGGCCGCGCGGTGACGGTGTGGCGGGATCCGAGGAGCTCGTCGCCGGGCGACCACCCGGCCGCGTTCCACCTGTCGGTGGCCGAACACGGCGAGGAGCTCTACGCGTACACCGTGCGGGGCACGGAGATCGAGCGCTCCGGCGCGATACCCGAAGCCTTGGACCCCGCGCGCCTCTTCGGTCCGGAGGACTCCGAGGAGGAGTGCGAGCTGCGCGTTCTGGAAGCCCTGCACACCGAACTCGGCCTCTCACTCCCCCGCTTCGCGCTGACCCAGGGCCGGCTTCGCACCCTCACCACCCGCTCCTGGACCCGGGCCCCGGAGGCGGGCGAGGGGTTCGGCTACGTGACCCTCAGGCGCGGCCTGAGCTGACGCTCAGCCCAGAAGGCCCTCGCCCGCCGCCGCCACGAACGCGGCGAACGCGGCGGGGGCCGCGAGGAAGTGGGGACCTTCGGGGTCCTTGGAGTCCCGGACGGCGACGTGGGCGGTGAGGTCGGCGACGTCGACGCATTCGCCGCCGTTGGAGCCGCTGCGGGTGGACTTGAGCCAGGAGGCGGGGCCTAGGGGGGCGCATTCGATGCAATTGCCACCCGTGTCGCCGCTGTACGAGGACCTACGCCAGTTCGCGCCCGTCAGGTTCTGGTTGGTCGCCATAGCACTCCTCCATTACACGGGCGATCAATGCGGCCGAGTCCTCCACGGAAAGGGCCGACGCCTGAACGTGATCGTAACGGAGCGAACCCTCCCTGATGGCTGCCGGATTGGCTGTCATGTGCCCCTGGACGAAGTCCTCCGTGTAGACGATGTCGGGGTCGTCCTCGAAGCGCAGCAAGGTGAACTCCCCCATCAACCCGGTATGCGCCCCGGCCGCGTACGGCAGGATCTGGATCTTCACCCACTCGCGCTCCTGCAAAGCCAACAGATAGGCGAGTTGGTTTCGCATGACCCTGCGTCCACCAACCTCCTGGCGCAGGACGGCCTCGCTCAGCACCACCCAGATCAGCGGCGGGGTCTCCCGGTCCAGGATGCGCTGGCGCTCGACGCGAGCGGCGACCTTGGTGTCGAGGTCGTCCTCGGTGCGAGCACCCAGAACCGCCCGCGCGTACCCCTCCGTCTGGAGCAGGCCGTAGACCAACTGCGCCTGGTACGTCGAGATGTACGTCGCCCGCGCCTCCATCTCCGCGTACGCCTGGAACCACGTCGGCAGCTGGCTCTTCAGCACCAGCCCCACCAGCCGGGTGAACAGCCCGCCCGTCATCAACGCCGCGTCGAGCCGTTCCGAGAACTCCCGCGTGGGGACCTTCTTCGTCGTCTCGATCTGGCCGATCAGCGACGCCGTGCAGTAGACGATGTCGCCCAACTGCTGCTGGCCGAGGCCCGCTTCCTCTCTCAACCGGCGGAGTTCCGAGCCGTAGTAGTCGAGCGGCGAGGCGCTCGGATCGAGACTGCGGATGTTGACCACGTCGAGGGTCACCCCCAAGCCCACGCATCGCTGCGTTCGTTTCGGTCCGTAGCCGAGCGTAACCAGACCACCTCACCCTGGTGGCATGAATCAGGCAACCGACCTCTATCCGGCGGAACTTCGGAACAGCTATCGCATGGGCTTCACCGTCGGTGAGCACTCCGCCGGTCACATGCGCCGCGTCCTGCGCATGTCCCTCGACCGCTGGGGGCTCGACCGGCTCGCCGACGCGGCCGGGCTGGCGCTCACGGAGCTCGTCGCCAATGTCGTGCGGCACGTTCCCGGGCGGCGGTGCACCGTGCTGATCCTGCGGGAGCCGCACGGTCTGCGGGTGGAGGTCGCCGACACGCTCTGCGGACCGCCGCTGTTCGCCAAGGCGCCCGAGCCGCTCGCGGAAGCCGGGCGGGGGCTCATGCTCGTCGAGGCCGTGACCGACCGCTGGGGCGTGGAGCCGTCCGCCGACGGGAAGACGGTGTGGTTCGAGTGCGACGCGCAGGAGCCTCAGGAGCAAGGGACATGACGGGCTTTCCGTCCCGAACGCGCCCCTGTCACACCTTCCCGCCCCTCTGTCATGCCTCTGGCATGTGACACAGGCCCCACCCCCGGCCCTATTGATCCACGTGAGGTTAGGCTAACCTTCCCCCCGGAATTGCCCAGTCCGCCGACTCCGGCACGTACCGAAAGCGACACCGCCATGCCCAGCAACGCCCGAGCCACCCATCTCACCCGTCGCGGTCTGCTCGCCGCCGGCGGCGCCCTCGGGCTCGGCGCCGCGCTCGCGGCCTGTGGCACCAAGAGCCAGGAAGGCGCCGCTTCCGGGGGCTCCCAGAAGACCGGCCCGTGGAAGTTCACCGACGACCGCGGCACGGCCGTCGAGACGAAGTCCACCCCGAAGAACATCGTCGCCTTCACCGGTATGGCCGCCGCGCTCAAGGACTTCGGCATCGAGGTCAAGGGCGTCTTCGGCCCGACCTACATCGAGGACCCGAAGACCAAGGAGCGGACGCCGGACGTCCAGGCCGGCGACCTCGACATCACCAAGGTCAAGGTCATCGGCAACGTCTGGGGCGAGTTCAAGATCGAGGAGTACCTCAAGCTCAACCCCGACGTCCTCATCACGGACATGTGGGAGAAGAACGACCTCTGGTACGTCCCGGCGGAGCAGAAGGACAAGATCCTCAAGGTCGCCCCGAGCGTCGCGCTGTGGGCCTCCGACAAGTCCATGCCGAGCGTCCTCCAGCGCCACGCCGACCTCGCCGCCTCGCTGGGCGCCGACGTGAAGACCAAGCAGATCCTGGCCGACAAGGCCCGCTTCGAGGCCGCCGCCGAGCGCGTCCGCCAGGCCGCCAAGGGCAAGAAGGACATCAAGGTCCTGATCGGCTCCGGCTCCCCGGACCTGTTCTACGTCTCCACCCCGGTCCGGCCGACCGACACGCTCTACTTCCAGGAGCTGGGCCTCAACATCATCGTTCCCGACAAGCTGGACCAGGGCGGCTGGTTCGAGGGCCTGAGCTGGGAGAACGTCGACAAGTACAAGGCCGACGTCATCCTGCTCGACAACCGCACCTCGGCCCTGCAGCCGGAGGCCCTGAAGGCCAAGCCGACCTGGGCCGCGCTGCCCGCCGTCAAGGCCGGCCAGGTCTTCCCGCGCGTGACCGAGCCCATCTACTCCTACGCCAAGTGCGCCCCGCTCCTTGAGGACCTGGCGAAGGCGCTGGAGAACGCGAAGAAGGTGGCCTGACCACATGACGAACGCCGAGACCGCCCCGTTCCAGTTCTTCGAGCTCCAGGTCGACCGGACGAGGCGGCTCGGCCCGTCCCTGGTCCGGGTCACCTTCACGGGCGAGGACCTCGCGTCCTTCGCCTCCGGCGGACGCGACCAGTCGCTCTCGCTCTTCCTGCCGCACCCCGGCCAGGAGGCCCCGGTCCTGCCGCCGTTGGACAACCCGGACATGTACGCGATCCTCGGCGCCTGGCGCGCGATGCCGGACGACGAGCGGGCCGTGATGCGCTCGTACACCGTCCGGGAGCAGCGCACGGAGCCGCGCAACGAGGTCGACATCGACTTCGCCCTCCATGAGGACGGCGGCCCCGCCTGCCTCTGGGCGCAGCGCGCCCAGCCGGGCGACCGGGTGGTCGTCCTCGGTCCCGCGATCGCGGCGAACACCGCCGTCCGCTTCCAGCTGCCGGACGACGCCGACTCCGTGCTCATCTGGGCGGACGAGACGGCGCTTCCGGCCGCCGCGGCGATCCTGGAGTGGCTGCCGGCCGAAACCCGCGCCCACGTCTATCTCGAAGTCCCCTTCTCCGGCGACCGCCTGGAGCTGGAGACACGGGCCGACGCCACCGTCACCTGGCTGATTCGCGAGGAGGGCGCGCCCTCCGGTGTGGACGCGGTCCGCGCCGCCGAGCTGCCGGGCGAGGCTCCGTACGTCTGGATCGCCGGCGAGTCCGGTGCGGTGAAGGCGCTGCGCCGGCACTTCGTGCGGGAGCGCGAACTGGACCGCCGACGTGTGACGTTCGTCGGCTACTGGCGCAAGGGACTGTCCGAGGACGCCCTGCGCGAGGTCCCGGACGAGACGCAGGACGACGCGTAGCAGGACTGCCGGGCGGCGCGCCGTCGCCCCGAACGTTCACTCAATAGCCCCCATCCAGCCAAGGATGGGGGGTTATTTTGCGCCAAACTTAGGTTAGGCTAACCTTACTTCGAATTGATCGAGTCCCCGTCCCCGGGAGGACCCCCCTCATGCGTTCGCACCTGCTCAATGACGCCACGGCGGAGAGCTACCGGCGCTCCGTCACCGAAGGAGTCGAGCGGGTGGCGACCAAACTCGCCACGACGCGTCGCCCGTTCACCGGTGTGTCCCCCGCCGAGCTGGCTCCCGTCGTCGACGCCGTCGACCTCGACAAGCCGCTCGGTGACTCGTCCGCCGCTCTGGACGAGCTGGAGAGCGTCTACCTCCGCGACGCCGTCTACTTCCACCACCCGCGCTACCTGGGCCACCTCAACTGCCCGGTCGTGATCCCCGCCGTCCTCGGCGAGGCCGTCCTCTCGGCGGTCAACTCCTCGCTCGACACCTGGGACCAGAGCGCGGGCGGCACCCTCATCGAGCGCAAGCTCATCGACTGGACCTGTGGCCGCATCGGCCTCGGCCCGGCCGCCGACGGCGTGTTCACCAGCGGTGGCACGCAGTCCAACCTCCAGGCGCTCCTGCTCGCCCGCGAGGAGGCCAAGACGACCGACCTGGCCAAACTCCGGATCTTCTCCTCCGAGTGCAGCCACTTCAGCGTCCAGAAGTCGGCCACCCTCCTCGGCCTCGGCGCCGACGCGGTCATCTCCATCCCGGTCGACCGCACCAAGCGGATGCAGTCCGTCGTCCTCGCCGCCGAGCTGGAGGCCTGCCGCGCCGAGGGGCTGGTCCCGATGGCGATCGTCGCCACCGCCGGCACCACCGACTTCGGCTCCATCGACCCGCTGCCCGAGATCGCCGCCCTGGCGGACGAGTACGGCGCCTGGATGCACGTCGACGCCGCCTACGGCTGCGGACTCCTCGCCTCGCCCACCCGCCGCCACCTCCTGGACGGCATCGAACACGCGGACTCCGTCACCGTCGACTTCCACAAGTCCTTCTTCCAGCCGGTGAGCTCCTCCGCCGTCCTGGTCAGGGACGGGGCGACGCTGCGCCACGCCACGTACCACGCGGACTACCTGAACCCGCGCCGCACGATCGCGGAGCAGATTCCCAACCAGGTCGACAAGTCCCTGCAGACCACCCGCCGCTTCGACGCGCTCAAGCTGTGGATGACCCTGCGGGTGATGGGCGCCGACGGTGTCGGACAGCTCTTCGACGAGGTCTGCGACCTGGCCGCGGCCGGCTTCGAGCTGCTCGCCGCCGACCCGCGCTACGACGTGGTCGTCCAGCCGCAGCTGTCGACGCTCGTCTACCGCTACATCCCCGAGGCCGTCACCTCGCCCGCGGACATCGACCGCGCCAACCTCTACGCCCGCAAGGCGCTCTTCGCCTCCGGCGAGGCCGTCGTGGCCGGGACCAAGGTCGACGGCCGCCAGTACCTGAAGTTCACCCTGCTCAACCCCGAGACGACCCTGGCGGACATCGCCGCCGTCCTCGATCTGATAGCCGGCCACGCCGAGCAGTACCTGGGAGAGACCCTTGTCCACGCCTGACACCCCCGACACGTACGACTTCATCGGCATCGGTCTCGGTCCGTTCAACCTCGGCCTCGCCTGCCTGACCGAACCCATCGACCAGCTGAACGGCGTCTTCCTGGAGTCCAAGCCGGACTTCGAGTGGCACTCGGGGATGTTCCTCGAAGGGGCGCACCTCCAGACCCCGTTCATGTCGGACCTGGTGACGATGGCCGACCCGACGTCGCCGTACTCCTTCCTCAACTACCTGAAGGAGAAGGGCCGGCTCTACTCCTTCTACATCCGCGAGAACTTCTACCCGCTGCGCACCGAGTACAACGACTACTGCCGCTGGGCCGCCGCGAAGCTCTCCTCCATCCGCTTCTCCACCACCGTCGCCTCCGTCTCGTACGACGAGGCCGGCGAGGAGTACGTGGTGACGACCGAGGCCGGAGAGACCTTCCGCGCCCGCCGGATCGTGCTCGGCACCGGCACCCCGCCGTACGTCCCCGACTCGTGCCAGGGCCTCGGCGGCGATCTGATCCACAACTCGCGCTACCTCCAGACCAAGGAGGAGCTGCAGAAGAAGAGGTCGATCACCCTGGTCGGCAGCGGCCAGAGCGCGGCGGAGATCTACTACGACCTCCTGTCCGAGATCGACGTCCACGGCTACCAGCTCAACTGGGTGACCCGCTCCCCGCGCTTCTTCCCGCTGGAGTACACCAAGCTCACGCTGGAGATGACCTCGCCGGAGTACGTGGACTACTTCCACGCGCTGCCCGAGCCGACCCGGTACCGCCTGGAGGCCCAGCAGAAGAACCTCTTCAAGGGCATCGACGGCGAGCTGATCGACGCGATCTTCGACCTGCTCTACCAGAAGAACCTGGCCGGACCGGTCCCCACGCGCCTGCTCACGAACTCGGCGCTGCACTCCGCGGCGTACGACGACACCAGCGGCACGTACACCCTCGGCTTCCACCAGGAGGAGCAGGAGAAGGACTTCACGGTCGAGACCGAGGGCCTGATCCTCGCCACCGGCTACAAGTACACCGTCCCCGCCTTCCTGGAGCCGGTCAGGGACCGTCTGGTGTGGGACGGACAGGGCCGCTTCGACGTGGCCCGCAACTACTCGATCGACACGACGGGACGCGGCGTCTTCGTGCAGAACGCCTCCGTGCACACGCACTCCATCACCTCGCCCGACCTGGGCATGGGGGCGTACCGCAACGCGTACATCATCGGCGCCATGCTGGGCTCCGACTACTACCCCGTCGAGAAGACCATCGCTTTCCAGGAGTTCGCGGCATGACCGTTCGTATCCGTCCCTACGACCCCCTCAGGGACGCCGAGCTGATCCACCCCTGGGTCACTCACCCCAAAGCCACCTTCTGGATGATGCAGGACGCGAAGCTGGAGGACGTCGAGCGGGAGTACATGGCGATAGCCGCGCACCCGCACCACGACGCCTTCATCGGCCTGGTCGACGAGAAGCCCGCCTTCCTGATGGAGCGGTACGACCCCCGGTACCTGGAACTGGTCGGCCTCTACGAGCCGCTCCCGGGCGACGTCGGGATGCACTTCCTCGTCGCGCCCACCGACACCCCGGTGCGCGGCTTCACCCGGATGGTCATCACCGCCGTGATGTCCGAGCTCTTCGCCGACCCGGCGACCGAGCGGGTCGTCGTCGAGCCCGACGTCGGCAACGAGGCCGTCCACGCGCTCAACGAGGCCGTCGGCTTCGTGCCGGAGCGGGAGATCCAGAAGCCGGAGAAGAAGGCCCTGCTGAGCTTCTGCACCCGCGCCCAGTTCGAGACCGCCGTGGGAGCCACCGTATGAACCCCGTCGCCCACCTGACGCCGGCCCGCTGGGCGGACGCCAACCGCGCGCTGATCCGCAAGGGTCTCGCCGAGTTCACCCACGAGCGCCTGCTCAACCCGCAGGAGCTGGGAGACGGACGCTACAAGGTCCTCAGCGACGACGGCGCGACCGAGTACCGCTTCACCGCCGACCGCTTCGCGCTCGACCACTGGCACGTCCTCCCGGAGTCCATCAGCCGCCACCGCGGCGAGGAGACGCTCCCCCTCGACGCCCTGATGTTCATCACCGAGCTGCGCGGCTCGCTGGGCCTGAGCGACGAGATCCTGCCGGTCTACCTGGAGGAGATCTCCTCCACCCTGGCCGGTACGGCGTACAAGTCGACCAAGCCGCGGGTCACCGCCGCGGAGCTGGCCCGCGCGGACTTCCAGGCGATCGAGACCGGGATGACCGAGGGTCACCCCTGCTTCGTCGCCAACAACGGCCGGCTCGGCTTCGGTGTGGACGAGTACCGCGCGTACGCCCCGGAGGCCGCCGCCGAGATCCACCTGATCTGGCTGGCCGCCCGCCGCGACCGCACGACCTTCACGGCCGGCGCGGGCATCGACTACGACGCCTTCATCCGCGCCGAGCTGGGCGACAAGGCCGTCGACGGCTTCACCGAGGTCCTCGCCGAGCGCGGCCTGGACATGGCGGACTACCTGCTGATGCCGGCCCACCCGTGGCAGTGGTGGAACAAGCTGTCGGTCACGTTCGCCGCCGAGGTCGCCCAGGAGCGCCTGGTCTACCTCGGCGAGGGCGACGACGGCTATCTGGCCCAGCAGTCGATCCGTACCTTCTTCAACACCTCCGACCCGGCCAAGCACTACGTCAAGACGGCGCTGTCGGTCCTCAACATGGGCTTCATGCGCGGCCTCTCCGCCGCGTACATGGAGGCGACCCCGGCGATCAACGACTGGCTGGCGGGGCTCATCGAGTCCGACTCCGTCCTGCAGGCGGCCCGCTTCTCGATCATCCGCGAGCGGGCGGCCGTCGGCTACCGGCACCTGGAGTACGAGGCCGCCACCGACCGCTACTCGCCGTACCGCAAGATGCTCGCCGCGCTCTGGCGCGAGTCGCCGGTGGCCTCGCTGGAACCCGGCGAGCGCCTCGCGACGATGGCCTCCCTGCTCCACGTCGACCACGCGGGCGCGTCGTTCGCGGGGGCCCTCGTCAAGGACTCGGGCCTGGCGCCGACGGAGTGGCTGCGCGGCTACCTGGACGCGTACCTGCTGCCGGTGCTGCACAGCTTCTACGCGTACGACCTCGTCTACATGCCGCACGGCGAGAACGTGATCCTGGCCCTCGACGAGCGGGGCGCGGTCTCCCGCGCGATCTTCAAGGACATCGCCGAGGAGATCTGCGTGATGGACCCCGCCGCGGTCCTGCCGCCGGCGGTGGAGCGGGTCCGTGCCGAGGTCCCCGAGGACATGAAGCTGCTGTCGATCTTCACGGACGTCTTCGACTGCTTCTTCCGCTTCCTCGCGTCGACCCTGGCGGCGGAGGGCGTGCTCGACGAGGACGACTTCTGGCGGACGGTCGCGGAGTGCGTGCGCGGCTACCAGGAGTCGAAGCCGGAGCTGGCGGAGAAGTTCGCGCAGTACGACATGTTCGCGGAGACCTTCGCGCTCTCCGCCCTCAACCGCCTCCAGCTGCGCGACAACAGGCAGATGGTGGACCTGGCGGACCCGTCGGCGGCGCTCCAGCTCGTCGGCGACCTGGTGAACCCGATCGCGCGGTTCGCCCGCTGAGACCGGCGCGGGCCCGGCGGAGTACGGTCCTCCGCCGGGCCCGCGCTTTCTGCTATCCGGCCGCGGGCCAGGGGACCTGCGGCGAGCGGTAGTAGTCGATGCCGAGCGCCTCGAACCGCGGGCCCTGCTCCGCGAGCCGCGCCCTGTACCCCTCCCAGTCGTGCGTCGCCGCCGGGGACCAGCCCAGTTCGGCCACGCCCGGAAGGCGCGGGAACGCCATCTGGTCGACGTGGGCGTTCGTGGAGATGGTCTCCGTCCACAGCGGCGCCTCGACGCCCTTGACCGCCGATTCCGGCGTGCCCGGAAGATAGGCCGCCGGGTTCCAGTCGTAGGACCGCTGCACCTCGACGTAGCCGGCCCAGGCGAGCCCCGGCTTGGTGTCCTTCGTGTACTTCATGTCGAGGTAGACCCGGTCGGCGGGCGAGAGGATCAGCCCGGTGCCGTTCCGCGCCGCCGCCGCGACCTGTTCCTTCTCCTTGGCGCTGGTGCGGTCGAGCCCCCAGTACTGCGCGAGCGCGCCCTCGGCCGGGGTGGCGCCGGTCAGCTGGTGCCAGCCGATGACGGTCTTGCCGTACTTGGCGACGACCGGCTGGACCCTGTCCATGAAGGCGACGTAGTCCGCGTGGCTCGTGGAGTGCGCCTCGTCGCCGCCGATGTGGAGGTACTTCCCGGGGGTCAGCGCGGCGACCTCGCGGATCACGTCGTCCACGAAGTCGTACGTGACCTCCTTCGGCACGCACAGGGAGCTGAAGCCCACGTTGGTGCCCGTGTAGAGCGGCGGGGCGACGCCGTCGCAGTTCAGCTCGGCGTAGGAGGCCAGTGCGGCGTTGGTGTGTCCGGGCATGTCGATCTCGGGGACGACCTCCTGGTGGCGGGAGGCGGCGTAGCGGACGATCTCCCGGTAGTCGGCCTTGGTGTAGTGGCCGCCGGGGCCGCCGCCGACCTGGGTGGAGCCGCCGTAGGTGGCGAGCCGGGGCCAGGAGTCGATGGCGATGCGCCAGCCCTGGTCGTCGGAGAGGTGCAGATGCAGTTTGTTGATCTTGTAGAGGGCGAGTTGGTCGATGTAGCGCTTGACCTGCTCGACCGTGAAGAAGTGGCGTGAGACGTCGAGCATCGCGCCCCGGTAGGCATAGCGCGGGGTGTCGGTGATGGTGCCGCCGGCGACCTGCCAGGGGCCGGGCTGCACCGTGCGCTTCTCGACCGCGGCCGGGAGCTGCTGGCGGAGGGTCTGGACGCCCCGGAAGAGCCCGGTGGGGCGATGGGCCGTGAGGGTGACACCGCCGCGGTTCGACTGCAGCCGGTAGCCCTCGTCGCCGAGCGCGGCGTCCCGGGTCAGGCGGAGACGGATGCCGCCGGCCGCCGCGTTCTCGTCGACGACGGGCAGCGCGTGGCCGGTCGAGGGGCGCAGGATCCCGGCGAGGTAGTCGGCGACGGCACGGGACTCGCGGGAGGACGTGTCGACGCGGATCCGGGTGGCGGCACCGATCGTGTACGGCTGCCCGCCGGGCGCCACGGAGGCGGGGGCCGGGACGACCTGGCCGAGCGGACGGAGCGTGGGTTCGGCGGCGGAGTGGGCGGTGGGGGCGGCTCCGACGCAGGAGATACCGGCTGCGGCAAGGAGCAGCAGGGCGCCGAGCACACGGGGAAGCGTTCTGCGCTGTCTCACAGACATGGTCCCTTTCGATGGACTTCGCGGCTGTGGATATGCGTATCCGAACAGTCACCATGCGTACCGTGCGCCACTTGAACGGTCAAGGTGTAGACCAATTTCCCCCTCCAGTGCCGTGATCATGGAGAGGTCTGCCCGATTTCGGGCAGGATTCTTGCGAAGTCGCCTGGGGACCCCTCAGTATTCACGGGTGCTCGAACGCCGCCCGTCGCATGACGACCTCATCGACCACCTGGTGCGCAGCACCGCGCTGCAGCGCGGTGAGGCCGCCCGGGTGGTTCTCGACGTGCTGGCGTACTTCGACGAGTCGACCGAGGACTTCGTCCGCCGTCGCCACCGGGAGCTGCAGTCCGGTGGCGCCGTGAACGCCGAGATCTTCGAGCGCATCGCGGCCGAGCTGCCGCACCGCGCCGTGGCGCCACCGGAGCTCTCGCTCCGCCAGCTGCGCCGCATCGTCTACGGCTGAGCACACTCACCAACCTGGAGGGGTTTCACCTTTATGTGCGGAATTGTCGGTTACATCGGAAAGCGCGACGTGGCCCCGCTGCTGCTGGAGGGTCTGCAGCGGCTGGAGTACCGGGGGTACGACTCCGCCGGCATCGTGATCACCAGCCCGAAGGCCGCCGGCCTGAAGATGGTGAAGGCCAAGGGCCGGGTCCGTGACCTGGAGGCTCGTGTCCCCAAGCGCTTCACCGGCACCACCGGCATCGCCCACACCCGCTGGGCCACCCACGGCGCGCCGAGCGACATCAACTCGCACCCGCACCTGGACCCCGAGAACAAGGTCGCGGTCGTCCACAACGGCATCGTGGACAACGCGCAGGAGCTGCGTGCCAAGCTGGAGGCCGACGGCGTCGTCTTCGCCTCCGAGACCGACACCGAGGTCATCACCCACCTGATCGCCCGCTCCCAGGCCACCAGCCTGGAGGAGAAGGTCCGCGAGGCGCTCAAGGTCATCGAGGGCACCTACGGCATCGCCGTCATGCACGCCGACTTCAACGACCGCATCGTGGTGGCCCGCAACGGCTCCCCGGTCGTCCTCGGCATCGGCGAGAAGGAGATGTTCGTCGCCTCCGACGTCGCCGCCCTGATCGCCCACACCCGCCAGGTCGTCACCCTCGACGACGGCGAGATGGCCACCCTCAAGGCCGACGACTTCCGCACGTACACGACCTCGGGCGCCACCACCACGGCCACCCCGGAGACCGTGGAGTGGGAGGCCGCCTCCTACGACATGGGCGGCCACGACACGTACATGCACAAGGAGATCTCCGAGCAGCCCGACGCGGTCGACCGCGTGCTGCGCGGCCGGATCGACGACCGCTTCTCCACGGTCCACCTGGGCGGCCTGAACCTCGACGCCCGCGAGGCCCGTTCCATCCGCCGGATCAAGATCCTCGGCTGCGGCACCTCGTACCACGCCGGCCTCATCGGCGCCGGGCTCATCGAGTCCATGGCCCGGATCCCCGCCGACGCCGAGCCGGCCTCGGAGTTCCGCTACCGCAACCCGGTCGTGGACCCCGACACCCTCTACATCGCCGTCTCCCAGTCCGGTGAGACGTACGACGTGCTGGCCGCCGTGCAGGAGCTGAAGCGCAAGGGCGCCCGCGTCATCGGCGTCGTCAACGTGGTCGGCTCGGCCATCGCCCGCGAGGCCGACGGCGGCGTGTACGTGCACGCCGGCCCGGAGGTCTGCGTCGTCTCCACCAAGTGCTTCACCAACACGGTCACCGCCTTCGCGCTGATCGCCCTGCACCTCGGCCGCATCCGCGACCTGTCGGTCACCGACGGCAAGCGCATCATCGAGGGCCTGCGCAAGCTGCCCGGGCAGATCAGCGAGATCCTCGAGACCGAGGACGAGATCAAGAAGATCGCCGAGGCGTACGCCGGCGCCCAGTCGATGATGTTCATCGGCCGCGTGCGGGGCTACCCGGTCGCCCTGGAGGCCTCCCTGAAGCTCAAGGAGATCTCCTACATCCACGCCGAGGCGTACCCGGCCTCCGAGCTCAAGCACGGCCCGCTCGCCCTGATCGAGCCGGCCCTGCCGACGGTCGCGATCGTCCCCGACGACGACCTGCTGGAGAAGAACCGCGCCGCCCTGGAGGAGATCAAGGCCCGCAGCGGCCGCATCCTCGCGGTCGCGCACCAGCCGCAGCCGAAGGCGGACCACACCATCGTCGTCCCGAAGAACGAGGACGAGCTGGACCCGATCCTGATGGGCATCCCGCTCCAGCTCCTCGCGTACCACACGGCGCTCGCCATGGGCCGCGACATCGACAAGCCGCGCAACCTGGCCAAGTCCGTCACGGTCGAGTAGCGGAATCCGGGCCTGTCACCCGGAGCTCTCGACCACGGCCGGGAAAGCCCGTCCGCCCGATTCCGGACCTGTCCCCGGAGGGCCGGACGCCCGGCCGGACACACAGCGGTCCCTGTGCACGCCACCCGTGCACAGGGACCGCTGCTTTTTCCCTTTCGGGGGCTCGCTCACCTCCGGGCCGCTCCTGCGCCCTGTCGACGGTCGACCGTGCTCGGCAGCCCGTTCCCCACCGCCTGCGCGCTCTCTCTCGACAGCCGCGCGCCCCTTCGGCTCGCTCGCCCCTGGCCCGCGCGCCACCCCGAGCGGGGCGCGGGCCCTCGTGGCCGCGTCAGCCGGTGGCCGTCACACCCCGACCCGCGGCGCTCTTGAAGGAGGTCGGCCAGTTGGCCACCGCCGCCGTCGCGCCGTACCAGGCCGCGAGACCGGCGACCGCGGCGACCCAGCCGCCCGCCTTGCCCAGCCCGCCGTTGTCGGCGAGGGCACCGATGCCGAGCAGCAGCAGCGCGACGAACAGCAGCCCGTACACGCCCTGCCCGAACATTCCACTGCCCCCGGCCGCCACCGTCAGCGTGAGCGCGAGCAGCGCCCACAGCAGCAGGAAGAGCCCGGTCGCCTCGGCCGAGGCGTCGCCGCCCACGCCGGTCCCCCAGGTGAACCAGAAGGCGCCGAGCGCCGCATAGGCCGTGCCCGTGCCGCCGTTGCCCGCCCTCAGGTCGAGCAGACCGACGAGGAAGAGCGCCACACCGCCGACCCAGGTGGCGAGGGCTGCGGCGTCGGACGCCGCGACGTTGTCGATGACGCCCGTGCTGCCTATGCCGAAGGCCAGCAGGGTCAGTCCGAGCGCGAGGTGACCGAGAGTGGAGGTGGTGTTTCCCGCGGCGACTTCATTGTCCACGGCGGGCTCCCTTCAAGTGCGCAGTTGTGCTGCGTGAGCTGCTTGTTCCGGTGACCTTTAACTACCCTTCACAAGCGCACAAATCACCTGTCGGAGGCCGAAAATTATCGTCGCACCAAGGGAGTTGACGAAGCGTCGAGACCGGGGCGCGGGAGCCGGCGCGCCGGCCGTGCGGCTCAGGGGATGACGATCACGGGACGCTGCGCGCGCTTCGCGAGGCGTCCGGCCACCGAGCCGAAGATGCGGCCGACGATGCCGTGCGTGGAACCGACCACGATGGCGTCGGCCGAGTACTCCCGGCCGACCTCCTCCAGTTCGTGGCAGATGTCGCCACCGCGCTCGACCAGGATCCAGGGGACCTCGGCGAGGTAGTCGGCACAGGCGAGCTCCAGCCCGAGCACCTCGGTGCGGTGATCCGGCACGTCGACGAAGACCGGCGGCTCGCAGCCCGCCCAGACCGTCGTGGGCAGCCGGTTGGCGACATGGACGATGATCAGACCGGATCCGGAGCGCTTGGCCATGCCGATGGCGTACGCGAGGGCTCGCTCGCTGGAGGTCGAGCCGTCGAAGCCGACGACCACTCCGTGCCGGAAGGCGGGATCACAGGAATGACGTGGCTGTTCCACCGCGAGGGGGTCGACCGTGGAGTCGGCGACGCGCTTGCGGTCCGCGGGTTCGGGGAATTCGTGACCGGCCATCGGTGTCTCGGCGAAGAAGTCCTGTTGGGAGGGGACGATGGAGAACGTCGTACGAACAACGGTTGGCGGCGGAGCTGTGTCCGGGAATCATCTTCCCAACCCCATACCCCCAAGGGTACGGCGACACTCATCTCCTGCCCAGACCCGTCGCGACCACACACAGCGATCGCACGGCGTCCCAGGGAGCATGCACGAGCCCCTCCCTCCCTGGCAATGCCGGTTGTGTCCTACAGGCGTCCGTACGGGGCACGAACGGCCGCCACTCGCAGTGACCGGAACGTTCCGCTCCTCGTTGCCACAGGTCCAGTCACCGTCACAGGGAGTGCTGCCCGTGCCCGCACCGCCGACCGCCGCCGCCTCGACCTCACGGCCCTCCACGGGGCCGGCCCACGCACCGGCGCCCGGCCGGCGCCGCCTCCCGGAGCCCTCGGGGAGGAGTGGGAGCACGGGGAGCGCCGGGAGCGGACGGATTGCGACGGGAGGCGCGGGGAGCGCGGCCGCGGAGTCGGCGGACGACCTCGTCCGGTGGGCGGCGTTCTGCTGCGTCCTGGTCCCGGTCGTCCTCGTCGGCTACGGAACCTCGCTGGGCGGGGCGGCCGGTACGGCGCTCGGGCTCGCCGCGGTGACGGCGGCCTGCCGGGTCCTGCTGCGCCGGGCGGAACGCGGCCTGCGCGCCGAGGCCGGACGCCCTCGGTCACGGCGCTCCCAGGGCGGCCGGAAGAGCCGCCGGAGCTGACGAACCCCCGTAGAGCTGACAGGTTCGTACACCCACACCCGTATGTTTTCAGCCAACTTCCACGTGTCGGCGAGTCCTTGCCGGAATGCCCCCTCAACCCCTTGGCCACCAGGCATGAAAGGCCCGCCGCGGGCGCGCACACCCTACGGGGACGGGCCATGCGCGCACGACGCACTTCCCTGCGCGGCCCGCGAGTGGAACGCTTCCTGATCGAATGCTTCGCGCCAAGTTGCCTTGTCGACAATGTGCCGGATGGAGAACTTGTCACGCCGGCGCCACGGAACACAGTAGATTCGATCATGGGTATCGAAGACTGGGGTCTCGTGCAAAACCGAGGGGAAACGTGCAGGAGCGACAGGACCAGGGAGACGCGAACACCGAGGGGGGCTTAGCGTCATGAGCCAGGACTCCGCTGTACCGGAGGCCGCACGGAAGCTTTCCGGACGCCGCCGTCGCGAAGTCGTCGCGGTGCTGCTGTTCAGCGGCGGCCCCATCTTCGAGAGCTCCATCCCGCTCTCCGTGTTCGGAATCGACCGGCAGGACGCCGGAGTGCCGCGCTACCGGCTTCTGGTGTGCGCCGGCGAGGAAGGCCCGCTGCGGACCACAGGGGGCCTCGAACTGACCGCGCCGTACGGCCTGGACGCGATCAGCCGGGCCGGCACCGTCGTCGTACCGGCCTGGCGGTCGATCACCTCGCCGCCGCCGCCGGAGGCGCTCGAAGCGCTGCGCCGGGCACACGAAGAGGGCGCGCGGATCGTCGGTCTGTGCACCGGCGCGTTCGTGCTCGCCGCGGCCGGACTGCTCGACGGCCGTCCGGCGACCACACACTGGATGTACGCGCCGACGCTCGCCAAGCGCTATCCGTCGGTCCACGTGGACCCGCGGGAGCTCTTCGTCGACGACGGGGACGTACTGACATCGGCCGGCACCGCGGCCGGAATCGACCTGTGTCTGCACATCGTGCGGACCGACCACGGCACGGAGGCCGCGGGCGCCCTGGCGCGCCGCCTGGTCGTCCCGCCGCGGCGCAGTGGCGGCCAGGAGCGCTACCTCGACAGGTCTTTACCCGAGGAGATCGGCGCCGACCCGCTCGCGGAGGTCGTCGCCTGGGCCCTCGAGCACCTCCACGAGCAGTTCGACGTGGAGACCCTCGCGGCCCGTGCGTACATGTCACGACGGACGTTCGACCGCAGGTTCCGCTCGCTCACCGGCAGCGCTCCCCTGCAGTGGCTGATCACCCAACGGGTGCTGCAGGCCCAACGCCTGCTGGAGACCTCCGACTACTCGGTCGACGAGGTCGCGGGCCGCTGCGGCTTCCGCTCACCGGTGGCGCTGCGCGGGCACTTCCGCCGCCAGCTCGGCTCCTCGCCGGCCGCCTACCGCGCGGCCTACCGCGCCCGGCGCCCGCAGACCGAGGCGGTGACCACGGTGCTCGACCCGATGGTGCCCCCGCAGGTGTCGCCGGTCCCCCGGCGTCCCGGCGGGCCGCTCGAACCGGGCAAGCCGCCGTCGGACCTGTACGCGTCAGGCCGCCCGGCCCTGCCGGGACAGCGCAGCGCCCCATAAGGGCGAAGCGCACCGCGAACCGACGGGCGCCGTGGGGACACCTCCCCGCGGCGCCCGTCGTCGTGACGACGCGACGGGCGCGGCGGCACCGCCACAAGCGGGGCCCGATCCCCCGGGGCACCCCCTAAGGTAGGACGCATGAACGATCGCATGGTGTGGATCGACTGCGAGATGACCGGGCTCTCGCTGACGGACGACGCACTCATCGAGGTGGCCGCGCTGGTCACCGACTCGGAACTGAACGTGCTCGGCGAAGGGGTGGACATCGTGATCCGCCCGCCGGACTCGGCGCTGGAGACCATGCCCGAGATCGTGCGCCAGATGCACACGTCCTCCGGCCTCCTCGACGCCCTGGCCGGTGGCACCACCCTCGCCGACGCCGAGGCGCAGGTCCTCGCCTACGTCCGCGAGCACGTCAAGGAGCCGGGCAAGGCGCCCCTGTGCGGGAACTCGGTCTCCACCGACCGCGGCTTCCTGTCGCGGGACATGCCCGCGCTGGAGAGCCACCTGCACTACCGGATCGTCGATGTCTCCTCGGTCAAGGAGCTGGCCCGCCGCTGGTACCCGAGGGCGTACTTCAACAGTCCGGAGAAGAGCGGCAACCACCGCGCGCTCGCCGACATCCGCGAGTCCATCGCCGAGCTGCGCTACTACCGCGAGGCGATCTTCGTCCCGCAGCCCGGACCCGACTCGGACACGGCGAAGCAGATCGCCGCCCGTCACGTCCTGCCCGGCGAGTGAGTCCGGAACCACGCAGCCCCTGCTCGCGCCCCTGACGTGACCCTGACGCCACCCCGGTGGAATGCGGGCGCGAGCACCCTCTCGGACCCTGTAGACTTCTTCTCGGCCGGTCGGGGAAACCTTCGGGAAAACCGCCGGTCGTGGTGGGTATAGCTCAGCTGGTAGAGCACCTGGTTGTGGTCCAGGATGTCGCGGGTTCGAGTCCCGTTACTCACCCTGAAGATCGAGGCCCCGGTTCACACGAACCGGGGCCTCGATCGTTTCCCGGGCGATCGCCCCCCGCACGGCGGCGGCACTGTGACGCACACGACCCCCTTCCACCCGACGCCCCCCCTTTCCATAGCGGTCACTACGGAATCTGCTGTACGGTCATTCCCTAGCGACCACTACACATATGGGGGACCTTCCATGACGACCTCCCGAGCGCTCCTGCTCGCCCATGGCTCCGGCGGCGGCATCGAGTCCAACTACGGGCCGATCAAAGGGGCGTTGACCTCCGGCGGGCGGCGCGTCGTCGGCTTCGACCTGCCGGGGACGGGCGGCGCCCCGCGCGCCGGCGAGCCGCTCGGACTGGACGCGCTGGCCGACGGGCTGGTGGCGGAGGCGGACGCGGCGGGGGTGGAGCGGTTCGCGATCTCCGGATACTCCCTGGGCTCGACGATCGCCGTGCGCGCGGCCGTCCGCCACCCGGAGCGTGTGACGGCCCTGGTGCTGACCGCCCCGTTCGCCTACGCGGACCACGCGCTGCGCCAGACGTCCCTGCTCTGGCGTGACCTCGCAGACAGCGGGCAGCACACGTCGGTGGCGCGGCTCCTGGTGCCGCTGGCGTTCAGCCCGGCGATGCTCGACCCGATGACGCCGGAGGTCGTCGAGGGCGTCGTGCGGCTCACCGGCGAGTCGATCCCGGAGGGCACGCCGGAGCATGCGGACCTGGTGGCCCGGGCGGACATCCGGGCGGACCTGCCCCGGGTGGCCGTGCCGACCCTGGTCATCTCGACCACCGAGGACCGGCTGGTGGCGCCGGCGCTGCACCGGGCGGTCGCGGCCGGCATCGCCGGCGCGCGCCTCACCGAACTGGCCACGGGCCACGCCCCCTTCGCCGAGAGCCCGGCGGTGTGGGGAAAGCTGATCACCGAGTTCCTGACCGAGGTGGAGCCCGCCTGATCCGGGCGGGAGCACAAGGGAGCGCGCTCCGGCCGGGGGGTGGGGGTGGCTCCGGCCGGAGCGCGCGGTGTGGGGGGCTCAGTGGCTCACTTGTAGGCGGCGAACGCCTTCGTGAAGGCCAGCGGCTGCTGGAGGATCGAGGAGCAGGTGGCGTCCGCGTGGCCGACCGCGCCCGCCGCGCACTGCTTGTCGCGGGTCGAGGACCACATCGACAGCCAGCCGATGCCCTTGGACTTCGCGAAGTCCACCAGCTGCGTGGCGTCGTCGACCGTGAAGATCTCCGTGGTCACGTCGTTGACCCCGATCATCGGGGTGACGGCGACGGTCCTCCAGGCGGCCGCGTCGCTCAGGCCGAGGACACTCTTGATCTGGGCCTGGGTCGCGGTCGCCGCCTGGATCGCGTACTGGCCCATGTCGCCGCTGTAGGCCGGTCCGTAGTCCATCGCCATGATGTTGACCGCGTCGATGCGGACACCGTTCTTCCTGGCGTCCGCGAGGAGGTCGACACCGGGCTGGGTCAGACCCTCCGGCATGACCGGCAGCGTGAAGGAGACGTTCAGGCCGGGGTGGGACTTCTGGAGCTGGGCGATGGCCTGCGAGCGGCGGGTGTTGGCGGCGGTGTCCGGCAGGGCCGCGCCCTCGATGTCGAAGTCGACCTTGGTGAGCTTGTACTGGTCGACCACCTTGCCGTAGGCGGCCGCGAGGTCGGCGGCGGTGGAGCAGTTGAGGGCCAGCTCGTGGCCGGCGGCGCCGCCGAAGGAGACGCGGACGTCTCCGCCCTTGGCCCGCAGGGCGCCTATCTGGGAGGCCACCTTGTCGCTCGCGAGGTCGGTGACGCCGCCCCACAGCGGGGCGCAGGAACCGCCGGAGGTGATGAAGGCGAGGTTGAACTCCTTCACACCGGTGGCTTCGGCGGTCGCGAGCATGTCGTAGGACGGGTAGAGGGAGGTGTCGATGTAGGGCGCGTACTTCGCGACGGCGCCCGGGGTGCCGGTGGAGGTCGGCGTGGGCGTCGGTGTCGTCGTGGCGGTCTGGCTGGGGGTGGCCGTCGCGGTGGCGGTGGGGGTCGCCGAGGAGGTCGGGGCGACGGTGGCGGTGGGCTGCTCGGTGGGTCGGCCGCTGGGTGTCGGGGTGGCTCCGCCGACGGAACAGGTGGCCTTGTCGATGAGGCAGTCGGTGGGGTCGCCGGCCTCGCCGGACGCCGAGGTCACGAAACCGACGGTGACGGACTGGCCGGGGGCGAGCTCCTTGTTCCAGCTCGCGGGCTTCACGGTGACGTGCTGCCCGGACACGGTGTGCTCGCCGTTCCACAGAGAGCCGATCGTCGTGCCGGCCGGCAGGTCGAACTCCAGCGTCCAGCCCCCCGACCGGACGCTGGAGGTCTGGTTGGTCACGACGTACTGGCCGGTGTAGCCACCGGTCCAGCTGCTGGTCCTGGTGTACGCGGCGCCGACGGCGGCGGCCTGGGCGGTGCCCGTGAGCGCGAACGCGGCGCCTCCGGTCACCGCCGCCGCGACGACCGCGCCGATGACCTTGGTCCTGCCGCTCGCCGTGCGCCGGTGCGAACTGGTGCCCATCGCGTGCCTGCCTCTGTGCCGGGGGTGGGGTGCGGGCAGCACGCTAGCGAGCGGGAAACGGACAAATGCGTACGAGGAGCCGAGGGTTGAGGATTCTTAGGCTCCGCTTAAGGGAGCCATCGGAACGACGAAAGGTTCAGACGTCGGCGGCCCGCCGGGAGCCGCTGCGCTTGCGGCGGCCCACCCGGTTGGCACGGCGGCCGGCCTCACCGCCCGCGCGACGCCCGTCCAGACCGATCCAGATGCGGACCTCGGTACCGCCGAGCACCGAGTGCCCGATGCGGACGTCGCCGCCCGTGGACTCCGCCATCTGGCGCACGATGTCGAGGCCGAGACCGGTGGAGCCGGCGCGGTGACCGCTGTTGCCCCGGGTCAGGGCCGCGGCCGGGTCGGCGATGCCGGGGCCGGCGTCGGAGACCAGGACGATGACGGCGTCGTCGCCGTTGTGGACGTCGACGGAGAAGGCCGTCCCCTCGGGGGTGTGGCGGAAGACGTTGCCGAGCAGCGCGTCCAGCGCGGCGACGAGTTCGGGCCGGGCGACCGGGATCCGTACCGGGCGGTCGATGCCCGCCACCCGTACCTTGCGGCCCTCGTCCTCGGCGAGCGCGGACCAGAAGTCCATCCGCTCCCGGACGACCTCGGAGGCGTCGCAACCCGCGCCCGGGCCGGTCGCCTGGGTCTGCGGCTTGGCCTCCCGCGCCGTGCGGATGATGGTGTCCACCTCCCGCTCCAGCTGCTCGACGGCGGTCCGGGTCTGCTCGGCCGCCGGACCGGAGCCGAGCGAGGCCGCGTTGAGCCGCAGCACGGTCAGGGGGGTGCGGAGCCGGTGGGAGAGGTCCGCGGCCAGCTCACGCTCGTTGGCGAGGAGCTGGACGACCTGGTCGGCCATCGAGTTGAAGGCGATCGCCGCCGACTTGAGCTCCGGCGGCCCCTCTTCGGGGACGCGCGCGCCGAGCCTGCCCTCGCCCAGGTCGTGGGCGGCGCCGGCCAGCCGCTGGGCGGGCCGGACCATCCGGATGCCGAGCCGGTCGGCGACCGCGACGGAGCCGATGATCAGGGCGACGCCGACGCCCGCCAGGACGAGCCAGGCGGTCGCGACCCCGTTGGTCACCTCGCCCTCGGGGACGAAGAGTTCGACCACGGCGACCTGTCCCGAGCTGAGCGCCGTGGGCTGGAGCAGCACGGAGCCGCCCTCCACCTCGGCGATCGTCGCCCGCCCCAGCTGCCGGGTGGTCCGCAGGTCGTTCTCGTCGGCCCGGCGGGTGCCGATCTCCAGCGCCTTCCCGCCCGCCTCGTCGCCGGGCACGTGGACGGCCATCCGCCCGGCGGCCCCGTCCTCGGTGGTGGCGACCGCCCGGTCGAGCTCCTCGCGGTCGGTGGTGATCGCGAGCACGGGCGCGAGTCCGGCGGCGCGCCGCTCGGCGTTGGAGAAGGCCCGGTCGCTCGCCATCTCCCTGACGACGAGGCCGAGCGGTACGGCGAAGGCGACGACGACCATGGCGGTGACGGCCAGCGACACCTTGACGAGAGCCCATCTCACTGCTGCGGCTCCCTCGGCGGCTCCAGCTTCACGCCCACCCCGCGCAGGGTGTGCAGATAGCGGGGGCGGGCGGCCGTTTCACCCAACTTCCGCCGCAGCCATGACAAATGTACGTCGATGGTCTGGTCGTCCCCGTACGACTGCTGCCACACCTCGGCCAGCAGCTCCTTGCGCGGCACGACCACCCCCGGCCTGCCGGCGAGGAAGGCCAGCAGGTCGAACTCGCGCCGGGTCAGGTCGAGCCGGGTCCCGTCGAGCTCCGCCTGCCGCCTCAGGGGGTCGATCGACAGTCCGCCGACCTGGATCACCCGCGACGGCGGAGCCTCGCCCGCGGCGGCCCGGGAGCGGCGCAGCACGGCCGCCATCCGCGCCGACAGGTGCTCCACGGAGAAGGGCTTGGTGAGGTAGTCGTCCGCACCGTCGTTGAGGAGCCGGACGATCTCCGTCTCGTCGTCCCGCGCGGTCGCGATGATCACCGGCACGTCGGTGATGCCCCGCAGCATCTTCAGCGCCTCGGACCCGTCCAGATCCGGCAGTCCGAGGTCCAGGATGACCACGTCGAAACGGAAATGGGCGACCTCGCGCAGCGCCTCCAGGGCCGTGCCGACGCTCCGTACGGTGTGGGAAGCCTCGGTCAGATGCCGGATGAGGGCGGAGCGCACGAACTGGTCGTCCTCGACCACGAGCACACTTGCCATGGCCCGCACCGTACGCCATACGGGTGGGGGCGAGTGAAGGTCCACCCTGTGGGACGCCCGGGGCCGCCGTGGTGCAGGATGGCCCGGATGCGTAGAGGACTTGTTCACGCCATGGCGTGGTCGCTCGCCACGGGCGCGGCGGTCACGCTCTCGTGGTGGGGTGTGCACACGGTGCTGGCCGGCACGGTCTACGACCCGCCGCGCGCACTGCCCATCCCGGCCGGGACCACCGACGGACCGGACGGCGAGATCGGCGATCCGCTCTCCTCGTCCACCCGGCAGCCGAAGAAACCCTCGTCCACGCCGTCCGCCGCGCCCGGCGCGAGCGGGGCCCCGACCGCCTCGCCCTCGACGGCCCCCACGCGCAAGCCCTCGGGCTCCGCGTCCGCGACCACCGGCGGGCCGCAGGGCGGGGGCAACGTCAAGAGCTACACCGTGGACGGCGGCCGGGTCGTCTTCGACCTCGGCGCGACCTCGGCGGAACTGGTCTCGGCGACGCCGTCCTCGGGCTGGCAGATGCAGGTCTGGAAGCAGCCGACGTGGATCCGGGTCACCTTCACCCAGGACGGCCGCGAGTTGTCGGTCTTCTGCGTCTGGCACGACACCGCGCCCAGGGTCGAGATCGAGGACCGCTGACCGTCCACGCCGTCGCGGTCGTCAGCGGAACACGGACGGAGGCGGTACGGGCGAGGGTTTGGCGCTGGCGTCGGTGACCGGGGCCGCTCCCCCGGTGAAGTCGGCGAGCGCCCTGCCGTGTTCCACCCGCCCGGGGTGCGGGTCCGTGGCCACGCGGCGGGTCAACTCGGCGACGGGCAGCTCCCGGTCGGAGGCCAGCAGCACGGCGTTGCCGAAGCGGCGGCCGCGCAGCACGGTCGGGTCGGCCGTCAGCGCCAGCTCCGGAAAGACGGCGGCGGCGGTCGCGACCTGGCCGCGCAGGTGGGTCAGGGGCGGGCCGTCGGCCAGGTTGGCCGCGTAGAAGCCGCCGGGCCCGAGCACCCTGCGGACCTCGCCGAGGAACTCGGTGCTGGTGAGATGGGCGGGCGTGCGGGCCCCGCTGAACACGTCGGCGATGATCAGATCCGCCCAGCCGTCCTGGACCTTGGCGAGCCCGGCACGGGCGTCGGTGGACCGGACGCGGATGCGGGCGGCCGTGTCGAGGGGCAGCTCGCGGCGGACGAGCTGGACGAGGGACCCGTCGAGCTCCACGATCTGCTGGGTGGAGCGGGGCCGGGTGGCGGCGATGTAGCGGGCGAGCGTGAAGGCTCCGCCGCCGAGATGGACGGCCTGGAGCGGCCGGTTCGGCGGGGCGACGAGGTCGGCGATGTGGCCGAGGCGTCGCTGGTACTCGAAGGAGAGATGGGCCGGGTCGTCGAGGTCCACGTGCGACTGCGGGGCGCCGTCGATCAGCAGGGTCCAGCCACGGGGGCGCTCCCGGTCGGGTATGAGCTCCGCGAGTCCGCCGTCGACGGTCTCGACGACGGCGACGGCCGCCGCCGTCCTCTCACGTGTTCTGTTCCTGGCCACGAGCCCCATTATCGGCGCTCGCGGCGGTGCCCCGCCCGCTCAGCGGCAGCCGTCGGCCGCCTCGATCAGCCGCGCCGCCTGGCCGAGGGCCTCGCGCAGCACCGCCGGGTCGGTGACCTGTCCGGAGTCCCCGGGCGGCAGGAGCCACCCGGCGGGGCGGGGGGTGTCACCGGCCGGTTCGGGGAGCTCCGGCAGCTCGGGGATGCGCAGGCCCCGCCCCAGGGTCTGCGTACAGGCGCTGCCCGGCATGTCCCAGCCTTCGGCCGTGCCGGGCGGGACCAGGAAGCCGAGGGTGTCGCAGGCACCGTCGTGCAGTACGGGACCGACGGCGGGGGCTCCGCCACGGCGCAGGATGTCCACGGCCTCCAGGCCCTGCCGGGCGGGCACGGTCACCAGGTCCCAGGGGGTCTCGTGCGGGGCGCTGGCGTCCGGGGTGGGTACGTGGCAAGCGGTCGACTGCGATCCGATCTCCAACAAGAGACCCCTCCTCGCTCGTGAGAAGACACGTTCCGTCTCTCCGCATGGTTCAACGCCGGTACGCGTCAACGGCTACGGCGGCACGCCGCCGCAAAGGATGGCAGTTCATGGCAGATCGAGCGCGAGATATCCGATTTGTAGCCAAACCCTGCGTACGCGGTCGGTCACAGCAGGTACGTTCTTGCTCCGCCGGAACACCGGCAGCACCAGGAGAGGGCTCGGCCATGGCGATGTCACGGGCAGTTCCCAATCTCGCCTTCCGCCGGCTCCGCGGACAGCACTCGCCGGCGGAGTTCGCCGCGGCGGTCCGCCGGGCGGCGCGGGAGATCGGCGAGCAGGTCGCGTGCGACGCCCGCTACATCGGACGTGTGGAGGCGGGCGAGATCCGCTGTCCCAACTACGCCTACGAGCGGGTGTTCCTGCACATGTTCCCCGGTCTCGGTCTGGCGGACCTGGGCTTCTCGGCGCGGGAGACGGTGCGCGGCCGACGGCCGGCCGTCTCGGCCGGGGCACCGCCCCCACCCGCCGACACGACCCGGAACGATGAGGAGAGCGACGTGCTGCGTCGCGCATTCATGACGAGCGGCAGCGCCACCGTGGCGGCCGCCTCGCTGGGATTCGGCGGCACCGCCGCGGCGATCCCGTCCCCTCGGGGAACCCACAGGATCGGCGAGACCGAGGTGCGGGCCGTCGAGGAAGCCGTACGACAGATCCGGCTGCTCGACGACCGGCACGGCGCCGACGGTCTCTACAAGGTGGCCGCCCAGCCGCTGCGGGCGGCGTACGCGCTGCTCGACGCGGGCACCGCCGCCCGCCGCTCCACCGAGGACCGGCTGCACGCCGGCGCGGGCGAGCTGGCCATCTCGGTCGGCTGGCTGGCCCATGACTCCGGCCGCTTCGACGACGCCCGTTCGCACTACGCGGAGGCCCTCGCCACCGCGCGCGTGTCCGGCGACGCGGCGCTGGAGGCACACGCCTTCTGCAACACGTCGTTCCTGGCCAGGGACGCGGGCCGGTACAGGGAGGCGGTCCGGGCCGCCCAGGCGGGCCTGCGGGCGGCGCAGCCGCTCTCCTCCGCCCGGCTGCTCTCCCTCCTCTCCCTCCGGGAGGCGGGAGCCTGGGCGGGGCTCGGCGACCGGGCCGCCTGCGAGCAGTCCCTCGGGCGGGCGCACACCTACTTCGCCCGCGGCCAGGCCGACGGCGACCCCGAGTGGATGTCCTTCTTCGGGGAGCCGGAGCTGGAGGCCCTGGAGGCGCACTGCTGGTCGGCCCTGGGCGACTGGAGCCGCGCGGCCCGCCACGCCCACCGCGCGACGGTGCTCCAGAACCCGCACTTCGCCCGCAACCTGGCGCTCTACCGCGCCCAACTGGCCAGCAACCTGGCCCACGCGGGACGTCAGGACGAGGCGGCGGCGGAGGCCCGCCGGGTGGTGGGCTCGCTGGACGGCGTCCAGTCCTCCCGTATCCGCGCGATCCTGACGGAGACCGGCCGGGTCCTGGCGGCGGGCGCCCGCTGAGACCGGCCGAGCGCGCCGGGGCCGGCCGTCGGGGCGTCTACTCCAGGTGACCCGTGTCGTTCCAGCGCTCGATGGCGGGCTCGCCGTACATCCAGCCGAGCACCGACAGGCTCGTCGGGTCGAGACGGACGCGGGCGCCGAAGGAGACCTCCTCGCCCATCCAACGCGCCGCGATCGTCCGCAGGATGTGGCCGTGCGCGAAGACCAGCACGTCCCGGTCGGCCGACCGCGCCCACTCCACGACCTCGTCGGCCCGGGCCGCGACCTGCGCCAGGCTCTCCCCCTCCGGCACGGCGTCGCGCCACAGCAGCCAGCCGGGCTGGAGCGCCTGGATCTCGGGCGGGGTCAGCCCCTCGTACGCCCCGTAGTCCCACTCCATCAGCGCGTCCCACTCCCGCGCCCGCTCGCCGAAGCCGGCGAGTTCGCAGGTCTCACGCGCGCGTACCAGCGGGCTGGTGCGGATCTCCAGGTCGGGCAGCCCGTTCCACGGCGCCCGGTGCAGCCGCTCGCCGAGCAGCTTGGCGCCGCGCCGGCCCTCGTCGAGCAGCGGGATGTCCGTCCTGCCGGTGTGGCGGCCGAGCAGCGACCATTCGGTCTGACCGTGCCGGGCGAGCAGGATGCGCGGTGGCATGAAGGCTCCCTGATGTCCTCGACGAGGCGATGTTTCGCCGTGCCCCTCCATCATCGCGCAGGTGAATTCGCGGCGACGCCCGGGCAACCCCCGCGCCCCTTCCGGCGTCCCTCTCCTCGGCCGGAACGAGGGGGATCAGAGGTATGCGCAAGCCACGCTGGTGGGCGGAACTGGCACTCATCGGCCTGGTGTACGCCGCGTACTCCTGCGGACGGCTGCTCGCCCGCGGCGATGTGCGCACCGCCGTCGACCACGGCCTGGCCATCCTCGACCTGGAGAAGGCCCTCCATCTGAACGCCGAGCACCCGCTGAACCGTCTCTTCACCGAGACGCCCGCCCTGGGGGTCCCCGCCGACTTCGCGTACGCCTCGCTGCACTACGTCGTCACCCCGGCCGTCCTGATCTGGCTCTTCCGTCGCCGCCCCGGGAGCTACCGGGCCGCCCGCACCTGGCTGATGGTCTCCACCCTCCTCGGGCTGATCGGCTTCACCCTGATGCCGACCTGCCCGCCACGGCTCCTCGACGCCGGCCACGGCTTCGTCGACACGATGGCCCAGTACAGCTCGTACGGCTGGTGGGGTGCCGAGGCCAGCGCGCCGCGGGGGATGGGCGCGCTGACGAACCAGTACGCGGCGATGCCGAGTCTGCACGTCGGCTGGGCGCTGTGGTGCGGGGTGATGCTGTGGCGGTACGGACGTACGCCGACGCTGAAGGCCCTCGGCGTCGCCTACCCGCTGCTCACCACGGTGATCGTCATGGGCACGGCGAACCACTACTTCCTCGACGCGGTCGCCGGGGCGGCCGTGATGGGGCTCGGCTTCCTGCTCACCGCGCCCGCGCTGCGCCTCGCGGACCGGATCCGCGGCACGGTCGGGCGGGA
Source organism: Streptomyces sp. NPDC047971 (assembly GCF_040653355.1). NCBI lineage: Bacteria > Bacillati > Actinomycetota > Actinomycetes > Kitasatosporales > Streptomycetaceae > Streptomyces > Streptomyces sp. NPDC047971. The sequence continues at coordinate 190,288 of NZ_JBEZNW010000004.1, read as the reverse complement.
CGACCGGCGGATTGTCAGTGGCGGATGGGACACTTCCGCGGGTGAGCGAATCCCTGGACAGCGGAGCTCCTCGACCTCCGCAGACGACACTCCGGAACGGGGCCTCCCCTGCGCGAACGAAGCCGAGAGTCTGGGGAAGGCTCGCTGAGCTTCGCGGGCCGGCCGTGGCGCCGCATCCGCTGGACGCGCGTGCGCTGGCGGCACTGGCCGCCAACCCCGGCTGCCGGCGACGCGCGCTGCTCGACGGTGCCGGGGTGGACAAGGCCGCGCTCGCCTCGAAGCTGGGCTCGCCCGCGCCGTTCGGACAGTCCCAGTTCGCCTTCATGCGGGGCAACGCCTTCGAGGCGAAGGTCAAGGCCGACGGCGGGCGCGAGCTGCTGCGCCTCCTCGGCATCGAGGAGGCCGGCGCGGTACGGCTCCCGGATCTGGCCGCGGCCGGACCCGAGGGCCGCGCGGCCCGCACGGCGCTCGCACTGCGCGAGACGACCGCCGCCGGCGAGTGGGCGCTGCTCGACCATCCGATGCTGGCCCTGGACGTGGCCGGCTCCCCCGCCTTCCTGGAGCCCGACCTGGTGGTCGTGCACCCCGACGGCCGGTGGACGGTCGTGGAGATCAAGTCGTTCCCGATGATCGACGGTTCGGCCGACGCCTCCAAGGTCGGCGCCGCGGCCCGGCAGGCGGCGGTGTACGTCCTGGCCCTGGAGCGGCTCGCGAGCCTGACGGAGGGCGCGGAGGTGGCGCACTCGGTGCTCCTGGTCTGCCCGAAGGACTTCTCCAACCTGCCGACGGCCTCCGTCGTCGACGTGCGCAAGCAGCTCTCGGTCACCCGCCGGCAGCTGAACCGGCTGACCCGGATCGAGGACATCGCGGACGCGGTGCCCGACGGCGTCACGTTCGACATGGAGAACTGCTCCCCGGAGGAGCTGACATCGGCCGTGGAGTCGGTTCCGCACGCGTACGCGCCGGAGTGCCTGTCCGCCTGCGAGCTGGCCTTCCACTGCCGGGAGCGGGCGCGGCTCGCGGGCGCGGTGGAGACGCTCGGCCGTTCGGTACGGGGCGAGCTGGGCGGACTGACCACGATCGGCGCGGTCCTGGCGGCGGCGCGCGGCGAGGAGGGCGACGCGGAGGACCCGACGGTCGACGCGCTGCGCCGGGCGCGGGCACTCCGCGTCGAGGCGCTGGCGGTCCCGCCCGCCCGGACCCCAGGGGAGGACTCCGCATGTCCTCGCTGAGCACCCACGCGCGCGGCGCGACAGGAAAGGCCCGCTCATGTCGCTGATCTCCACGCTCGCCAGGCTGGAGGCCGTCGAGTCGGGCCGGGCTCAGCCGCTGGCCACGGTGCGGCACCGCCGTCTGTCGGACCGGCCGCTCGTCCTCGTACCGCTGACCACGGCCGGAGAGGCGGGCGCGCCGCTCGGCGCACTGGTCGGCGCCGATCCCGCGGCGCCGCGGCTCCTGGTCGTCGCGCAGCCGCGCGACAGGGACCTCCGGTTCGCGTTCCTCGCCGACCTGGCCGAGGAGATCCTGCCGTACATCGGCTCGTTCACCGAGGTGGTCGAGACGGCGGAGAGGACCGAGGCCGACCCGGAGACCGGCAAGAAGGTCAAGGTCGAGGTCGACCTGTGCGCGGACGCGCCGCAGTTGATCGTGCCGAGCCGGGCGGGCATCGAGTACGTACGGCTCCTCGGGCGCTCGATGCGCTTCCGACGGACGGCGGAGCAGGACCCGGAGACGCCGTTCCCGGCGCCGCCGCGGGTGCCGCTGCTCGGCCGCTGGCTGACGCACTTCGGAGAGCGGGCCCGGGTGCCCGGCTCCTCGCTGCTGCTGGCGGCGACCGACGTGTTGAACCGCCACTGGGCCACGGGCCAGTCCTCCCTGGAGGACCAGCACCTGGGTGCGCTGCTGGCCTGGGTCGACCCGGACGACGGGCGTTCGGGGGCCGAGGCGGCGCTGCGGGCCGAACTCGGCCGCGACCGCGACGGTCAGCTGCTCTGCCCGCCCGCCGGCCCCGCGACCGACCCGGCCTTCGACAACCGGCTGCTCGCCCCCGCGATCGAGCGCTTCGACCGGGCCAGGCAGGCGCTGGCCTCGGCCGAGGACGGCGAGAGCGCCGACGAGCGGCTCGGCGAACTGCACCGCGCCGAGCGGGAGATCCGCCGGCTGATCCTCTCCCAGCTCGAACCCACCTGGCACGCGGTGTGGCGCTCCCTCGGCCTGCTGCGGGAGCTGCCCGAGGGGGCCAGGGTGACGGACCGCTGGACCCGCGACCGCTGGTCGTTCACCGGCCACCGGGACCGGGTCACGGCCGGTGAACCGCCGCAGCCCCGCCGCGACGACGCGGTGACGGCCGCCAACAAGCTCGCCGCGCGCGAGTCCGCGCAGGGCCAGCTCGACGCGCAGGAGGCCCTCGACGATCCGCTGGTGCTCGCGGGGCGGCGGCTGGCCGGAGAGGCGTTCGAGACGGAGGTGGTGGACGTGACGATGGCCTGGTCGGAGTCGAAGCGGCCGTCGCCGCGCCCGCTGCTCACCGTCCGCACGGACGACCGGCCGCACCTGTCCGAGCGGGTGAAGGTGTACCGCTCGCTCGAAGGCAAGCCGCAGACGGCCGAGTTCGTGCGGTACGAGGACGACGGCTCGCTGGTGCTGCGGGTCACCGACCGGATGGGCCGCTCCAAGGAGCCCGCCGAGGGCTCGGTGCCGGAGAAGGGCGAGCGGATCGCCTGGACGCTCTTCGAGCACGACCAGCGCGTGGGGGCCCGGTTGCCGGACCCGGAGGAGACGCCCTGGACGCACGGCGGGCCCCCGCGCTCCGACGTCGCCGAACTGCCCGATGCCGTCACCACGGAGGACCTGCTGTGACCGCCGACGACTTCGACCCCTCGGCGGCGGCCGCCCGGGCGACGGACGACATCCTCCGGGACACGCTGCGCGGGAGCTCCCGGGGCGTCGTCGTCGACTCGCCGCCGGGCGCCGGCAAGTCGACGCTCGTCGTGCGGGCCGCGCTCGAACTGGCCTCGGCCGGACGCCCTCTGATGGTGGTCGCGCAGACGAACGCGCAGGTCGACGATCTGGTGATCCGGCTCGCGGAGAAGCAGCCCGATCTTCCGGTGGGGCGGCTGCACTCCAACGACAGCGACCCGTACGACAAGGCGCTCGACGGCCTGGAGAACGTACGGAAGTCCTCGAAGGCGGGGGACCTGGCGGGGCTCGCGGTGACGATCTCGACGGCCGCGAAGTGGGCGCATGTGAAGAACGTCGAGCCGTGGGCGCACGCGATCGTGGACGAGGCGTACCAGATGCGCTCGGACTCGCTGCTCGCGGTGGCGGGGCTCTTCGAGCGGGCGCTGTTCGTGGGCGACCCGGGGCAGTTGGACCCCTTCTCCGTGGTCGGCTCCGAGCAGTGGGCGGGGCTCTCGTACGACCCGTCGGCGAGCGCGGTCTCGACGCTGCTCGCCCACAACCCGGACCTTCCGCAGCACCGGCTGCCGGTGTCCTGGCGGTTGCCGGCGTCGGCCGCGCCGCTGGTGTCGGACGCGTTCTATCCGTACACCCGCTTCCGCAGCGGCACGGACCACGGCGACCGGCGGCTGAGCTTCGGGGTGCCGTCGGACGGCTCGGGCCCGGACCGCGTCCTGGACGAGGCCGCGGAGTCGGGCTGGGGCCTCCTGGAACTCCCCGCCCGGCACACCCCGCGCACGGACCCCGAGGCGGTCCGGGCGGTGGCGCTGGTGGTGCGGCGACTCCTCGACCGGGGCGGCGCGGCCGTCTCGGAGCGCTCGCCCGACCCGGTTCCGCTGACCCCCGACCGGATCGCGGTGGGTACGGCCCACCGCGACCAGGCGGCGGCGGTCCGCGCGGCACTCGCGGAGCTGGGCGTCGCGGGCGTGACGGTGGACACCGCGAACCGCCTCCAGGGTCGCGAGTACGACGTGACGGTGGTCCTGCACCCCCTGTCGGGGCGCCCGGACGCCACGGCCTTCCACCTGGAGACGGGTCGCCTGTGCGTGCTGACCTCCCGCCACCGCCACGCCTGCATCGTGGTCTGCCGCGCGGGCGTGTCGGACCTCCTGGACGACCATCCGTCGACGGAGCCGGTCCAGCTGGGAGTGACGGTCAAGTTCCCGGACGGCTGGGAGGCGATGATGTCCACCTGGGACTTCTGGTCCCACCACCGCGTCCCGTGGCGGCCGTAGCACGCCGCGTCCTCATCGACTCACGTGCGCAAGGAGCAGTGGTGGCAGCACTTCCGGAGATAGCGGCCCTGTTGGGCGAACCCCGTTTCACCTGGTCGGATCCGGCTCCGTGGATCGATCTGGAGCGGGAACTCGGCACGGCGTTCCCCGCGGACTTCCGCGCGATCGTCGACGCCTACGGTTCGGTCATGGTCAACGGGCAGTTGTACCTGGTGCATCCCGCCGAGCATCTTCTGCACAGCCTGGGCGAGAACATCCGGGGGGACCTGGAGCTCTGGCGCGACGAGGACATGGTCGAGTTCCTGCCGAGTCCGGTCGGGGGGAACCCCGGTGAGCTGATCCCGGTGGCGTCGGCGGTGACGGGGGAAGCGATCTTCCTCCGCGTTCCCGACGCGCCCTCGTCGCCCTGGCGCGTGGTGGTCCAGGAGTTCGACAGTCCGGCGTGGACCCTCTACGAGATGACGTTCGGCGAGTGGCTGTTGGCCTATCTCAAGGGCAGGGACGTGACCCTGTGCTCCCGCGACCGCGCCCCCGACGGCCCGTTCTACGAGTTCCTCCCCTGACGGACGGCCCGCCCCCGCTCCGCTACGCGTGCACGCGGGAGGCGTGGGCGAGGAGTTCGTCGACGGGCCATTGGTCGTCGAGGTGTTCGCCGTACTTCGCGGCGACGACGCGGCCGTCGGGGGCGATCAGGAAGTCGCCGGGCAGACCGAGCCGGCCGCCGCGCGGACTGCGTGCCGGCGGGCGGGCCCGGCCGCGCAGCATCTCCCGCGTGCCGAGGGCCACGGCCTTGGCGATCGGCAGCCACGCGCGGCGACTGAGCAGCGCCCGGGGCGAGGACTCGACGCCGAACGCGGTGTAGAGCCGCTTGTCAGGATCGGCGACGACCGGGAACGGCAGGCCGTCGAGGTGCGGGGTCAACTCCTCGGGCGGCGAGTGGAAGACGACGACCTCGCGGATGCCGGCCGCCTCGATCTCCTCGTGCCGTCGGGCCACGGACCGCAGGTGCAGATGGCAGACGGGGCAGCCGGCGAAGCGCCGGAACTGCAGATGGACGAGCAGCTCCGGGTCCGGGACCGCGACCGGGGGCCCGAGGAGCGGGTCGAGCGTGCGGACGGGGGCCGTCGAGCCGGGCTGCAGCCGCTTGGCGGGCAGGGCCATGGAACACCTCCACGTAGGCGTACGGTGTACTCCTATCCAGGGTAGGCGTATGCCGTACGCTGTCAACCCATGCCGCGCCCCCGCTCCCTCACCCAGGACCGATTGGCCGCCGCCGCCCTCGCCGTCATCGACCGCGACGGGCTCGACGGCCTGTCGATGCGCACCGTCGCCAAGGAACTCGGCATGAGCACGATGGGGCTCTACCGGTACGTCGCCGACCGGGACGAACTGGAGGGGCTGGTCGCCGAGCGCGTCCTGAGCACCGTCGACCCCGCCCCGCCCCCCGCGGGCGCCCCCTGGCGGGACCGGATCGAGATCATGGTCCGCCGGCTCCGCGACAGCGTGGGCGAACACCCCGCCGCCGCCCCGCTCACCGTCACCCACCGGCACCGGCTGCCCGGGCTGCTGCGCTGGTCCGAGTCGATGCTCGGCATCCTCGCCGAGGCCGGCATCGAGGGCGAACAGCGGGTCGTGGCCCTGCGCGGCCTCATCGGCTACGTCGTCGGGGCGATCCAGCTCGAACACCTCGGGTCCCTCGCGGGCGCCGGCACGGCCACCATCGCCGAGCTGCCGGAGGAGGACTTCCCGTACATGACCGAGGCCGCCCGACACGCCCCCGGCATCGACGCCGAACGGGAGTTCTTCGGCGGGCTCGCGGTGTATCTGCGCGGCCTCGGCGGCTGAGGCCCCCGCCCCTCCCCCCGCCCCCTTGCGCGAGGCGGGACAATGGAAGACGGCGGCCCGGGTGTCCGGGCCGTGTGCGTGCGAGGAGGAGAAGAACGATGGCGGAATCCGCGGAGCGGAACGGGCAGCGGCGACTCCGACCCGCGCCGCTGATCTTCGAGCCCGCCGAGGCGACCGCCGACCCGGAGCACTTCTTCGACCTGGAGTCGATCGACGACCCCCGCGAGCTGCTCTCCCGCGCGACCGAGCTGACGCTGGCCTTCCGCGCGGCGACCGACCGGGCGATCGAGTTCCAGGCGATCGCGGCGGCCCAGCTCGCCGATCCCCGCCGGTTCGACCGCCTGACGCCCGCGGACGTCGCGGAGCGGGCGGAGTGGACCGAGGACTACGCGCGCCGGATGATCGAGTTCGGCCGCGATCTGATCCGCACGGGCGGCACGCCCCAGGACGACTGACCCCGGCGGACGGCCGGCGCCGGGCCGCACCGGCTCGGCGGCCTTCCGCCCTGCGAGGTGGCATATGCCGGGGCGAAAGATACTCCTCCCGCAGCCACTCTGTCCCGGTTTCCGGCAACCCTCGGAAAGCGCGCCGTCACTCCCGGTAGATCTTGCTCCATGAGCGCATGGCTGCGAGACGAGACCCCCCTGAGCCCGGCCCAGAGCGACACCGACGAGCGGCGCACGGACCGGCCCGACATCTTCCGCTTCCTGCGCCGGGGCGACGAGGGGCGGCATCACACCGCGCACGTCACCTGTGCCGGTGCCGACTGGCTCGCCTCCGCGGCCGCGTTCCCGCGCTCCACGCTCGCCCTCTGGGAGGCCAGGCCCACCGCCCCCGCCGTACTCCCCTGCGGCACGGTCTTCGACGTGGTGAACGTGGACGCGCTGTTCGGGCGGCGGATGCTCGAACGGCTCTGGTCGGAGGGGCCGGGCACCGGGCCCGTCGCCGTCCACCGGGGCCGGATGCTGCTCTTCGCCGCGCCGGGGACCGCCCAGCGCTTACCGTCCCTGCTCCACTGGGAGGAGTGGGGCGACGCCGTTCCGCCGCCGCTCTGCCACGGGGCAGGAGACGCCGTGACCATCCCCCCGCTGACGCCGCTGGAGCCCGCCGGCCCCCGCTGGGTGGTCGCGCCGGACACCCGGCACCCCTGGCTCCCGGGGCCCGAGGTCCTGCTCTGGGCCTGCGTCCGGGCCGTCCGGGCGGCATCCGCCGCCGACGTGCGGATATCGATTTTTCCTCCCGCCGATCAGGATGCTAAGGTCTACGACGTCAGCAGGCGCCGCTAGCTCAGTTGGTTAGAGCAGCTGACTCTTAATCAGCGGGTCCGGGGTTCGAGTCCCTGGCGGCGCACAGACGGAAGAAGCCCCTCGCGCGAGCGAGGGGCTTCTTCGTGTTCCGGCTCCGGCGCCTCAGGCGTCCTCCGGCAGCGTCACCTTCACCGTCCACGCGCCCGCCGGCGTCCGGTCCACCACCTGCACCCGGGCGCCCTCCCCCGGCACCGTGAACGACTCCCCGACGCCGAGCGGCGCGTCCGCCAGCGGCGGGTACACCGAGCGGTCCCAGCACGCCTCGGTCTTCGGATGGGTGTCCACGACCTCGACCGGACCGTCCCCGGACGCCGCCTCGTTCCGCACGCGGTAGATCAGCACCCCCTCCGTGCAGGTGTCCTGGTCGTTCCCGGTCGAGCCCCGGGCCTCGATCGCGAGCGCGGTGCCCACCCCGGTCCGTACGACCGCGAGCCGTTTGCCGACCGTGCCACCGGCCACCGGGGCCGCCGCCAGCGACTCCAGGCTGAGCAGCCGCGTCCCCGGACCCTGCACACAGACCACATGGCTCCGGTCCAGCCAGCCCAGCTTCCACTTGTGCCAGCCGAAGAGGTCCGGGGCGAGACCGAACTGGCTGCCCATGACGTCCCAGTCACCCACATGGGTGTCCCAGTCGCCCTTGCCGTCCATCGGCCGGTGGTAGAGATCCGGCAGGTCGAAGACATGGCCCGTCTCGTGCGCCAGCACGTTCCGGTCCGGGGGGTGCCGCTCGAAGACGGTGACGACCCGTTTGATCTCCGTGCCGTCCACCGTCAGCGGGGACTCCAGGTTGACGACCTTCGTGGCGTCGGAGTCGACTCCCGGCGCGTCCGGGTCGGCGACCAGGTAGACGATGTCGTACCGCGAGAAGTCGACCTGGTCGTCCGCCGCCGCGAGGGCGTCCCGCAGATAGGCGGCGCGCTTCCCCGCCTCCCAGTCCCGCTGTATGGCGTACGCCGTGGAGGCATGCGGCATCGGCGTCCACTCGCGCCGGGTCTCGGGGTGCAGCGCGAAGCGGCCGTACGAAGCGCGCCGGAAGAAGTCGCTCGTGCTCGGAAAGTGGTCGGCCGCCAGCTCGTCGGGGCTGGTCAGCGGGGTGGAGTCCGGGAAGGACAGGAAGATCATGACCGCGTCCAGGCTGCGGACGGGCTGCGGGTAGGAGCCGTTCCAGGTGTCGAGGCCCAGCGAGTGGTGCGCGGCGGTACGCGGCAGGGCGCAGGGACCGGCCGCGGACGCGCCCACGGCGGGGCCCGCCACGAGCCCGGTCGCGGCGAGCGCCACGAGGGAGGTGAAGGCCGCCGCGGAGGCACGCAGCCGCGGCCGTTCCACTCCCCCGGGTGTCTGCTGACCCCTCACGTGGACCTCCGTCTCCTGAATCGGGGATACGTCATCCACCTTGTGCCGATTTGAACCGTTTCGCACTTTTCCGCTGCCCCAGTCGGGTGAGCGCACGACACGGCGTCGACGCGACACGCGCCCTCTACGGCTCACGGAACGTCACAATCGGTCAGGCCCTCGCCGTCCCGCGTCAGACCCGCGCAGAAACGATCGGCCAGGTGTGCGCGGCGGGGAGAGTCACCCCCCGGTCGGGCGGGAGGCGGTCCACGGAGCTGGAATAGCCCCCGGGGCTGCCCCTATGATCGGCACACTTTCCTTGGCCGACCCCATCCCGACCACGCCTGTACGGCCCAACCGCACTACGGGAGCGAGCGGTGAGCGGAACCCCCGAAGGACCGGTGCACACCCAGCTCTCGCCCGCACGGGAGCCCGCGCCCCCGATCACGGAGCGTCATGACGCGCTCTCGATCGACGCCGAACTCCACGACTACCGCGCCGCCTTCCGGGCAGCCCAGCTCGCCATGGCCGTGGTCGACCAGAACGGCCTCGTCGTCGCCGCCAACGAAGCGCTCGGCACCCTCCTCGGCACCGAGGCCGACGCGCTCACCGAGCAGGCCGCCGCCGATCTCGTCGACCTCGCCGCCGACGGCCGCACCTGGCACGCGTACCGCGAGGTGCTGCGCGGCCGCCGTTCCCGCTTCCGCTGCACGCGCCGGCTCAAGCACCCCGACGGACGCTCGCTCTGGGCCGAGGTCACGGTCTCCCCCGTACCCGACAGCCGCCGCGTCCTCCTCTCGATCGCGGACATCAGCGACCGGCGCGAACTCCAGGCCCGGCTACGCCACCTCCAGATGCACGACCCGGTGACCCGGCTGCCCAACCGCACGCTCTTCTTCGAGCGGCTCTCGGTCGCCCTGGAGGCGGCTTCGCAGGAGGACGGCCTCCTGGACATCCGATCGTCGCACCTGTCGCACGAGTCGTACTCGTCGTACGGGCATGGCGGAACAGGGCGGATCGGCCTCTGCTACCTCGACCTCGACGGCTTCAAGGCCGTCAACGACACCATGGGGCACCGGATCGGCGACCGGCTGCTCGCCGCGGTGGCCGCGCGCCTGACGGAGTGCGCGGACAACGACGGATACACCCGGAGCGGTGGGCACCTGGTGGCACGGCTCGGCGGCGACGAGTTCGCGATCCTCGTCGAGGACTCCACGGGGACCGAACAGCTCGCCGATCTGGCGCAGTCGGTGCTCTGCGCGCTCCAGCAGCCCTTCGATCTGGCCGGCCAGCGCCTCTCGGTCTCGGCCTCGATCGGGGTGGTGGAGCGGGGCGCCCGCGGGACGACCGCGACGGGGCTGATGCAGGCCGCGGACACCACGCTGTACTGGGCGAAGGCCGACGGAAAGGCCCGCTGGACCCTCTTCGACCCCGAGCGCAACGCGCACCGGATGACCCGGCAGGCGCTCTCCTCCACACTCCGACCGGCCGTGGAGCGCGGGGAGTTCGGGCTGGAGTACCAGCCGCTGGTCGGTCTGGCCGACGGCACGGTGCACGGGGTGGAGGCGCTGGTGCGCTGGAACCACCCGCAGTTCGGCACGCTTCCGCCGAATCGGTTCGTCGGGATCGCCGAGGAGGACGGCTCGATCGTCGAGCTGGGGCGGTGGGTGCTGCGGACGGCGTGCGCGCAGGCCAGGCAGTGGCAGAAGGACCATCCGCGCGAGCGGCCGCTGTTCGTGAGCGTCAACGTGGCGGTGCGCCAGGTCTGGGACTCGGATCTGGTGGCGGACGTGGCGGGCATCCTTGCGGAGACCGGACTCCCCCCGCATCTGCTCCAGTTGGAACTGACCGAGTCCGCCGTGATGGGCTCCGCGGGACGGCCGCTCCAGGCGCTCCAGGCGCTGAGCGACATGGGGGTGCGGATCGCGATCGACGACTTCGGCACCGGCTACTCGAACCTGGCGTACCTGAGCCGGCTGCCGGTCTCGGTGCTCAAGCTGGACGGCTCGTTCGTCCGTGGCTTCCAGGACGAGGCGCACGCCAACCCGGCGGACGAGCTGATCGTGGAGGCCCTGGTGCAGCTCGCGCACCGGCTGGGCCTGACGGTGACCGCCGAGTGCGTGGAGACCTCGGGCCAGGCGACCCGGCTGCGCCGGATCGGCTGTGACACGGGGCAGGGCTGGCTCTATTCGCGCGCGGTGACCCCGGACCGCATCGCGGAGCTGATCGGATCCACGACGCTGCGCGTGTGAACCGCGCGCCGCGTCCGCCCACGCCTCCGGCGCCGCCCGGGCATGGATACTGCCCCCGGCCGGAGGGACATCCGGGCGGGGGCAGTGGTCATTGCGGGGTGGGGGCCGGGATCAGCAGGCTCCCTGGTCCTTCCAGACGCCCCACTCGCCGGTCGTGCCCGGCGTCTCGTTCTGGGTCCACCACTGGGCCAGCCACTTGCGGCCGTTGTGGGAGACCACGCTGCCGCCGGTGTAGACGTTGCCCGCCACGTAGGCCGGGACGGAGCCGCAGCCGGTCGGAGGCGTCGTGGGCGGGGTGGTGGTCGGAGGCGTGGTGGTGGGAGGCGTGGTCGGCGGGGTGGTCGGCGGGACGGTGGTGGCGCCGAGCGCGTCGTTGATCTGGTTCAGCAGCGTGATGTTGTTGTCCAGGCCGAGGAGCGAGTACATCATCGCGCCGGCCAGGCCGCGCTGCTTGCCGTAGTCCACCCGGGCCTGGATGGAGCGCTGGTTCAGGCCGGTGAAGAACTCGCCGTCCTTGTAGAAGTACGACGACTTGGCCTGGTCGTCCCAGAAGGTGGTCGCCGCGTTGTCGACGATGCCGCCGAGCTCCTTGTAGTGGGCGATGCCGGCCTGCTGGCTGAGCGGGCGGGCGTTGGAGCCGCCGGTCGCGGACTGGGCCAGGCCGTTGGCGGAGCCCGCTGGGACGCCCTTCCAGCCGCGGTAGTAGAACTCGTAGCCGAGGGTCAGCTTGTTGGCGGGGAAGCCGCCCGCGATGCCGTAGGCCGGCTTGCCGTCGATCCAGGAGTCGATCGCGTTGTCGATCGAGTACTTCTCGGTGCCCGGCGCGATCGGGTCGGTCGGGTCGTTGGAGCCGGAGTGGAGCGGGGACTGGTGGTACGTCGGCCCGTCGCCGTCCCAGGCGCCGTGCATGTCGTACGTCATGATGTTCGCGTAGTCGAGGTACGCGCCGATCTTGTCCGTCTCGATGTGCTTGATCTTGTCCTGGCCGGCCGGGAGGGCCGCGGTCAGCATGTACTCCTTGCCGCCGTTGGCCGCGCCGTACTCGTCGAGCTGCTTGCGGAACTCGGCGAGGAGGAGGGTGAAGTTCTGCTTGTCCTCGGGGCCGTAGTGGTTGCCGAGGTGGCCGCCCTCGGAGCCGGGGTACTCCCAGTCGATGTCGATGCCGTCGAAGATGCCCGCGGCGGTGCCGGCGCCGCCGAAGCCGCCCTCGACCGGGAGGTTGCCCTTGAGGTACTGGTCGATGCAGGAGGAGACCAGCTTCTTGCGGCTGGCGTCGGTCTTCGCCGCGTCGTGGAAGTACTTCGAGTAGGTCCAGCCGCCGAGCGAGATGTTGATCTTCAGGTGGGGGTACTTCGCCTTCAGCTCCTTGAACTGGTTGAAGACGCCCACGATCGGCTGGTTCCAGGTGTCGGCCACGCCGTCCACGCTGTCGGCCGCGCTGAAGGACTTCTGGTAGTCGGCGTAGGAGTCGCCCGCACCGTCACCCGCGTTGGGGTTGTTGTCGTCACCCGCGGCCTTGTTGGCCATGAAACAGGTGAGGTTGGTGGGGTGGATGTTGCCGAACGAGTAGTTGATGATGTCCAGCTTGCTCGCGATGCCCCGGGTGTCGAGGTGCTTGGGGTAGAAGGCGTTCCCGTACACGCTCCACTGGTCGTAGTACGCGATGCGGACGTTGCCGTCGGCGGCCGCCGTGGCGGTGGTGCCGGAACCGGCCGCCGAGGCGGAGCCGATGCCGACGGTGGCGGCCAGCGCGCCTGCGGCGAGGGCCGTGCTCACGAGCGCGGCTATCAAGGGCTTACGGGGGTGCACGTGCGGCCTCCGAGGGGGTACGAGGGGTACGCGGTACAGCAGTTGGAGAAGTGATAGCGGCCGCGTGAACAGTGCGTCAATGGTCTGAACCAGATTGAGGACTAGACCAATTGGCGGACGAAAGCCCTTGTCAGGCCCCTTTCGAGGGGGCCCAGCACAGAACGGAGCCGACCGCCACCACGAGTGACGAGCGGTTTAAGGTTCCGTTAGGGAAGACGCTCCGGTTGGTTCGCGAGTGAACCAACCCGCCCCCGAAACCCAGCTTTTACCCGGTGCGACGTGTCCGCGTGATGGTCACCAAGATCATGTCCGGTCGGCGGTGGTCTAGGGTGCCCCGCGGTCTGCAGGCGGAACGACGGGGAGTTGCGGAAGTGCGTGGGAACGGCCCGGCAGGTGGCGGACAGCACCCCGAGTGGGACCCGGACGCGACGGAGGTCCTGCCGCCGTCGCCGGCGGGTGCGCGGGGAAGAGGCGACGCGCCCCCGGAGGTGGCGTCGACCCGTCCGCTGCCACGGATCGACGTCCACGTGTTCGCTCCCGTCGCGGAACCCGGGAGGGCGCAGCGGCGCCCGCGCTCCGGCCGGGTGCCGAGAGGGGTATGGGCCGCAGCCGCGCTCGTGGCCTGCGCGGCGGGTGGTCTCGTGGTCGGCGCCCTGGTCCCGGGTTCGGCGGACCCCGAGGAGACCGCCGCCGGGACTCCGCCCTCCGGCCCCGTCTCGCCGGTCCCGGACCCGTCGGCGTCCACGCCCGGATCCGTGCCCGATTCCTCGCCCGAGGCCGGGCCGGCCGCCTACCAGGTGACCGTCGCGACGGCCGACTCCGAAGGGGCCGGCACCGACAGCGACGTCCAGGGGCGGCTCACCGACGAGGCCGGGCGCACCTCGGCCTGGACGGTCCTCGACACCAGCGGGCACAACGACTTCGAGGCCGGCGCCCGCGACTCGTACGCGATCACCACACCCGCCGGCTTCGGCCGGCCGGCCTCCCTCCAGCTGTGGAAGGGAGGCGAGGACGCCTGGGCGGTGGAGTCCGATGTGCGCGTGACCGGGCCCGGCGGATACACGGCGGTCTGGCGACCGGCTGACGCCCCGGCCCGGCTGTGGATCACCGGCGGCGAGTCGCCGCCGGACGACGGCGTCCCCGCGTTCACGGAGTACAGCCCGGAGGGGCCCCTCTCCCGGAGTGCGCCGTGACGGCCGCCCCGGGAGATCCCGTCGCGGAACCCGCCTACAGGTCTCCGTCCGGCATTCCGTACGCGTCCGCGATCAACTCGTAGCTCCGCAGCCGGACATCGCCCCCGTGCGCGTTGGCCGTGATCATCAGCTCGTCGGCGCCGGTCCGCTTGCGCAGATCGTCCAGGCCGGTCCGCACCTCGTCCGGCGTGCCGAAGACGATGTTCGCCAGCCAGTCGTCCACGAAGTCCCGCTCCGTCGGGCTGAAGGGGTACGCCTCCGCCTCCTCCGGGGTCGGGATCAGACCCGGCCGGCCGGTGCGGAGCCGCAGCATCGACAGCGCGCCGGTCATGACCTGGCGGCGGGCCTCGTTCGGGTCCTCGTGGGCGAGGGCCGCGACACCGATGAGCGCGTACGGCGCGTCGAGGACCTCCGAGGGCCGGAAGGACTCCCGGTAGAGGTCGAGCGCGGGGATCGTGTTCCGGGCCGAGAAGTGGTGGGCGAAGGCGAACGGCAGGCCGAGCATCCCGGCGAGGCGGGCGCTGAAGCCGGAGGATCCGAGCAGCCAGACCGGTGGCCGCCCGGAGGGGCCCTGCACCGGGCCGGGCACGGCGTGGATCCGGGAGTACGGGTGGCCGTCGGGGAAGTCGTCGTCCAGGAAGCGGGTCAGCTCGGCCAGCTGCTGCGGAAAGTCGTCCGCGCCCTCGTTCAGGGTCCGGGTCCGGCGCAGGGCGGCGGCCGTGGCGCCGTCGGTGCCGGGCGCACGGCCGAGCCCGAGGTCGACGCGGCCCGGGGCGAACGCCTCCAGCGTGCCGAACTGCTCGGCGATCACCAACGGCGCGTGGTTGGGGAGCATGACGCCCCCGGAGCCGAGCCGGATACGGCGGGTGTGCGCGGCCAGATGGGCCAGGATCACGGCCGGCGAGGAGGAGGCGACGCCGGGCATGGAGTGGTGTTCGGCGACCCAGTGGCGGTGGTAGCCCCGCCGCTCGGCGAGCTTGCTGATCTCGACGCTGGTGGCCAGCGCCTGGCTCGCGGTCCGGCCGCTGCCGACGGTCACCAGGTCCAGTACGGACAGCGGTACGGGCGAGTCCCCGTGTGCCGTGCCCCGAATCGCGTCGCTCACCCTTGACGCCCCTTCTGCCAGTAGTACGTACCGGCAGAGAGAACAGGAGGGTGTCTCCGGTTATTCCACCGGCCGACAGGAATGAGCTGTTCGGCTTCGGGTAGCCGCGCGCCCATGCCTCGAACAACCCAACTGATACGGCGGCGGACGATGCTGTGGGGAACGGCGGCCGCGGCGGCGACCGGCGCGGTCGGCTGTGCCCGCGTCGCCTCCGGCGACACCCTCGGCCGACTCAGATCCCAGGACACCGTCCGCCTCGGCATCGCGGGCGAGGTCCCGTACGGCTACGTCGACGAGCAGGGCGCCTTCACCGGCGAGGCTCCCGAGCTGGCCCGGGTGATCTTCGGCAGGCTCGGCATCACCCGCGTCCAGCCGGTGGCCACCGACTTCGCCTCGCTCATACCCGGGCTCAACTCCCAGCAGTTCGACGTCGTCTCGGCGGGGATGTACATCAACAAGGAGCGCTGCGCCCAGGTGCTCTTCGCCGACCCCGAGTACCAGATGCTCGACTCCTTCATCGTCCCGAAGGGCAACCCGAAGAACATCCGCTCGTACGAGGACGCGGTGCGCGCCGGGGCGCGCTTCGCCACCGGCAGCGGCTACGCCCAGATCGCGTACGCCGTCGCGGCCGGGTACGCCGAGAAGGACATCGTGATCCTCCAGGACCAGGTCGCCGGCCTGAACGCGGTCGAGTCCGGCCGCGTCGACGTCTTCGCCGGCACGGCGCTGACCGCCCGCTCGGTCGTCCGCAAGTCCTCGAAGGCCGAGGCCACCGAGCCCTTCGCCGCGGTCGTCGACGGCAAGAAGAAGATCGACGGCGGCGGCTTCGCGTTCCGCCCCACCGACACCGCGCTGCGGGACGCCTTCAACAGCGAGCTGCACCGGATGAAGAAGAGCGGTGAGCTCTTCCGGATCCTGCGGCGCTTCGGCTTCACCGAGGCCGAGATGACCACCATGACCGCCGAGGAGCTGTGCCGATGACCGCCGGACTCTGGCAGAACTGGGTCCTGCCCGGCATCTGGATCACCCTCCAGCTCCTGATCGCCTCCGCCGCGCTCGCCGCCGCCGTCGCGTTCACCGTCGGCACCGCCCGCACCCACCGCTCCCGCTTCGTCCGCTTCCTGGCCGGGTTCTACACCGAGGTCTTCCGCGGCACCTCCGCGCTGATCCTGATGTTCTGGCTCTTCTTCGTGCTGCCGCCGCTGGTCGGCTGGCAGCTCGTCCCGATGTGGGCGGCGATCCTCGCGCTCGGCCTCTCCTACGGCGCCTACGGCGCCGAGATCGTCCGCGGCGCCCTGAACGCCGTACCGAAGGCGCAGCGCGAGGCGGGGGTCGCGCTCAGCTTCACGCCCTGGCAGCGGCTGCGGCTCGTCCTGCTCCCGCAGGCCGTGCCCGAGATGATGCCGTCCTTCTGCAACCTGCTGGTCGAGCTGCTCAAGGGCACCGCCCTCGTCTCCCTGCTCGGCGTCGGCGACGTCTCCTTCGCGGCGTACCTCGTGCGGCTCGCGACGCAGGAGAGCGGCGGGATCTACACCGTGACGCTGGTCGTGTACTTCGTGATCGCGCTGGTGATCACCCGCTCGATGAAGGCGCTGGAGCGACGGGGCAAGGCGAACCTGGGAGTGATGACCAAGTGAACTGGGACTGGTCCGCGGTGGCGGACTTCATGCCGCGCTTCTGGGACGGGCTGCTCGTCACGCTCCAGGTACTGGCGCTCGGCTCGCTGATCTCGTTCTCCCTGGGACTGGTGTGGGCGATCGGCTTCCGGGCCCACAGCCGGCTCGTGCGCTGGCCGGTGCACGCCGTCACCGAGTTCATCCGCACCACCCCGCTGCTCGTCCAGCTCTTCTTCCTCTTCTTCGTGCTGCCGGAGTGGGGCGTGCAGTTCTCCGCGCTGACCACCGGCACGCTCGCGATCGGGCTGCACTACTCGACGTACACCGCCCAGGTCTACCGGGCCGGCATCGACGCCGTGCCCGCCGGGCAGTGGGAGGCGGCGAAGGCGCTCAGCCTGCCTCGCCACCGGACCTGGCTGACGGTGATCCTCCCGCAGGCTCTGCGCCGGATCGCGCCCGCGCTCGGCAACTACGTCATCGCGATGCTCAAGGACACCCCGCTGCTGGCCGGAATCAGCGTGCTGGAGCTCCTCCAGCAGTCCCGGCTGGAATCGGCCGCCACCTTCCAGTACACCGAGCCGCTCACGGTGATCGGTGTGGCCTTCGTCCTGGTCGCGTATCCCGCCTCTCTTCTCATCCGCACTCTGGAGCGCCGTCTTGTCCACTGATTCCGAGAATGCCCTCATTCGTTTCGAGAACGTCACCAAGCGCTTCGGCGATCAGACGGTCCTCGACGATCTCAATTTCTCCGTCCGCCCCGGCAAGCACGTCACGCTGATCGGACCCTCCGGTTCCGGAAAGACGACGATCCTGCGGCTCCTGATGACCCTGGAGAAACCCGACAAGGGCACCATTCGGGTCAACGGAGGAACGCTGTACCCGGCGGACGAGAAGCACCGGCGGGAGGCGCGGAAGAAGATCGGAATGGTCTTCCAGCACTTCAACCTCTTCCCGCACATGGACGTTCTGCGCAACATCACCGAGGCTCCCGTCCGGGTCCTCGGGAAGAGCCGCGAGGAGGCGGAGGCACGCGGGCGGGAACTGCTCGACATGGTCGGCCTGGGCGACAAGTGCGAGGCCAAGCCCGCGCAGCTGTCCGGCGGCCAGCAGCAGCGGGTCGCCATCGCGCGGGCGTTGGCGATGGAGCCGAGTGTTCTGCTCCTCGACGAGGTGACCTCGGCGCTGGACCCGGAGCTCGTGGCGGGAGTGCTGGACCTGCTCCGGGAGATCGCCGCGTCGACGGACATCACCATGATCTGTGTGACGCACGAGATGAACTTCGCCCGTGACATCTCGGACGAGGTCCTGATGTTCGACGCGGGAAGGGTGATCGAGTCCGGTTCGCCAGAAAAAATCTTCTCGGATCCCGAGCATCCCCGTACTCGCGAGTTTCTCGGCGCGGTCCTCTGACCTCAGACTCTGCGGTAGTGCTTTGACTCTGGCATATGCCAGGGTGGTGCGCCCCAGCGTATGCCGCTGGGGCGCCGCACTATTCTCGCCAACAGCCGCCCCGAAAAGGGGCCTTGGCGGCTATCGTGGTACGGAAGCTTGCGGTCACAACCTGGTAGGGGGAAACCGTGGCGCTGAAGCCCGAGCCCACCGCGCCGTTCCACTCGGTGCAATACGCCCTGCGCGTCCTCGAGACGGTCTCGCGGCACGGTGGCGGGGTGACGGACGTCCAGATCGCTCGTGAGACCGGTCTGCCCGTCGCCCATCTGTCCTCCCTGCTGCTGATGCTCCGGCGCGAGGGGTACGTCGAGCAGGTCGCCGACGGCGCCTATGTGATCGGCGATTCGCTGGTCCTCCTGGGCTCCGGCCTCACCCGGCGCGAGGCACTGGAGGGCAAGCTCCAGGAGACGCTGACCGAGCTGCGCGACTCCGTGGGCGCCGCGGTCTACATCAGCCGGTACATCGACGGCGAGGTGAAGATCACCCAGTTCGCCGCCGGCCCGCGCACGCCCGCGGTCAACGAGTGGGTGGACTTCCGCTCGGCCGCCCATGCGAGCGCGGTCGGCAAGTGCCTGCTGACGCAGCTGGACCAGAACGGCCGTCGGGACCACCTCTCGCGTCACAAGATCGCCCGGCTCACGTCCCGCACGATCACCAACGAGAAGGTGCTCTTCTCCAAGCTGGACAGCCAGCCGCCGACCGTCCCGGTGCTCGACCTCCAGGAGTACGCCGTCGGCACGGTCTGCGCGGCGGTCCCGCTGACGGCCGGTGCGGCCGTGGGCTGCCTGGCGCTCTCCCTGCCGATCGAGCATGCCCACCGGCTGCGGTCGGCGGCGGACACACTGAACCGACGGGCCGCTCCCGTGGTGCTCTCGCTGGCGATCTGAGACACGCGACCGGTCCTCGGCGGTGGTGGTCGGAACCACCCCCGAGGACCAGGTAGTATTTTCTCTGTCAGCAGGCGCCGCTAGCTCAGTTGGTTAGAGCAGCTGACTCTTAATCAGCGGGTCCGGGGTTCGAGTCCCTGGCGGCGCACAGACGGAAGAAGCCCCTCGCGCGAGCGGGGGGCTTCTTCGTGTGCCCGGGCCGGTCAGGCCCGCAGGTAAGTGAGGACGGCGAGGACCCGGCGGTGGGTGTCCTCGGCGGGCGGCAGGTCCAGCTTCCCCAGGATGTTGCCGATGTGCTTGCCGACGGCCGCCTCGGTGACGACGAGCCGGCGGGCGATCTCTCCGTTCGAGTGCCCTTCGGCGACCAGGGCCAGGACCTCGCGCTCGCGCGGGGTCAGCGCCTCCAGCGGATCGCGGTGGCGGCGCAGCAGCTGCCGTACGACCTCGGGGTCCACGACCGTTCCGCCCTCCGCGACCCGGGTGAGGGCGTCCAGGAACTCCTCGACCTGGCCGACCCTGTCCTTGAGGAGGTAGCCGACCCCGGTGCCGTCGCCCGCGTCCAGGAGGTCCGCGGCGTAGGTCCGCTGCACGTACTGGCTGAGGACGAGGACGGGCAGACCCGGGCGGTCGGCCCGTAGGGCGACCGCGGCGCGCAGCCCCTCGTCCTGGAAGCCGGGCGGCATCCGGACGTCGGTGACGACGATGTCCGGATCGTGCTCGGTGACGGCCGCGTGCAGCCCGTCGGCGTCACCGACCGCAGCGACGACCTCGTGGCCGAAGCGGGCCAGCAGCCCGATCAGCCCTTCGCGGAGGAGGACGCTGTCCTCGGCGAGGACGACACGGAGCGATCGGGCGGTGCGGGACAAGGGATCTCCACTCGCAGGAGGGTCGGGCCGCCGACCGGGCTGATGATCGTCAGTGTGCCATCGAGGACGGCGAGGCGGTCGGCGAGTCCGGTGAGGCCGCTTCCCCGCTCCGGGTCCGCTCCTCCCCTGCCGTCGTCCTCGATGTCGATGCGCAGTCGCCGGGACGCGTGGCGGGCGGTGATCCGGACCTCGGTGGCGCCGCTGTGCTTGCCGACGTTGGCGAGGGCCTCGCAGACGGCGAAGTAGCCGGCGCTCTCGACGGCGGTGGGCAGCCGGGGCAGGTCGATGTCGGTGCCGACGGGGACGGCGGAGCGGTCGGCGGCGTCGGCGAGGGCCGCGCCCAGGCCGTAGTCGGCGAGCACCTGCGGGTGGATGCCGTGGATCAGTTCGCGCAGCTCGGTCAGGACCCGGCCGGCCTCCGCGTGGGCCTCGGTGAGCTGGTCGGCGAGGGGTCCCGGCGGGGCGTCGAGGCGGGCGAGGCCCAGGGTCATGGTGAGGGCGACCAGGCGTTGCTGCGCGCCGTCGTGGAGATCGCGCTCGATCCGGCGCCGCTCGGCCTCGAAGGCGTCGACGAGCCGGGCCCGCGAGGCGGTGACCTCGCCGATCCTGTCCCTCAGTTCGGCCTCGCGGGGGGCGAGCAGGGCGCGGCTCAGGGCGGCGCGGGCGCCGGCGAGGGCCGCGAGCGGGTAGAGGAGGGCGACGAGGAGGACCGCTCCGAGGAGGGCGGCGGCGAACGCCTGCGGATAGGAGGTGACCAGGTACGCCTTGACGACCTTGGCCTCCTCCCCGTCGGCGGCGAGCTGGAGAGGGGTGGTGATCAGTGCGGCGGGCAGGCCGAGGGCGACGGCGAGGACGATCAGGTCCAGCGGCCACAGGACGGTGGCGTGCAGAACGGCGTACGCGAGCTCCCGCCAGGTGGCCTGTTCCCTGACCCGGACGCGGAGCCAGGCGGCGAGGCCGGGGGTGTCGGGGACGCGGTGCGGATCGGTGGCCGGGTCGAGGTCGACGAGCCGGAGCCGTCGGCGCTCGACGCCGCCGAGGGCCACCCCGGCGAGGAGCAGGAGCGGGAGCCCGACGAGGACGAAGGAGAAGACGACGAGGAGGAGCAGGACCAGGAGGGCGGCCGCTCCGGTGACCGCGCCGGTGGCGAGGTAGCCGGCGGACCGCCAGGGCCACTCGCCGCGCGGGAATCGGGGCCGGGTGAGGGCCTGCCAGGGGTTTCGGGGCTCCATGGCCCCCACCGTAGGGCCGGGTCCGCGGGCGGGACCATCGGTCTGGTGGGTGTACGGGGGTATGCCTGGCCCTACCCCCGGGCGCCGGGCCCCAGGGGTGACCGGCCGTGTGCGGCGTACGCGCCGCGGAGCCCGGTGAGCGCCTCCGGGGTCAGGGGCTCGTACGGGCTCCCGGCCTCGGGGCGCCACCAGACCGGGTCCGCGCAGAGGAACGCCTCCCGGCGCAGGGCCACGCGGTGGATCTTGTTCGTGGCCGTCAGGGGCAGTGCGGGGACGAGGCGTACGAACCGCGGCGGCATCTTGGTGCCCAGGTCCGGCTGGGCGGCGAGGAAGTCCTGGAAGGCGGCCGGGTCGAAGGTCGCGCCCTCGCGCAGGGAGATCGCGGTCATCACCTGGTCCCCCGCGACCGGGTCGGGTATCGCGTAGACGGCGACGCCGGCGGCCCGGTCCCAGCGGGAGAGGATCTGCTCGATCACGGCCGCGGCGAGGTTCTCGCTGTCGACGCGCAGCCTGTCGTCCGTCCGTCCCGCGAAGTAGAGGAAGCCGTCGGTGTCCTGGTAGAAGAGGTCGCCGGTCCAGTACCAGCCTCCGCGCAGCCGGGCCGACTCCGCCTCGGGGTTGCGCCAGTAGCCCTCGAAGGGGTTTCGGCCGCGGTTGACCAGTTCGCCGATGGCGGCGGAGGCGTTGAGGAGCCGGCCTTCGGGTGAGAGATCGGCGGTCTCGCACTCCTTCCCGGTCGCCGGGTCCACCACCGCGAGGTCGTCCCCGGGCGCGGCCCGGCCGATGGCCCCGGTCGGGGTGTCCGGGGTCCGCTGGATCGCCGCGCCTCCCTCGGAGGAGCCGTACCCCTCGACGAGCCGGGCCCCGAACCGTTCCTGGAATCGGGCCGCGTCCACCGCCCCCGCCTCCGTGCCGAAGCCGAGGCGCAGTCGGTGCTCGCGGTCGTCGGGGCGCGGCGGTGTGGCGAGCAGGTACTGCACCGCGCGCCCCACGTAGGTGAAGTACGTCGCCTCGAACTCCTGGACGTCCGCCAGGAAGCGGGAGGCCGAGAACCGGGCGCGCAGCGCCACGGTCGCTCCGGCGGCGAGCGCCGGGGCCCAGTCCGCGATGACCGCGTTGCCGTGGAACATCGGCATGCAGATGTAGTGCACGTCCTCGGGCCGCAGCCGGAAGTGGGAGACGAGCGAGGCGCCCGCGGCCGCGAGGCGCCCCTGGCTGCAGATCGCCGCCTTGGGGGCGCCGGTCGAGCCCGAGGTGAAGTACAGGAGCAGCCGGCTGTCGGGGCGCACCGGGCGGGCCACGGCCTCGCCCGGCTCGGCGTCCTCGAAGGGGGCGAGGAGCGCGTGGTACGCGTCGGTGTCGGTCACCAGCACCCGTACGCCCGGCAGGGGGAGCCCGTCGAGCAGGGGAAGGTACGCGCGCTGGGTGACCAGGACACGGCAGTCGGTGTGGACGATGTCGCGGGCGAGTTCGGCGCCCCGGCGGGTGGGGTTGATGCCGGCGACGGCGGCCCCCGCGAGGGCCGCCGCGCTCAGCCAGAGCGGGAATTCCGGTGTGTTGTCGAGGAGTACCCCGAGGTGCGGCTCGGCACCCCGGGGCAGCAGATCGACGAGCAGCGCGGCACGCGCGGCGGCACCGGCGGCGACCTGGTGGTGGGTGAGGACCGTCTCGTGGCTCCTCAGTCCGACCCTGTGATCGCCCCACTGACGCTGCACGAGCTCCGCCACGGTCATGCGCCGGACGATAACTGACTATCCGTCAGAACTGAACATCCGAGCAGGCGTAGAAGGCGTTCGCGGTGTCCGCGATCGTCCACACCGCCAGGATCAGGTGCCTGCCGGTCTTGCCCGCCGGGATGGTCCCGGAGTGCGAGAGCGTGGCCGGCGGCTGCTGGTTGTTGTACGGGACGGTGAGGAACGGCTGGGGGTCGAGCGCGGCCCGCGTGAGCTTCTGCGTGCCGTTCCAGCCGTTCTTGGTGATGTAGTACTTGAAGTCGGTGGTGCTGTGGCGGGCGGTGAACTGCCAGCGGAAGTTGAAGCTCTGCCCCGCCGTGACCCTCGTGGTGGGCCAGGCGCCACCGCGGGGGTCGTCGAGCTGGGCGAACTGCGAGAGACCGGCGGAACAGATCTTCCCGTCGGCGGGTCCGGCGGCGGGGAAGCCCTTGAGGCCCTCGACGGACTGCGGTTCCCACTGGATGTTTCCGCAGTTCGTCACGGTGCCGTTGGCGCAGAGCTTCTGGCGGCTGATCGGGGAGTCGGTGTAGCCGTGGCTACTGGCACTGCTCGTGGCGAAGAGCGAGGCGCCGGCGACGCCGAGCGCCACCGCCGCCACGCCTATCTTTTTGCGCATGTGTCACTCCAGGTGAACGTGGGGGAGTTCGGTGACCCGTGGTGCACGCGTGCGGTGTGGTGCGGTAGGAGCTATTCCGGTCTAGACCAAGTACCAAGGTATTGACGGAAGTTGAACATGTCCATACCAATCACGCGCCTTCCACAGGACCGGTACGGCCGGTGTAGAAGGCCACCGTCAGGTCCTTGACCAGCGCCTTGCGCTCGTAGTCGTCCAGTTCGACCAGACCACGCGTGGTCAGCCGGTGGACCACGTCGTCCACCGCGTCCACGACGGAGGTCAGCACGCTGTCCCGGTGCTTGGCGTCGATCGCGGCGATCCGCCGGCGCTGCATCGCGGCCGCGACCTCGGGGGCGTACTCGATACGGGTCGGCTGCGCCGAGAACACGTCGATGCCCACCGGGGCGCACTCCGCGGAGAGCATCCGGGTCAGGGCCTCGCCGACGGCCTCGGCGTCGCGGAGGGTCGGGGCGTCCTCGTGGAAGGCGTCCGCCGGGAGCTGGGACAGCACCCGGGCCATCGCCGCCTCCACCTGCTCGCGCAGGTACTCCTCGTGACCGTCGACCCCGAGGGCGGCACGGACGGTGTCGCGGACGCGCCAGACGACGAGGACGACGACGCGCAGGGCCGTGCCCTTGGCGTCCACCGCCGTGAGCGGCTCGCTGCGCCAGTGGCGGAGCCGGACGTCGACGCGGCGGCGCAGGAGGAGGGGGCTGACCCAGACGAGCCCCGTGCGGCGGACGCTGCCGCGGTAGTCGCCGAAGAGGGTGAGGACCCAGGCGTAGCCGACACGGCCGCGGCCGAGACCCCCGAGGGTGAACAGGACGGCCAGCACACCGAGGGCGAGCAGGGCCCACTGCCCGAGGTGGATGCCGTGGTACGGACGCGGGGTCACCCGGAGCATCCTGGCCAGTTCCGCGGGCACCGCCCCGGCCCACCACAGGACGGACGCGCACCCGGCGAGCGCGAGAAGACCGCCGACCACCCCGATCCAGCCGGGCAGGACGGCGCCTTCGCGCTCGACGAGTTTGGGGTCGGCGGTGGGGGCGGGGCGGGAGGGCTCGGGGCGGGCGGGTGCGGGGATGACGGCCCTGGCCGCGACGGGGGGTGCCATGGCGATGGTGGCGGGCCCGCCGTCGTCGTCCGGCTCGGGCTCGTCCCGGAAGAGCAGGTGGACGGGGATCGACCCGGTGGTCTCGGCCCCGATCACGGTCTTCCGCCGGCCCCCGATCCGCGGCGCGATGGCCGCGACCGCGGTGGGCGGGGCGGGCGCGGCGGGCGCGGCGAGCGCCTCCGCGGCGACCGGCACCGCGATCACACCGACGTCGGCCACCCCGATGATCCGCCGCAACTCGCCCACGGCCCCGACCGCGACGGGCTTGCCCGCCGGGTCGGCGGGCGAACCGGGCCGGTCGTCGGTGCGGGGCCGCTCACCCTTGCCGGCTCCCGGCCCGTCGGGCCGACCGGCCGCGCCACCGGGCATGACCGACGCGGTGGGCGGGGTCACGGAACCGGACCGCGCGCTCTCGGGGGCAGAGGACCCGTCGGACCGCGCGCTCGGCGCCTCCGCCGTGCGCGCCCCGCCGGTCGGCTTCCCCGAACTCGCCTGGGCGACGGTCGATCCGGGCGCCGGACCGCTCCCGGCGGCGGCCGACACGCCGGTCCGCGAGCCCGGGCCGCTCGGCGTGGTGACGGTCTCCGACGAGGGGACCGAACCGGCGGCGGGAGCACCGGGCCGGTGGTCCGGGCCGGTAGCGGGCACGGGTGCGCCGTTCCGCGCAGCCGCGCCGACCGCCGCGCCCGGCGCGCCCGACCGGGCCGCCGACAAGACGGGGGAACCGGGCCGGCCGGTCCCGGGCGCTCCGTCGGGTGCCGTGGACACGCCGGGCGCCTGCGGGCCGCCCGACAGGGTCACCGAACCCCACGGCGAGCCGGGCCAGTCGGCGGGGACACCGGGTTCCGCCCCCGGCCCACCGTGCACATCCGAGCCGGGAGCCGGACCCGCCGGGCCGACGGGAGAACCGGGCCGGGCGTCCGTCCCGGCCGCACCGCCCGCGGCGGCG
This sequence comes from Streptomyces sp. NPDC047971, assembly GCF_040653355.1. NCBI lineage: Bacteria > Bacillati > Actinomycetota > Actinomycetes > Kitasatosporales > Streptomycetaceae > Streptomyces > Streptomyces sp. NPDC047971. The sequence goes on along the minus strand of NZ_JBEZNW010000004.1, from coordinate 164,790 downwards.
CCGGGCGAACCGGGCCGGTGGCCGGCATCGGCCGCCGTCGCGCCCGAACTCCCGTCCGCGCCCCCAGCCGACGTGCTCGCCGCGCCGGGCGAACCGGGCCGACGGGCCTCGCCGCCCGTCGTGACCGGTGCCCCCGAGGCGGGTGCCGACGTCGCGGCGGAAACGATCCGGTCGTCCGCGCCGGAGGTCGCGCCCGGGGTACCCGCCGAGGCGGCGGGCCGGCCGGACCGCTCGTCCGGAACAACCCCCGCCGCACCACCGGCGACCGCCGACGCGCCGGGCCGGCCGTCCGCGCCGGACCCCGTCGCACCGGACGCTCCGGCGCCGCCGCCCGCCTCCGGTGACGTACCGGTCGTCGAGGCCCCGGCCGAACCGGCCCGGTTGCCCTGACCGAGACCGGCGGCCGGAGCCGAGGCGCCCGCCGGCGCGTCCGGACCGGCGCCCGCCGTCCCCGACACGCCCACGCCGGCGCCGGCTCGGGCGCGGTCGTCCGCGCCGGTCCGGTCCGCGCCGGACCCCGACGCGCGGTCCGCGGTCGCGTTCAGCGGGCCCGCGGGGCCGGCCGCCCCGGACGCGGGCGACGGAACCGGTCCCTCGTTCGCGCGGTCCTCACCCGTGACGCCGTCCGCCTGCCCCTCCGGGGCCGCGGCGCGGGAACCGTCGTCCCCGCCCGCCCCCGGCGCCGGGCCGTTGCGGGAGGTCTCCGGCAGGTGCCGTCTCGGTGGGCGCGTCTCGTCCGTCAGGCGGATCGCCGACCGGGCCGCGTCGCGGCTCGCCGCCGCGCCCGAGTCGGGGTCTGGGGTCGAACGGGTCATGGGATCCACCTCATGTTCTCGGGGTCATCGAAACAGGCGCCGCCAGGTCTCCGGGCCCGGGTGGCCGTCGGCCGCGCCGCCGCGCCATCCCTGTGCCCGCTGGAACGCCTCGACATTGCGACGGTCCGCCTCGCCCCAGCGCGGACCGGGACCCGACAGGTAGTGCTTGCCGTAGCCCCGCTTCACCAGCTGCTTGCCCAGCTTCTCCACATATGCGTTGGATTGGCCCGGACGGAAGTAGCCACGCCCGGGGAACCCCTGCGCATCTGTGCTCGGGCCGCCGGAACCACTCGAACCGCCGATGCTCCGGCCCTGCCCGGACACCAGGAGCCGCCAGGTCGCGGGCCCCGGAAGTCCGTCCGCCTCCGCGCCCTTCCAGCCCTGCGCCCGCTGGAACGCCTGGGTCGCCCGACGGTCCGCCTCGCCCCAGCGCGGACCGGGGCCCTGGGTGTAGTACGGCTTCGCTCCCCGCGCGATCAGCAGCCGCCCGAGCTGGGTGACGTGGGCGTTGTTCGCGCCGGGCCCGAACATCGCCGCGCCGGGGTACGGGGTCGTCTTCGCGGCGGCGGCGCCCGGCTGCGGCACCGTCGTCGGGGACGCGCCACCGCGCTGGGCGCTGACCACTCCCTTGTAGCGGTAGGCCACGTACCGGTCCGCGTCGACCCAGTAGGCGAGCGGCGTGGCCTGCCGACGCGTGCGGGGCTTGGTCTGCTCGTACGCGATGTACGACGTGTGGGTGTGGTCCGTCCACCCGCCGAAGAGCGTGACGTGCGAGCCCTTGGCCGGATCGGCCGGGTTGTGGAAGAGGAGCATGTCGCCGGGCTGGAGATCCGCCCGGTCGATCCGCTCGGCGAAGCCGTCCAGGCTGCCGGTCCACTCGTTGCCGGGCAGGTTCCACGCCATCGAGATGTAGCCCGAGCAGTCCTGGCGGTAGCCGTCGGACCAGTACGTCTCCATGGAGTAGGGGACCTGCGCGCTCACCCACCGCTTGGCGCGGTTGATGATCTCGGCGCGGGTGGTCTTCCGCAGGGGCTGGGCGGAGACCTGACCGGTCGTCGGGTCGCCGCCGCTCGGGGGCTGCGGAACGGAGCCGGGCCCGTGTGCTCCGCCGTGCAGCGGGCCCGCGCCTCCCTGCGGCGTGTCGGGCCCGGGCACCGTCGCCAGGGCCACCGGCAGGCCGGCCCGTCCGCCCACCCCGTCCACCGCACCGGCCGGATGTCCACCGGCCGCGCCCCTCACCGGGCCCGCCGCCCCCGCCTCGGTCGCCAGCGCGCCCCCTCCCCCCAGGACCACGCCCGCCGCCGTCACCAGGACCAGCGCGCGGCGCGCGCCGTGTGCCGCCGGGTGTCCCCCGGCGCGTACGGGCAGGCCAAGGGCGCGATCGCGCCGCTGCCCGGTGCAGCCCGCGCAGCCGCAGTCGGCCGCGGGCTCGAACTCCTCGAAGACCGGAAGGCTCATGCGATTCCCCTCCACACTCGTCAAGATCTTTGGGCGCTGGTGCACGGGCGCCAGTGTCTCAACTGTCTGGACATATCGCATTTTGACGGATCGACGGCCTGATACGACCATCCGACAGGCCGGGAGGGACCGGTAATGGTCGGAACCACCCCCGGACGTCGGGTAGAGTTACGCAGGTCAGCAGGCGCCGCTAGCTCAGTTGGTTAGAGCAGCTGACTCTTAATCAGCGGGTCCGGGGTTCGAGTCCCTGGCGGCGCACGCGCAGTCGAGGCCCCCTCACCATCAGTGAGGGGGCCTCGGTCGTCTCATGAGCCCGCGTCGTCCCTTTCGTCACAGCGGAACCAGAGCGCCCGGCTTTGGGCGGTAAACAGCTTGTTTCGCCCTTGCGATCAAGAAGCGGGGTCGTGGACTCTGGCTTCGTCCCTGGGGGGTTGGGGACGACGTGTGGCCGCGTCGAGTGCGGGGTGGGGGCCCCGCCCGCGGCCGCGCACGGGGGGATGGGCTCATGACGTCTGCATGGACGCCCGCCGGGGGTACCCGGCTCCGTTCCGTGACGACACTGCCACGCTACGACTACGAGCACTACAGCCGGCTCGCCGGACCACTGACCGAGCCCGATCCGAGCCGGCCCTACCGGGTGCGCTACCGCTCGCTGATCTCCCAGGAACCGCACCGGCTGCGCGCCGCGCTTCTGCTCGGCGCCGCGCCGCTCGTGTCGCTCGGCCTGTTCGTCTGGCTGATGCAGCCTCAGCACTGGACCGAGCGGGACCCGAACCTCGACGACGACCTGCTCCGCGCCCTCGACATCGTGATGCTGGTGTCGATCGGCCTGATCGAGCTCTTCCGCACCATGAACGTCCTGTCGAACGCCCACGCGACCCTGGTCGCCCGCGACCCGGTCCCCGTGGTCCCCGAGGCCGGCACCCGGGTCGCCTTCCTCACCTCCTTCGTCCCCGGCAAGGAACCGCTCACCATGGTGACGAAGACCCTCCGGGCGGCCGTGAAGATCCGCCACCGCGGACCCCTGCACGTCTGGCTGCTCGACGAGGGCGACGACCCCGAGGTCAAGGCGGTCTGCGCGCGGCTCGGGGTGCGCCACTTCACCCGGAAGGGCGTCCCCGCCTGGAACCAGTCCGAGGGGCCGCACCGCGCGAAGACCAAGCACGGCAACTACAACGCGTGGCTGCAGGCGCACGGCGACGACTACGACTTCTTCGCCTCCGTCGACACCGACCACGTCCCGCTCCCCAACTACCTGGAACGGATGCTCGGTTGGTTCCGCGACCCGGACGTCGGCTTCGTCATCGGGCCGCAGGTCTACGGCAACTACGACACCTTCGTCACCAAGGCCGCCGAGTCCCAGCAGTTCCTCTTCCACGCCCTGATCCAGCGCGCCGGCAACCGTTACGGCGCGCCGATGTTCGTCGGCACCTCCAACGCCGTGCGGATCCGGGCGCTCCAGCAGATCGGCGGACTGTACGACTCGATCACCGAGGACATGGCGACCGGATTCGAGATGCACCGGCACCGCAACCCCGCCACGGGCCGCAAGTGGCGCTCGGTGTACACGCCCGACGTGCTCGCCGTCGGCGAGGGCCCCACCGCCTGGACCGACTTCTTCACCCAGCAACTGCGCTGGTCCCGCGGGACGTACGAGACCATCCTCAAGCAGTACTGGAAGGGCTTCGGGACGCTGCCGCCCGGCAAGCTCTTCAACTACACCATGATGATCATCTTCTATCCGATGTCGGCCCTCAACTGGATCCTCGCCGCGCTGAGCTGCGCGCTCTTCCTGGGCATGGGCGCCTCGGGCGTCCAGATCGACCCGGCGATGTGGATGATGCTGTACGGCAACGCCTCCGCGCTCCAGATCGGGCTCTACGTCTGGAACCGCCGGCACAACGTCTCGCCGCACGAGCCCGAGGGCTCCGGCGGTCTGGCCGGCATGATGATGTCGGCCCTCTCCGCGCCGATCTACGCCCGCTCGCTGATGGACGCCGTGCTGCGACGCAAGAGCTCGTTCGTGGTGACGCCCAAGGGCGACTCGTCGAGCCCGGACACCCTCTTCGGCACCTTCCGGATCCATCTCTTCTTCATCGTCGTCTTCGGGGGTTCGCTCGCCTCCGCGTTCGTCCTCGGGCACGACCATCCCGCGATGATCACTTGGGCCTCGCTGGCGCTGCTGATCACCGCGGCGCCGATCCTCGCCTGGCGGTACGGCATCCATGCGGAGCGGCGGCGGCGCGCCGAGGCTCCGGTCGCGGCCGTCCACGTACCGGCGCAGCGGCCCCGCCGGGCCGAGGCATCGCAACCGCCCGTGGAGAGCGCGCTGGGAGGGCGTAAGGAATGATCGCCGACGCGCGTCGCAACCGGCTCCGGCGGGTGGCGATCGGGGCCGCCGTGATCGTCGCGGTCGCCGGGATGAACGCACCCGCCCTGTGGCGGTTCGGCTCCGAGCGCTACCACGAGTACGCCATCGACCGGCCCGGGTACAAGGCGGCGAACGGCCGCTGGGACTTCCTCGACGTGCCGGCGGAGTTCCGGGTCAACGCCATCCACGCCGCCCTGCTGCACACCGGGAAGGTGCTGCTGATCGCCGGCTCGGGAAACAACCAGAAGAACTTCGACGCGAAGAAGTTCGAGTCGGTGCTGTGGGACCCGAAGACCGGGAACTTCACGAAGATCCCGACCCCGAAGGACATGTTCTGCGCCGGGCACACCCAACTGCCGGACGGGAAGCTCCTGGTGGCGGGCGGCACGAAGCGGTACGAGAAGCTGGAGGGCGACGTCACCAAGGCCGGCGGCCTGATGATCGTCCACAACGAGGACCCGGACAAGCCGATCACCCTGCCCGCGGGCACCCGCTTCACCGGAAAGGCGAACGGCAGGACCTTCGTCTCCAAGGACCCCGTCCTGGTCGAACGCGCCACCAAGGTCTTCGACCGGAGCACCGGGCGCTTCCTCCACAACACCCCCGGCCTCGGGCGCATCTACGTCGAGGCCGAGCGGTCCGGGAAGGCGTACGAGACCGGCACCGAGGACAACTACCGGGTGGCCGGCATGAAGGGCTCCGACGCGCGCAACGTGTACGGCATCGCGCAGAAACTCGCCCTGGACAAGAAGGACTTCCAGGGGATCAGGGAGGCCTACGAGTTCGATCCCGTCGCCGAGCGGTACATCACCGTCGACCCGATGAACGAGGCCCGCTGGTACCCCACCCTCACCACGCTCCGGGACGGCCGCGTCCTCGCCCTCTCCGGACTCGACGAGATCGGGCAGATCGTGCCCGGCAAGGACGAGATCTACGACCCGCGGACGAGGAAGTGGACGTACACCGGGATCGAACGGCGCTTCCCGACCTACCCGGCGATCTTCCTGATGTCGAACGGCAAGCTCTTCTACTCGGGTTCGAACGCCGGCTACGGCCCCGCCGACGTCGGCCGCGACCCCGGGATCTGGGACCTGAGGACGAACACCTTCACCAAGGTCCCCGGACTGAGCGACCCCGACCGCATGGAGACCTCCGCGACCGTCATGCTCCCGCCCGCCCAGGACCAGCGGTTCATGGTGATCGGCGGCGGTGGCGTCGGCGAGTCCGACAAGGCCAGCGCCAGAACCCGGCTCGTCGACCTGAAGGCCGCCGACCCTCGCTTCCGTGACGGCCCCGCCCTGGAGAAGGGCACCCGCTACCCCAGCGCCTCCCTGCTCCCGGACGACACCGTGTTCGTCACGGGCGGCTCGGAGGACTACCGGGGACGCGGGGGCTCCGACATCCTCCAGGCACGGACCTACGACCCGAGAAGCGGAACGTACACGCGCGTCGCCGACCCGAGAGTGGGCCGCAACTACCACTCGGGCTCCCTGCTGCTCCCCGACGGCCGAGTCATGATCTTCGGCTCGGACTCGCTCTTCTCCGACCCGGCGAACACCCGGCCCGGCGCCTTCGAGCAGCGCATCGAGCTCTGGACCCCGCCCTACCTCTACCGCGACGGCGTCCGGCCCGAACTCGGCGAAGGGCCGCGCGCGATCGCCCGCGGGACCACCGGGGTGTTCCGCACGGAGCGGGCGGCGGCGATCACCTCCGCGAAGCTGATCAGGCCGAGCGCCGTCACCCACGTCACCGACGTCGACCAGCGCACGATCGCCCTGACGCTGAGGAAGACCGCCGACGGGGTCGAACTCGGGGTACCGGAGAACCGCGCGCTGGTCCCGTCCGGCTGGTACATGCTCTTCGTGACGGACGCGCGCGGCACCCCCTCCGAGGCCCGCTGGGTGCGGGTGCCCTGACCGGGTCCGTCGGCGCCGACCGGTCACGACCGGCGCCGACGGACCCGACCGCGCCTACTCGCCGCCGCGGGCCAGGTCGAGCGCGTACCGCTCGAACCACTCCCCCGCCTTCGGGCCGCCCTTGCAGTCGCCGTCCGACTCCCCCGGCCGCTTGATCCACAGGTACGCCTTGACCCGTGGATCCGCGGTACGGACGGTCGGGGGCTCGCCGAGCGCGCGGCCGGGCGGGTTGCACCAGTTCTCCCGCGGATCGCCCTCGGTGTAGGGGCCGTTGCCGTTGCGGCTGGTGTCGACGACGAAGGGCTTGCCGCCGATCCGGTCCGACAGCTGCTTGCCGTAGGCCGTACTGGCCTCGGTGGTCTGGAAGTTGGAGACGTTGACCGCGAAGCCGTCGGCGTCCGCGACACCCGCGCGCCGCAACGGCTCGAAGATCTCCTCCGGCTTGCCCCAGCCGGAGTTCCCCGCGTCCAGGTAGAGGGTGACGCCGGGCTGCCGCTTCAACCGCTGGACGGCACCCTTCAGGAGCTCGTACCGCTCCTCGTGGTACTGCTGCTCGGTGCAGCCGTCGACCATGTGCATCACCGCGTCCGGCTCCAGGACGACGGTGGCGCGCCGCTCCCCGATGCCCCGGGCGACCTGCTCGACCCAGTCGCGGTAGGCGCCGGCGTCGGCCGCGCCGCCCGCGGAGTGCTGGCCGCAGTCGCGGTGCGGGATGTTGTAGAGGACGAGCAGTGCCTCCCGGTCGGCCCGGTGGGCGGCCTCGGTCAGCGCCCTCGTCTCGTCCTCGGGCCGGTCCGTGCCGACCCACTCCCCGGCCGGCTGGGAGGCGATCTTCTCGACGAGTTCGGCGTCCGCGGCGCGGCCCGCCTTCGTGTACGCGGCGAGCTGTCGGGCCGCCTTGCCCTGCGGATTGACCCAGAAGGGGTCCGTCTCCTTGGGCTGCTGACCGCCGGACCGCGGTGGTGCGGCGTCCTTGTCCCCGCCCTCTCCCGGGCCTGTGCCGGGCGACGCGCAGGCCGACAGCAGCAGGGCCGCGGCCAGCGGCGCGGCGCAGGCCAGGCGGGCACGTCCGGTGCGATGTGCGTACATCCACTCCCCCTTGGGTGTACGGGACCGTACGGAACCAGTCAGGACAATCGTGGCACAAAGGGGGTCTGGGCCGGGACCGGAAGCCCGTTCTACAGTTGCGGCACCCGAACCTCCCGCGGCGGCGCCGGGCTCCTCCCGCAGCCCGCGCGCCCGCGGTCGAGGACCGGCCCGGCCGTCGGGCGCGCGGGACGTGGTCCGCCGGCCGGGCCGGTAGCGGCGGCTCCGTCTCCCGGCCCGCCCGCGCGTCGCGCGCGTTCGCGCGTCGGGCCCACTCCACGGGCGGGCCGTCTGCGCACGTCAGGCCCTGTCCGTCAGCCCTCTCCGTACGTCAGACCCCGCGCGCGTGGGGCCCGCTCGTGCCCGTGAGGTACGCGGAGACGACGACGTTGGCGGTGTACGCGCCGGCCGCGCGGTCGAAGGTGCCGCCACAGGTGATCAGGCGCAGCTCGGCCCGATGGGCCTGGCGCTGCCCGTACACCTTCCGCGCGTCGAAGCGCTCCCGGGGGACGACCTGGACGTCGTCGATGGTGAACTCGGCGACCGAGCCGTCGGTCCGGGTCACCCTGACGATCTCACCGGGGCGTGCGGAGCTCAGGCCGTAGAAGACGGCGGGCCTGGTCGCGGTGTCGACGTGGCCGACGAAGAGCGCCGCGCCCTCGGCGCCCGGCCGGGTGCCGGTGCGGAACCAGCCGACCGAGTGGGGCATCTCGTACGGCGGCGGGTCCACCGCGCCGGAGGCGTCGAGGCCGCGCCCGACGACGGGCGCGGCGATGCCGAGGGAGGGGATCTCGACCTTGCGCGGTTCCGCGGGGCTCAGGGGTTGGTGTGCCGGGGGCAGCGGGGCGCCGAACGGGCGGCCGACGGCGGCCATGTCACCGGTGGTCGGGGCCGATCCGGCGGCGGGACCGTCGGTGATCTCACGGCCCCAGAGCCAGAATCCGAGGAGCAGGAGGGCCCAGGCCACGCCGGTCAGCATCCGCCCGGCGCCGGCCGGGCGGCTCGCCTCGGACACGGTCAGTCCGCGCCCGGCGTCGTGCCCGCGCGGCGGCGGCGCGCGCTGCGGAAGGCGACGGCGACGGCGGCGATCGCGGCCATGCCGAGGCCGACGAGGGTGTACGGGGTGCCGAGGCCGCTCTCGATCGTGGTCTGCGCGACACCGGGCGCGGCGGGTGCCGGGACCGCCATGGCGGCGCCTCCGCCACCGGCCTTGACCGGGGCGATGGGGCTCGGGTGGTACGTCGGCCGGTGGGTCGGCTCCAGGGTGGCCGGATGGGTCGTCTCGGGCCGGTGCTTCTCGACGTGGACCACGCCGACGTCGCGGTGTTCCCGGCCGTCGCAGGTGACGCTGACCTTGTACGTGCCCTTCTGGAGGCCCGACTTGACCGTGGTGTCGCCGAAGAGGACGTGGTCGCGGCCGGTGAGTTCGGCGTCGGCGATGAAGGCGTGGGACTTCGCGGCGCCCGTGGTGCCCTTGCAGCCCTGGACGCGGATGTCGACATCGGCGCCGGGCTTCACCGTGGACGGGGTGACGGTGACCTTGACGCCGTCCCCGGCGAAGGCGGTACCGGCCATGGGTGCCAGTACCAGGATGGCGGCCGCCCCTGCGGCACGGAGAGCAATGGGACCTGAACGCATCGTGACCTCCTGGTACTGGCAGGTTCACCCGGTTCCGGTCGTTTCGCATCCGCAGGGGCCCGACCGGGGCACTCCCCGGGGCCGCCGGCCGCTACACGCGGTCCACGAGGTCGGCGATCGAGTCGACGATCTTGGAGGGCCGGAAGGGGAAGCGGTCGACCTCCTTGTGGGTCGTGAGACCGGTCAGGACCAGGAAGGTCTGCATCCCCGCCTCCAGGCCGGCCAGGATGTCGGTGTCCATCCGGTCGCCGATCATGGCGCTGGACTCGGAGTGGGCGCCGATCGCGTTGAGGCCGGTGCGCATCATCAGCGGGTTGGGCTTGCCCGCGAAGTACGGGTCCTTGCCGGTGGCCTTGGTGATCAGCGCGGCGACCGAGCCGGTGGCCGGGAGCGGGCCTTCGAGGGAGGGGCCGGTCTCGTCGGGGTTGGTGCAGATGAACCGGGCGCCCGCGTTGATGAGCCGGACGGCCTTGGTCATGGCCTCGAAGGAGTAGGTGCGGGTCTCGCCGAGGACCACGTAGTCCGGGTCGTGGTCGGTGAGGACGTAGCCGATGTCGTGCAGCGCGGTGGTCAGACCGGCCTCGCCGATGACGTAGGCGGTGCCGCCGGGACGCTGGTCGTCGAGGAACCGGGCGGTGGCGAGCGCCGAGGTCCAGATGTTCTCCACGGGCACGTCCAGGCCCATGCGGGCGAGCCGCGCGTGCAGGTCGCGCGCGGTGTAGATCGAGTTGTTCGTGAGGACGAGGAAGGGCTTCCCGGTCTCCCGCAGCTTCTTGATGAACGCGTCGGCGCCGGGGATCGGGACGCCCTCGTGGATGAGGACTCCGTCCATGTCGGTGAGCCAGGATTCGATCGGCTTGCGCTCTGCCATGTGCGGGGACTCCTGCCGTACAGAAATCGTGCGGTGTGCTGGGGGCGCCGCGACAGCGCTGTGGCGACGCCCCCAGAGTAATCAAGAGGTCGTGATCTCGACCCCGTCGATCACCCAGTACCAGTTGTTGGAGCCGGTGTAGCGGAAGCGGAAGCTCACGCTGGACGCCCCGGCGGGAACGTTCACGGTGAGCGACTGCGGCTGGGAGATCACGTCGGAGGTGTAGCTCTTGACGACGGTCGGGGTGCCGCCGTTGAAGACCGCCAGGATCTGGGCGCTCTGGCTGCCCTCCTGGCGGTAGAAGGTGGTGAAGCGGAGCGTCGCCCGGGTCTTGCCCGAGACGCTGTACGCGGGGGTGACCAGGGTCGAGTCGTACGTACCGGAGTGCGACGTGTCGGCCCACTCGTCGGAGTCGGCGACGGCGAAGACGCCACGGGAGCGGATGTTGAGCTCACGGGACTGGTCGCGCTGGGTACGGGACCAGAACTCGTCGGTGGCGAAGGCCCATCCGCGCCACTCGGTCATGCCGCCGGTGCCCATGGCGTTGTTGATGACGGACCAGCCGCTGGGCGCGGTGTGGGTGAAGCCGAGGACACCGGCGGGGATGCCGGTCTCGTCGACGCGGCCGCCGAGGGAGGCGTGCAGCGTGTCGAACGGGTCGGTGGAGCGCTGCTGGATCGGCTTTCCGTCCAGCCCCCAGGAGGGGTCGGGTGCGATGCCGAGCTGGTGGAAGACGGTGGCGGCGACATCGACGAGACGGGTGTCGATGGGGCGGGCGCCGGCGGCGATGCCGGGGCCCTGCGCGAGCACGAAGGTGCGGCGCTCCTCGATGGCGGAGCCGCCGTGGCCGCCGCCGTCGGTGTGGCCGTGGTCGGTGGTGACGATGACCGTCCAGCGCTCGGTGGCGTAGGAGGGGCGGGCCTTGATCGCGGCGAGCAGGCGGCCGAGGTAGCCGTCCTGGACGGCGATCGCGTCGAGGTACTTCTGGCTGGCGGCGCCGTGGGAGTGGCCCATCTCGTCGGTCTCGCCGAAGTAGACGAAGAGGACGTCCGGGTTCTGGTTCCGGAGGATGTCCTCGGTGGCGTCGGTGATGACCTTGTCGTTGACCGCGTAGTCGTTGTCGTAGACGAGCTTGGCGTCGGCGCCGGGGGTGACCGTGCCGTGGGTGTCCAGCTCGGGCCAGTCGACGGCGGCGAAGAGCGAGAGGTCGGGGCGGACCTGGTTCAGGCGGGCCAGGAAGCCGGGGTACCGGCCGTAGTTCTTTCCGGCGAAGGTGTTGTCCTTCACGCCGTGCTTGTCGGGCCAGACCCCGGTGGAGATCGTCGACCAGCCGGGGCCCGAGGAGGTGGCGGCCATCGGGTTGGCGTAGAGCAGCGACATGCCGTACGTGCCGTTCGCCATCAGGGACTTGAGGGCCGGGGCCTTGGCCGCGTCGATCCTGTCGTACCGCAGGCCGTCCATGCCGACGACGAGCACCTTGTCCTTGCTGGTGCCGTTGGGGAGCGTGGGGGCGGCGGCCCGGGCGCCGGGTGCGGTGGCCACGCCGGTGGCGGCGACGGCCGCCGCGGTGCCCGCGGCGGCGAGCACGGTACGGCGGGGAACTCCGGTGGTCGGGGCCGTGGACATGCCGGTGATCGGCATCTGGATCCTCCGTGGAAGGGGGTGAGGACACGCCGACGCCCCCGAATCCTCGGGGGCGTTGGTCCGTACCCGTTATCTTTCCGCTACATGCGGAGGGATTCCAGGGTCCGTGCGGTGAACTCTCGGAAGCCCGCGGTTAGCTTCCGGTGGCCGTCTTCCAGGCGTCGACGTAGCCGGTCAGGTTCTTGTCGATGTCGGCCCAGTCGGGCTCGAAGATCTCGACACCCTCCATGATCTTCGCGAGGGCGATGGCGTTGGCGTCCGTGGCCTTGACGTCCTTGCGGGCGGGGAAGCCGCCGCCGATCGCGCTGACCTGACGCTGGGCCTGCTCGCCCAGCATGAAGTCGAGCAGCTTCCTGCCGTTCTCGCTGTGCGGGGCCTTGTTCACCAGACCGGCGGCGTACGGCAGGGCGAAGGTGGTGGGCCTGGAGCCCTCCTTGGCCGGGAACCAGATGGCGAGGTTCGGCATGGACCTGGACTGGGCGAAGTTCATCTGCACGTCGCCGTTGGCGACGAGGATCTCGCCCTTGTCGACCTTCGGCGCCAGTTTGGAGGTGGAGGAGGACGGGCCGACGTTGTTGGCCTGGAGCTTCTTCAGGTACTCCATCGCCGGCTCCTGGCCGCCGAAGTCGTGCATCGCCTTGATGACCACGGCGGTGCCGTCACCGGCGACACCGGGGGTGGAGTACTGCAGCTTGTTCTCGTACTTCGGGTCGAGGAGCTGCTCCCAGGTCGTGGGAGCCTCCTTCAGCCGCTGCTTGTTGTGGATGAAGCCGAAGTAGTTGTTGACGACGGAGGTCCACGTGCCGTCGGCGGCCTTGTTCCCGCCGTCGACCTGCTCGGCGCCCTTCGGGGTGTACGCCTGAAGCAGCCCCTTGGAGTCGGCCTGCTGGATGAAGGGCGGCAGGGTCACGATGACGTCGGCCTGCGTGTTGTTCTTCTCGCGGACGGCACGCTGCACCATCTCGCCGGAACCGCCCTCGACGTACTTGACCTTGATGCCGGTCTGCTTCTCGAAGTCGGCGAAGACCTTGTCGTACCAGCCGTCGCCCTTCTCCCCCTTCAGACCGTCCGCGCTGTACACGGTGACGACCTTCTCGTCGGAGGCGGCGGAGGAACCCCCGCAGGCGGTGAGGGAGGCGGCGAGGGCGAGGCTGCCGGTGACGGCGGCGATCGACTTGACGAACATGGACGAGGTACGCATAACGTCGTTCTCTCCTGGGGGAATCAGCGGTAGGACGCCTTGGTGCGGATACGGGAGACGGCGAGCAGGACGAGCAGCGTCGCGGCCATGAGGACCACCGCGAGCGCCGAGCCGGTGAAGAGCGAGCCGCGGTCGGTGGCCGTGAAGATCAGCACCGGGAGGGGCAGCCAGTCCGGCGGGTAGAGCATCATCGTGGCGCTCAACTCGCCCATGGACAGGGCGAAGCAGAGCCCGGCCGCCGCGTTGAGCGAGGGCAGCAGGAGCGGGAGCTTGACCCGGAGCAGTACGTACGAGGGTCGGGCGCCCAGACTGGCCGCCGCCTGCTCGTACCTCGGGTCGAGGCGGAGGATGGCCGCCGAGACCGACTGATGGGCGAAGGCCGTGACGAGGACGGTGTGCGCCAGGATCACGATCCAGCGCGTGCCGTTCAGCAGCACGGGCGGCTGCGAGAAGGCGACCAGGACGGCGAGGCCGACGACGACCGAGGGCACGGCGACCGGCAGCATGAAGAGCGCGTCGAGCACCCTCCTGCCCCTCTTGCCGAGGGCGGAGGCGGCGAGCGCGGCCCAGGTGCCGACGGTCAGCGCGAGCAGGCTGGCGGCGACGGCGGTGACCAGGCTGGTGGTCAGCGCCTGCAGGGACTCACCGCGCACGGCGGCCGCATAGTGCTCCGCCGTCGGCCCGGAGGGGAAGGCCCCGGACCAGTTGGTGGAGAACGAGGCGGCCACGATCACGAGGAGCGGGAGGGCGAAGAGCGGCACGAAGAGGACCGCGAAGACCGCCCACGCCGTCCACCTGCCCTTGCGGCTATGCACCAACACGACGGCTCACCACCCGGTAGAGGCCGTAGAGACCCACGGAGATCGCGACGTTGACGACGGCGACGACACAGGCGGCGGCGTAGTCCGACTCGAGGATCGCCTTGCCGTAGACGAGCATCGGGAGGGTCGTCACGCCCTTGGCGCCGGTGAAGAGGACGATCCCGAACTCGTTCAGGCACATGACCAGGACGAGGCTTCCCCCGGCGGCGAGCGCGGGCAGCGCCTCGGGCAGGATCACCCGCCGGACGATGCGCGCCGGCCCCGCCCCGAGGGAGGAGGCGACCTCCAGCTGGGCGGTCTCCATCTGTGAGAACGCCGCGAGGAGCGGGCGCATCACGAAGGGCGTGAAGTAGGTGATCTCGGCGAGGAGCACGCCCCACGGCGTGGTCAGGAACCGGAACGGCCCCGCCTCGGCTCCCGTGACGTCCGTCCACAGACCGTTGGCCATGCCGACCGTGCCGTAGAGGAAGAGGAGCGCGAGCGTGACGAGGAAGGAAGGGAAGGAGAGGAAGACGTCGATGAACTTCGACACCGCCCTCGCCCCGGGAAACGGCACGAACGCGATGACGAGCGCGAGCACGAACCCGAGGACGAGACAGCCGACGGTCGCCCCGACGGCCAGCCACACGGTGGTGACCAGCGCGTCCCGGAACGCCGCCGACCCGAGGACCTCGGCGTACGCGCCGGGGGCGAGGGACTCCTGGACGACGAGGGCGAGCGGGTAGAGGAAGGCGAGCGCGAGAACGGCGACGGGGGGCAGGGCCCACAGGACCGCGGTGGGCACGCGTTCCGCGAGGGCGGCGCGGGTCCCCCCGGGAGAAGTCCCGGGGAGGGTGACGACGGACGGCGCCGTCGCGGGCTGTGTCCCAGGTGCTCCGCCACGGGTCCGCTCCGCCGCCATGACCGGTGCCGACGGCTCACCCATCGGACACCCCGGCTCCGAGCAGCACGCCGTCCTCCGGCGCGAAGTGCAGCGTGACCTCGTCGCCGAGCGCCGGCGTCTCCCGCAGCTCCCGCACATCCGCCGTGACGCGGTGGCCGTCGCCGACCTCCACGTACAGCCGGTGCGTCGCCCCTCGCCACTGCACCTCCGCGATCCGCCCCCGCAGCGCGTTGGGCCCGTCGCCGAGGCCGACGAGGTGCGGCCGCACACAGAGCGTGGCGCCCGCCCCCCGCGCGACACCGTCGGCCGCGACCTCCAGTACGGTGCCGCCGAACACCACCCCGCCCTCGCCCACCGTCACCGGCAGCAGGTTCGCGCTGCCGACGAAGGAGGCGGTGAACTCCGTACGCGGACGCCGGTAGAGGTCCTGCGGCGTGCCGCAGTCCTGGAGCCGGGCCCGGTCCATCACGGCGATCCGGTCCGCGAGGGTCAGCGCCTCCACCTGGTCGTGGGTGACGTACAGGATCGAGACGTCCGGCAACTCACGGTGCAGCCGCGCCAGTTCCGCCAGCATCCCCGAGCGCAGCTGCGCGTCGAGCGCGGACAGCGGCTCGTCGAGCAGCAGCACGTTCGGCCGGATGGCCAGCGCCCGCGCGATGGCGACACGCTGCTGCTGTCCGCCGGACAGCTCACGCGGATAGCGCTTGGCGTAGGCCGCCATCCCGGTCATCTCCAGGGCCTCGGCGACCCGCCCGGGTATCCGGCCCTTCGGCTCCTTCCGCGCCTTCAGACCGAAGGCCACGTTGTCCTCGACCCGCATGTGCGGGAAGAGGGCGTACTGCTGGACGACCATCCCGATGCCCCGCCGGTGCGGCGGAAGGCCGGTGACGTCGCGGTCGCCGATGAACACCCGCCCGGAGAGCGGTCGCACGAACCCCGCGACGGCGCGCAGCGCGGTGGTCTTGCCGGAGCCGGAGGGCCCCAGGAGGGCCATGACCTCGCCGGGTTCGACGGTCAGGTCGAGCGCGTCGAGAACGGTGTGGTTCCCGTACGCGACGGAGACGGAGTCGAAGCGGATGCCGCTACGGGCACCGGCCGCGTGGGCCTTGCCCGTCCCGCCGGCCGCGTGTGCCTCCCCCGTCGTACCGGCGGCCGCGGTCGCCGGCGCCGTCACCGGTCCGCCTCCGCCCGCTCCATCGCCCCCGGAAGATCCGCCACGGACGCCAGCACGTGCGTCGCCCCGTGCTCCCTGAGCGCGGCCTCGTCGTGCGCCCCCGTCAGCACACCCGCCACGATCCCGGCGCCCGAGCGGACCCCGCTGAGCATGTCGTAGGAGGTGTCGCCCGCGACCACGAGCTGCCGGACGTCGTCGACGGCTCCCGTACGGAGGAGGGCGGCGAGCACCATGTCCGGGTACGGGCGTCCCCGGCCGCCGGCGTCCGCCGGACAGAGGGTCAGCCCGACCAGATCGCGCCAGCCGAGCGCGTCGAGGATCGCGTCCTGGGTGACCCGGGCGAACCCGGTGGTCAGGACGACCGTCCGGCCCTGCTCCGTCAGTTCGGCGATCGCCTCGGCCGCGCCGGGCACCGGGGCGATCCTGCCGTCGGCGACCAGCTCTCCGTACGCCGTCTCGAAGGCGAGGTTGGCCTGCCGGGCGCGGTTCTCGTCGCCGCCGAAGAGGTGGCGGAAGACGGAGATCTTGGACTCGCCCATCGTGGCGCGGACGTAGTCGATCATCGTGGCCGGGTCCTCGCCGAGGCGCTCGGCGGCGGCCGTGAAGGCCAGCTCGACGAGGCCGCCGTCGGCGACCGTGGTGCCGGCCATGTCCAGTACGACGAGGTCGTGCCTGTGCTTCTTTGTCACGGTGCTCACCAGCCCAGTTCGTTCGCGGTCGTCTCGGCGATGGCGGGCGAGCAGGTCATGCCGCGCCCGCCGGGTCCGGTCACCAGCCACACGCCCTCGCGGACCTGCTGGCGGTGCACCACCCGGGTGGTGTCGGCGCACTGCGCGTACACGCCCGCCCAGCGCCGTCGGATCCTCGGCAGCGGACGGCCGAGGAAGGACTCCACGACGCGGGTCAGGTGCTCGTAGGGGTCTTCGAGGGTGTCGAAGGCGAAGGGGTGCTCGTACTCGTGGGTGTCGCCGATGGTCAGTCCGCCGTCGAGGCGCTGGACCATCAGGAGCTGCATCTTGTGGGCGGCGGCCGTCGGGTCCTGCGGCAGGCCCGCGTTGAGGGCGTCCAGGGCGTCGGACGCGTACGCCGGGTAGTAGCGGAAGGAGTCGGCGTCGGCGACGGAGGTGGTCAGCGGCTCGCTGAGCGGGTCGGTCTGCATCATCTGCAGCCGCACGCGGCGGACCGGGATGTCTCCGGCGATCTCGCGGACGAGGCCGCCGAGCGCGGCGCCGGTGCAGAGGACGACGACGTCGCCGGTGTGCACCTCGCCCCGGTCGTCCCGGACGGCGTTCCCGCCGACGACGTCCCGCACCTCGCGATCGGGCAGGAAGGTGTACGACCCGCCGGCGAGGAGGGCCTCGCGAAGGGCGAGTTGGGCGGTGCGCGGCTCGACGGCCGCGTCCCGCTCGCACCAGAGGGCCGCCTCGAACGTCCCGCGCAGGGCGGGGTTGACGGCGCGCGCCTCGTCGGCGGTCAGCAGCTTGTAGCCGCGGGCCGCCGCGTCGGGCCGGGCCAGGGCGGCCTCGGCGACGGCCCGTTCCAGCTCGTTGCGCACGGGAGTGAGCGAGCCGATCGGCCGGAAGCCGATTCCGGGGACCCGGGCGCCGATGCCCTCCCAGAGTTCACGGGCGCGCAGCGCGGTCTCCAGCTCCTCCCCGCCCGCGCGGCCGCTCACCCATATCTGGCCGAAGTTACGGAGGGAGGCCCCGCGCGCCTCGGCCTCGCGCTCGATGTGCACGACCTCGTGGCCGCGTTCCACTGCGTGCCAGGCGTGCATGGTTCCCACCACGCCGGCTCCTACGACGATCACCTTCATGCCGTTCACCGTCCTGGCGGCGGGTGGCCCGGACGGATCCGAAGGGCGACGGGACGGTGAACGGCCCGACAAGGTTGGACCAGACCCGTTACCTTCTCGTGATCTGAGAGGGGTGGCTGACGCTGCGCCCGCCGTGGGATCAGCCCTGATGCCCCAGGTGGGCGGTGAAGCTGAAGCGGTCGCCGCGATAGAGCGTGCGCACGCGCTCCAGGGGCCGGCCGGAGGTGTCCCGGGAGATCCGGTGGAT
Organism: Streptomyces sp. NPDC047971; assembly: GCF_040653355.1. Taxonomy (NCBI): domain Bacteria; kingdom Bacillati; phylum Actinomycetota; class Actinomycetes; order Kitasatosporales; family Streptomycetaceae; genus Streptomyces; species Streptomyces sp. NPDC047971. The sequence continues at coordinate 146,849 of NZ_JBEZNW010000004.1, read as the reverse complement.
CAGCAGCATCGGGAGCGCGGGCGGGGTGCCGACGAGGAGGGCCTCGCGCGGCGTGGCGAGAACGGTCTCGATGCGCTCGTCGGCGTCGCCGAAGGTGATGCCGAGCTTCTCCCGGAGGTAGGCGTAGAAGGAGGAGTCGGGGTCGAACTCCACGTCGAGGCGCGGGGCGCGGGCCTCGGAGACGTAGGTGCTCTCCAGGCCGACCCGCTCGTCGTCGGCGAGCAGCACACGCTCCATGTGCCAGACCGGTTCGCCGCGCCGGGCGCCGATCTCGGGCGCCAGGGCCTCGGGGCAGGGAAAGCGGTCGAGGGTGATGAGGGAACGACCGGGCCGGCGCCCCTGGCGCCGCACCCCCTCGGTGTAGCTCGCCAGCGAGAGCGGCTGCTCCAGCTTGGGCCCGGCGACGACCGTCCCTCTCCCCTGGCGGCGCAGCCGCCCTTCGAGGAGCAGCTCGCGCAGGGCCTGACGGACGGTCTCCCGCGAGACCTCGTACCTCAGGGCGAGCTCCCGCTCGGTGGGCAGGAGCCCGCCCTCGCCCAACTCGTCCAGCAGCGAGGCGACTTTGGCCTTCACCGCGTAGTACTTGGGGATGCGGCCGTGCTCGGGGATGCCGGAGCGGATGGGGGCGCCAGGTGCCTGGTCGTTCGGGTAGTCCACCGGGGGATGCTCGCAGATGGGAATGAACGGGTGGGTGTACGGAGGGTGACCGGAGGGTTCTACACCCGGCGCCGGCCGCGGCGTGCGGCGACGACCAGCGCCGCGCCCGAGAGGAGCGCCGCACCGGAGACGGAGACGAGAGCGGTCGTCGACTCGGGTCCGGTGAGGGCGAGTTCGGGTCGGGTGGGGGCGGGTGGACGGGTCGCCTGGCCGGTCGGCGGGACGGGGTCGGGAACGGGACTCGGAACGGGGCTCGGGTGCGTACCGGTGTCCGTGCCGGCCGACTCCTCCGGCGCGATGGCGAGACGGTAGTCGCCGGACTCGCCCACCCAGTCCCCGTCGTCCCCCCGGCGCTGCACGATCGCCGCGTTGGCGACCACCTCGTTGGGCGCGGTGTCCTCGTGGAACGCGAGGCGGACGGTGACGGTGACCGTGCGGCCCGCGGGCACGGCGAAGCCGGGGAAGTCGTTGAACACCCCGATGTTCTCGTCCTCCTCGGTCTGCTCGAACTGCACGGGCCGCCACCGGCTCGCCCCCGAGTCGTAGAAGTCGAGCAGGATCTGGGCGGGCGTGAGGACACGGTCGCGGTCGGCGAGGACGAGGACCGGGTGGATGTTGTGGCAGGCCACGGAGGTGGTGTTGGTGAGATCGACCTCGAAGGTCCGGTAGCCGGTGCCGGGGACGAAGGTGCCGGGGCCACCGTGGATCCGGGTGTCGAGGGGGAACACGGGCTCGGCGGCGTCACCACAGGCGGGCGCCTTGTCCGTGCGCGACACGGCGGAGCCGGGACGCGCCGCGGTGCCTGGACGCGCCGCGGTGCCTGGACTCGCCCCGGTGACGGGACTCGCCCCGGCGACGGGGCGCTCGGGCCGGGCGGTGAGGGGGGTGACGGCGGCGAGGGGATCGGCGGCGGGGGCGAGAGGGTCGGCGGCGGGGGCGAGGCGGTGGTCTGCTCCGAGGGCGAGGGGATCGCCCGCCGGGCCGAGACGCGCCGATGGGGCGGCCAGGGGATCGGCGGCCGGGGCGAGGCGGCCGTGTCCGGGGCCGAGGGGGCCGGCTCCTGCGGCGAGCGGGTCGCTCGTGTCGCCGTCGGGGCGCTCGACTCCCGGGCCGGCGCGCTCGGTTCCGGAGTCCGTTCCGGATCCTGGCGGCTGGCCGGGGGCGGAGTCCGCCGCGGACGGGGCGACGGCGAGCGCGAGGACGGCGGTTCCGGTCGTCGCAGCGGTCACACCGAGGGCGAGGGCGTTGCGCAGTCGCATGGGCGGGTGCCTTTGCTGCTCGCGGGCGTACGGGACGGCCGCGACGCTGCCACCCGGGCGCGGCGGGGCCGGGGAGCGACGCGGGTGGTACCCCCCGGACGGCCTGTCCGTTCCGCCCGATCAGCCTATTTTCCGAAGATCGGACTGAGGATCAGCTGCGCCGCGCCCTCGGCGACGGCGTACGGGGTGGCGGTGCCGGCGACCGGGGTTCCCAGGCCGGCGCCGGCGAGGACCGCGGCCACGCCGTGCACGAAGACCTCGGGCGCGGCGGTCACGGCCCGGCCCCCGAGGACGACGCGGTCGATGTCCAGGAGCCGTACGAGATTCACGGCACCGGCGCCGAGGATCCTGGCCGCCTCGGGGAGTTCGCCGCGCGCCACGGCCGCGAGGCACAGGACCTCCAGGCACCCGCGCCCGCCGCAGCCGCAGGGCGGGCCGTCGAGCTGGACGGTCTGATGCCCGAACTCCCCCGCGCCGGTCCGCGCGCCCCGGTGGAGCGCGCCGTCGAGGACGAGGCCGGAGCCGAGACCCGTACCGAGGTGGAGGTACGCGAACGAGTCGGCGACCGGGGCGCGGAGGGCGAGCCCGAGGGCGGCGGCGTTGGTGTCCTTGTCGAGCTCGACGGGCAGAGCGAGGCGCCGCGCGAGCTCGTCCCGCAGCGGGACCCCCTCCCACTCCGGGTACCCGGTGACCCGCCCGGGGGTCCCGGTGGGGTGATCGAGGGGCCCGGGCATGGCCACGCCGACACCGAGGAGGGCGGGGCGGCCGGGGCCGTCGCCCGGAACCGCCGAGGCTTCGCCTCCCGCATCCCCTTCACCCCCGCACCGGCCGAAGGCGTCGGCCCCTCTCAGCGCCTCCACCTCCCGCTCCACGACCTCGAACACCGCGGGCGCGCCCGCGCCCAGGTCCAGTGGGGCCCGGCGCACGGCCACCCGTACACCCGCGAGGTCCACCAGGACGGCCGTCAGCTCGTCGCGGTCCAGGTGCACCCCCACCGCGTACGCGGCCGAGGGGACCAGCCGCAGGACGGTGCGCGGCTTGCCGCCGGTCGAGGCGCGGTGGCCGGCCTCCCGCGCCAGGCCCTCCGCCCGCAGCCGCGCCGTGATCTTGCTGACCGCCTGCGGAGTGAGTCCGGTCCGGTCCGCCAGCTCCAGGCGGCTGATCCCGGCCTCCCCCGCCGTACGGAGCAGGTCGAGCACCAGCGCGGCGTTGTGGCTGCGCAGGGCCGGCAGATTGGCGCCGGCGAGGCCCGCCGCGCCGACCGCCCCCGCGGCCCCCGCCACACCGGCCGCACCCACCTCGCCGGCCCCGCCGACTCCACCGACTCCACCGGCCGCGCCGCCCCTGAGACCCCTGACACTCCTGTTCACCACCCCATTCTCCCCCTCGCTTGCACTTTGGCAACAGCGTTGCTTAAGTGGGGCGCATGACTGGCACCGACACCGCCCCCCTCCGCGTCGGACTCGTCGGCTACGGCCTCGCGGGCTCCGTCTTCCACGCCCCACTGATCGCCGCCACCGAGGGCCTCGTCCTCGACACGGTCACGACGGGCAACCCGGAGCGCCAGGCGCAGGCGCGCGCCGCGCACCCGGGCGTACGGGTCGCGGACTCCCCCGACGAGCTCTGGGCGCGGGCGGACGAGCTCGATCTGATCGTCGTGGCCTCCCCCAACAAGACGCACGTCCCCTTCGCCACCGCCGCGCTCGAAGCGGGGCTCCCGGTCGTCGTCGACAAGCCGGTCGCCGGCACGGCCGCCGAGGCGCGGGCCCTCGCCGCGCTCGCCGAGGAGCGGGGCCTGCTGCTCTCGGTCTTCCAGAACCGCCGCTGGGACAACGACTTCCTCACCCTGCGCGCACTCCTCGCGGACGGCGCGCTCGGCGACGTCCAGCGCTTCGAGTCGCGGTTCGAGCGCTGGCGCCCGCAGCTCAAGGGCGGCTGGCGCGAGTCCGGCGCCCCGGAGGAGATCGGCGGGCTGCTGTACGACCTCGGCAGCCATGTCGTGGACCAGGCCCTGGTCCTCTTCGGTCCGGCGGTGCGTGTGTACGCGGAAGCGGACGTCCGTCGCCCGGGCGCGGAGACCGACGACGACACGTTCATCGCGATCACGCACGCGAACGGCGTCCGTTCCCACCTCTACGCCAGTGCCACCACCGCCCAGCTCGGCCCGCGCTTCCGCGTCCTCGGGTCCGGCGCCGGGTTCGTGAAGTACGGCCTCGACCCCCAGGAGGCCGACCTGCGCGAGGGCCTGCTGCCCACGCCCGGCACACCGTGGGGCGTGGAGCCGGAGTCGCTGTGGGGCACCCTCGGCTCCGGCGAGTCCCCGCTCACGGGCGGCGGCACCCCGGTCGAGACCCTGCCGGGCGACTACCCGGCGTACTACGCGGCCGTCGCCGCCGCCCTCCGCGGCACCGGCCCGAACCCGGTCACCGCCGCCGAGGCCGCGGCCACCCTGGACGTCCTGGAGGCGGCGAAGCGCTCCGCGCGCGAGGGAATCGCGGTGACGCTGTGAGCGAGGTCGCCGAGATCGAGGCCCAGGAAGCCCGCCTGACCCTCCCCCACTTCACGTACGACGACGCCTGGCTCCTCGGCTCGCTCCTGGTCGGCCTCGCGCGCGAGCGGGGGGCGCCCGTCGCGATCGACATCCGGCGCGGCGCACAGCAGCTCTTCCACTGCGCGCTTCCGGGGTCGAGCGCGGACAACGACGCCTGGATCGACCGCAAGCGGCGGGTCGTGGAGCGGTACGGCGAGAGCTCGTTCCTCGTCGGTGCCCGCTTCCGGGCCAAGGGCACGACGTTCGAGCAGTCGTCGCGCCTCGACCCCGACCGGTACGCCGCCCACGGCGGTTCGTTCCCGATCGCGGTCGAGGGCGCGGGGGTGATCGGCTCGGTCACGGTGTCGGGGCTGCCGCAGGCCGAGGACCACGCGCTGGTGGTCGAGGCACTGGGCCTGCTCCTGGACGGCTTCGCCGCCTAGGGCGCGGAACCGGCGACGAGGCACCCCCGGCCGAACCGTAGGCGGCAGCCGAACCGGTCAGGCGGCCGGTGTCCGCACCGACCGCCGCGCGCCGCTCACGGCGTCGGCTACGCGTCCTTGAGTTCCTGCCGCTGGCGGCCGAGTCCCTCGATCTCCAGCTCCACCACGTCACCGGCCCGCAGGTACGGCTTCGGCTCGGTCTGCCCCATCGCGACGCCGGCGGGGGTGCCGGTGTTGATGATGTCGCCCGGGTACAGGGTCATGAACTGGCTGACGTACCGCACGACCTCCGCGACACCGAAGATCTGGTCCGAGGTGTGGCCGTCCTGCTTCAGCTCGCCGTTGACCCAGAGCTTGAGCGACAGGGCCTGCGGGTCCGGCACCTCGTCGACGGTGACCAGCCACGGGCCGAGCGGGTTGAACGTCTCGCAGTTCTTGCCCTTGTCCCAGGTGCCGCCGCGCTCGATCTGGAACTCGCGCTCCGAGACGTCGTGGGCGACCGCGTAGCCGGCGACGTGCGCGAGGGCCTCCTCGTCGGTCTCCAGGTAGCGGGCGGTACGGCCGATGACGATCGCCAGCTCGACCTCCCAGTCCGTCTTGGTGCTGCGGCGGGGTACGAGCACGGTGTCGTCGGGGCCCACGACCGTGTCGGCGGACTTGAGGAAGACCACCGGCTCGGCGGGGGTCGCCGCGCCGGTCTCGGCCGCGTGCCCGTGGTAGTTCAGCCCGATGCACACGACCTTGCCGATCCGCCCGACCGGCGGGCCGATCCGCAGCCCGGTCGCGTCGAGCGCGGGGAGGACTCCGGCACCGACGGCCGCCCGGATCCGGTCGAGCGCGGACGCGTCGGCGAGCAGGCTGCCGTCGACGTCGTCGACCAGGGCCGACAGATCCCGCAGCGTCCCGTCCTGGTCGAGCAGGGCGGGGCGCTCGGCCCCCGCCGGACCGACTCGCAGCAGCTTCATGGTCTTCTCCCTTGGTCGAGGTGGGCCCAGGGTCAGGCCCTACAGATCCCCGGCCGATGGGTTGCGGCCATCGGAGGTTGGTCGATCCTCCAAGAGTTTCGACCACTCGGCAAGACCCCGTTCACGGACTGGACCCTTACGCCTGAGTAGCAAGGGCCTCGGCGGGGCGCTGCTCGCGGAAGAGGACGGCCCGCTCGAAGACGGTCCAGGTGGTGCTGGTGACGACGTAGAGGGCGGCGGCGAGCGGGACGACGGCGACGGTGATCAGGGTGGCGAAGGAGAGCAGCGGCATCACCTTGTTGATCGTGTCCGCGCCGGGCGTCGCCGGGAGGCCGGTGTCGAGGGGCTGCGCGGCGAGCTGCCGCTTCGTACGGCGGTAGTTGAAGGCCGCCACGGCGGCGACGATCGCGAAGAGCACGAGATAGACCTGGCCGGCCGGGCCGAAGGGGCCGCCGTGGCCGAGGGCGTCGGCCCAGTGGTCGCCGAGCGGGGCGGCGAAGAGGGTGTGACCGGTCATGCGGTCGCCGGAGAACAGGTGGTACATGAGGAGGAAGGCGGGCGCCTGCAGGAGGCTCGGCAGGCAGCCGGCGAAGGGCGAGACCTTCTCCTTCGCGTGCAGCTCCATGACCGCCTTCTTGAGCCGCTCGGGGTCCTTGGCGTGCTTGGCGCGGAGCTCGGCGAGCTGCGGGGCGAGGCGGGTGCGGGCCTTCTGACCGCGGGCGGCCGCCCGCGAGAGGGGGTGGATCGCGAGCCGGACGAGCATCGTGAAGAGGACGATGGCGGCGGCGGTCGCGGTGGTGGCGAAGAGCGGCTGGAGCAGGTCGGCGAGCTGCTCGACCAGGGTGGCGAAAACGGACATGGGAACCCTCCGAGGGGTCTCGTCGTGCCGGAAGAGAGATGTCTCGGCAGGACGGATCCGCGCAGGGTGGTGCTGGTGTTCCTACGCGGCCGTCGGGAGGGGACGGCCGGGTGCCCGGGGCCTGCGGCGGCCGGAGGCGTCGGGGTCGCGCTGCGGCAGGAAGGCGGTGCGCCGCTCGCGATCGCGCAGGGTGGTGCGTACCCGGGTCGGCGGTACGGACGCCGGGGCGGGAGCGCCGATGAGGGCGCAGACGACGCCGGTCGCGGCGAGGGCGACGGCGGCGGAGAGGCTCGAACCGTCGGAGAGGAGGAGATCGGCGAGCGCGAGCAGGAAGAAGAGGGGAGCGAGTACGCGCAGGAGCAGGTTGCCGATCACCGCGCCGCCCTCCCGGTCGTCATCCGTCGTCTCGTCTCCCAGCCGTTATACACGATCGGCGTCGACGGGAACGAGGAGTCGCCGGCGCGGGGGCGGGACGCGTCCGACCGGACCGGCAGCCTCCGGATCTGCGGGGGTGGGCGTGGGCGTCACCGTACGAGCTTCGCCCAGACGACGAGCCGGTACGCGGAGCTGAACTCGGGCGTGCAGGTGGTCAGGGTGAGGTAGGAGCCGGGAGCGGAGTACCCGTAGGAGGGCTTGACGAGGGATCGGGGCACGGGCTGGATCACGCCGGTGTCGCGGGGCGCGGTCTGGGCGAGCACCTGGTCGACGACGTACTCGTACTCCCGCTCCCTGGTCTGCAGCCGGATGCGGTCGCCGGGACGGAGGCGGTTGATGTAGCGGAAGGGCTCGCCGTGGGTGTTGCGGTGCCCGGCGAGGGCGACGTTGCCGGGGCGCCCGGGGGCGGCGGTGCCGGGGTACTGGCCGACGTACCCGCGGTCGAGGACGGACCGCTTGCCGACGCCACGGGCGACGGGGGCGGTGAGGCCGATGCGGGGGATGCGGAGGATGGCGTACGCGGAGGAGAGGGGCGGGCGGACGGCGGGCGTGACCTGGGGCTCGGCCGCCCGGGAGGGGGCGGACCCGGCGGGCGCGGGAGTGCCGCTCACGGAGGGCGACACCGCCGGCTCCTCCACCGTCGGCGCCGGAGGTGATCCCTCCCACTCCCGTTCGAGGGCGCGGACCTGCTCGGTGGCCTGCGCGCGGGCCTGCTGGTTGGTCCACCAGAGCTGATGGACGACGAGGAGCAGCAGGACAACCCCGCAGGTGACGACGGCCTCGGCGCCGACCCACAGCACCCGCGCGGGTGTGCTCCGCACCCCGCGTGTCTGAACGACGACCGGCACCCTGTCCCGCACGCGGGGCACGATAAGGGCTGACGCGCCAACTCTCCAGGGCCGTACAGCAGTACGGTGGTCGACATGCGCCCCGACACGCCTGCCGCCCACGCCACCGAAGCCGAGCGTCTGCTGCGCACCGCCGCGCGGTACCCCGAGGACCAGGAACCGCTGCTCCTCCGGGCAGCGGCGCATCTGGAGCTCGCGGGCGAACGGCCGCAGGCGACGGCGCTGTACGACAAACTCCTGGCCTCCTCGCCCGCCTCGCCCCACCTGATCAGGGCGCTGAAGGCGGCGAACCTGTGGGAGTACGGCCACGAGGCGGAGGCGCGGGCGATCATCGAAGGCGTGCGGGCGTCGGCACCGGCGGACGCGGGGCCGTGGGAGATCGCGGTCGAGACGCTGGAAGCCCATGACGAGCTGGAGCTCGCGGAGGCGTACGCGACGGAGGCGGCCGGCCTGCTGGCACCGGAGTCGGTGCCGGCGGAGTTCCCGCACTCCACCACCTCGCTGCTCGCCACCCGTCACCGGGTCCGCCGGATGCTGGCGCTGCCCCACGACAACTGGGACACCCTGGCGGACACGCTGCACACAGGGGACGTCTCCCTGGACGAGCTGCACGACCCGAAGCGCCTGTGGTCGCTCGGCTCCTCGGACCCGGCGGAGCTCCAGGCCGAGATCACGCGCCTCCGCAGCGAACTGGGCTCCTACCGCACGGCCCTGTCCCGCCCGTTCCCGGTGGCGGTCCTCCACTGGCCGGAACGGGAACTGGACGAACTCCTCGCCTCGTACCCGGAGCTGGAGGCGGAGTACCCCACGTACCGGGCGCACCTCACGGACATCGAGGCATCCCTCCGCGAACTGTCGGCGGCGGGCACCCCCAACCTGGGCATCGTCCCGGCCACGGTCCCGTCGTACGAGGCCTTCGCCGCCTCGGAGTCCTCGTCCCCCGCGAACGCGGACCTCCTCCCCCAGTACGCCACCACCCTGGCAGCCCGAGGCCGAGCCACAGCCTGGCCGCCGGCCCGGGGGGCGTCCTGCTGGTGCGGGTCGGGGCGGGGGTATGGGGGGTGCCACGGGGGCGCGAACAGCTAGGCGCTCGCGGGGCGCCGCTCACTACGGCTGGTTGTCATCCATGATCTTCCAAAACCTGCGGTGGGCACGGGCGAATCGCGCCTTGATGCGGTGTTGCTCCACCGTCCAGAGCGGATGCACCACTGAGCCTCCACCTTCGGGAAACCGGTCCACTACGTCCAGGTTGTCCGTCAGGTAAAGAGCGCCACGATCGAGGCGGACGTGACAATTGGGGCACAGGCAGAGAACGTTGCTCTCCACGTCCGGACCACGATCAGATCCGAGCGCCTGTATGTGGGCGCCTTCGGCATAGTTCCTGCCGTCGGCTCCCACAGGCAGCGCCACGCGACAGACTTGGCAGCGGTACCCGTACCACCGCTTGACCCTGCGGACGACCGCCGTATCTCGAATGATGCGCTCTACGGTGGCAGTCCTCCGCGGGGCTTCGCCCTGGACGATGTCCTCGACCTGCTGCTCCAGCGAAGTCAGCTCCTGTTCCTCGTCCACCAACCGAGTCAGCTTGAACCTGAGAATCTGAAAGCCGGCGTTTCCCGTCTCCTCCTTCTCCGCCACCACCCTGTACAGGCCGTCGTAGCGGTATCCGGAGACAGGCGAGAAGTCAGGCTCCCCCTCAAAACCTCTGATGACGCGGACCGCGTGTCCCATGATCCGGCTGCGTCGAAGGCCGTCATTCCCTGGGTTCTCCCACGTCTGATCCGCTTCCTGGCGGCCAGTGTTGGGGTTGCGTCCACCGGCCCCGGTATAGAGGATGTCGGCCCAGTCATCACGATCGTCTTCGTATCCGTTGTTCAAGACGATGGCGTCCGCCACACGCTTACCTTCGGTGTCACGACCCCACGAGATACCCGCCTGCTCCTCCTTGTGCAGGCCGGCAGCTTTCACTTCCTTCCGCGAGCCGAAATGCGTGCCCGGCAGGATGTCATTGACGTGCCCGAAGACAGCTCTATACGCAACCATGCGAACATGTTGCCAAGGAATCGAGCTACTTCAGGCACCTCTCCGATCAATCAGCCACCGCTGGCCGAAATTTGATCAATCGGTGATCTCCTACTTGCCGGCATCTGCTCGACGAAACTGAACCGAGAAAGGCCCCACCATGCCCCGCATCCCCGCACCCGCCATAGCCGCCGTCGGACTCGTCGGTGGGTACGCCGTCGCGCGGTGGACCAAGAAGCGGCCCCTCGGGGGCGTCGTGCTTGCCGGGGCCGGGGCCGTCGCCGCGCGGGAGTGGCAGCAGGTCGCCGGCGGGAAGGCCGCTGCCGCGCTGACCGGCGTCTACGTCGCCGCGTTCGCCGGGTCCCACCCGCTGGCCAAGAAGGTCGGGGCCTGGCCCGCCGTGTTCTCCGTCGCCGGCGCCGTGGCCGGGACCTCGTGGGCCGTCACCCGGAACAAGGGATGAATTCGAGGGAGCGTTGAACGCGCCGGGGCTCCCCCGCGTATTCAACGGTGCCCTCCCCATGAGCGCTGGGCGGGCTGGTCCCCTACCCCCTCCCGCCCAGCGCCTCCCCCCCCTACCTCGCCACTGCGCCTCCCGGGCCCCGGAGCCCGCCTGACCCCGCACCGCCCCGACGCCGCACCGCCCCTCCCGGCGCCCGGCGCCACCGCCCCAGCGCCGCACCGCCCCTCCCGGGTCCCGGAGCCCGCCAGACCCCAGCGCCGCACCGCCCCTCCCGGCGCCACCGCGAGCCCCCACCACCCCCGACGCCCCCAGCCCCCGCCCTCAGCCGCCCGCCGCGTGGCTCAGCGTGTAGATCAGCAGGCCCGCCAGCGCGCCCACCACCGTGCCGTTGATGCGGATGAACTGGAGGTCCCGGCCGATGTTCGCCTCGATCTTCTTCGACGTCTGGTCCGCGTCCCAGCTCGCCACCGTGTCGCTGATCAGCGATGTGATCTCCGCGCGGTACGTCGTGACCACATAGGCCGCCGCGTCCTCCGCCCAGCCCTCGACCTTGGCCTGCAGGCGGCCGTCCGTCACCAGCCTGGCGCCCAGCGAGATCAGGGACGCCCGCGCCCGCAGGCGCAGCTGGCTCCTGTCGTCCTCCGCCGCCGCGATGATCAGGCCCCGCACCGACGACCAGGCCGAGGCGATGACGTCCTGGACCTCCGGACGTGCCAGCAGGTCCGCCTTCAGGCGTTCCACCCGCGCCCGGGTGTCCGTGTCCGCCTGGAGGTCCGCCGCGAAGTCCGTCAGGAAGCGGTCGATCGCCCCGCGCGCCGGGTGCCCCGGCATGTCCCGCATCTCCGTGACGAAGCGCAGCAGCTCCTTGTAGACCCGCTCGCCCACGCGGCGGTCCACGAACCGCGGCGTCCAGCCCGGCGCGCCGCCCTGGACCGCGTCCATCACCGAGTCCGCGTGGAAGACCAGCCAGTCGTGCGCCCGCGCGCACACCAGGTCGACGGCCCTGTGGTGCGCCCCGTCGGAGACGATCTTCTCCAGCGTCTTCCCTATCCCGGGCGCGATCTCCGCCGCCTCCGCGCGACGGGTGATCGCCTCGCCGACCACCGCCTGGACGTCCGCGTCCCGCAGGACGGTCAGGGCCCCCCGCAGTGCCGTGGCCAGCTCCCGCGTCACCCGGTCCGCGTGGTCCGGCTCCGCCAGCCACGCTCCCAGGCGGCCCGCGATGCCCAGCGCGTGCAGTCTGCCCCGTACGACGTCCGCCGAGAGGAAGTTCTCGCCGACGAAGGAACCCAGCGTCGTGCCCAGCTGGTCCTTCTTCGTCGGGATGATCGCCGTGTGCGGGATCGGCAGGCCCAGCGGCCGCCGGAACAGAGCCGTCACCGCGAACCAGTCCGCCAGCGCGCCGACCATGCCGGCCTCGGCGGCCGCCGCCACATAGCCGGTCCAGGCGCCCCATCCCGCGTTCTCCGCCCACGTCGCCAGGGCGTAGATCACCGCCACCACGAGGAGCAGACCCGTGGCCAGGGCCTTCATCCGGCGCACCCCGCGATGCCGCTCCGCGTCCGCCGCCGTGTACGCGAACGCCACCAACGGCCGCCGCGCCTCGCCGGGCGCCTCGCCGGCCTTCCCGGCCCGCGCCCCGCTCCTCGTGTCGCTCATCACCCCACCTCCCTACATCAGGGACTTCCCGGGCGCACCTCAAGTTCCCGTTCTCCGTACATCTTCGCGATCACGGCCTCGATGTCCGGCTCCCGCACCGACAGGTCCACCAGGGGATACGCCTTCGCCACCGCCGCCACGAGCGGCGCCGCCGATGCCGAGGCCGGGAAGGCGAGCACCTGCCGCGGGCCCTCCGACCGGACGAATCGCGCGCCCGGCAGCTCGATCGGCGGCAGCTCGCGCTCCAGATCCACCACCAGCTGGCGCTCGCTCGCCCCCACCTCGTGGAGCCCCGCCAGCTCGCCGTCGTACATCAGCCGGCCGTGGTCGATCACCATCACCCGCTTGCACAGCTGCTCGATGTCCGTCAGGTCATGGGTCGTCAGCAGCACGGTCGTGCCCCGCGTGGCGTTGAGCTCGCGCAGGAACTCCCGTACCCGCGCCTTCGACACCACGTCGAGGCCGATCGTCGGCTCGTCCAGGTAGAGCACGTCCGGATCGTGCAGCAGCGCCGCCGCGATGTCGCCGCGCATCCGCTGGCCGAGCGACAGCTGCCGTACGGGCACGTCCAGCAGCTCGCCCAGTTCGAGGAGTTCCACGCACCGGGCGAGGTTGGCGGCGAAGCGCTCGTCCGGGATCCGGTACATCCGGTGCATCAGCCGGTACGAGTCCCTCAGCGGCAGGTCCCACCAGAGCGTCGTCCGCTGCCCGAACACCACCCCGATCCGGTGCGCGAGCCGCGTCCGCTCCCGTGCCGGGTCGATGCCCGCGACCCGCAGCCGGCCCCCGCTCGGGGTGAGGATGCCGGTGAGCATCTTGATGGTGGTGGACTTGCCCGCGCCGTTGGGGCCGATGTAACCGACCATCTCGCCGCGCTCCACGCCGAAGCCGATCCCGTCGACCGCCCGGACCTCACGCTTCTCCCGGCGCAGCAGCCCCGCCCGCCTGCGGACGGTGAAGACCTTCTCCACACCCTCCAGCTCGATGAAGGCCATGCCTCAGCTCCCTGTGCTTCGGTACGAACGAAGTCCCGCGCGCCACGCCAGCCCCGCGAGGGCACAGCACACCAGCGCCACCAGCGGCGACGCGAAGGCCAGCCACGACGGCGCCCCGGCCGGCGCGGGCCGGCCCAGGATGTACAGCGCGGGCAGCCAGTTCACGAACGCCAGCGGTACGACGTACACGACACCCCGCACCAGATCCTGGGCGAAGATCGTCGGCGGGTACTGCAGGAGGGTGTTCCCGCCGTACGTGAACGAGTTGGTCACCTCGGCCGCGTCCTGCGCCCAGAACAGTGCCGACGCGCCGACGACCATCACCGCCGCGAAGATCAGCGTGCCGCAGACGAGCATCACCGGCAGCAGCAGCACCTTCGGCGCCGTCCACTCCACGTCCAGGAGCAGCAGCGCCCAGATCAGCACGAACAGCCCCTGGGCCACCCGGCCGAGCCGCCGCAGCGCGAACTTGTCCGCCGCCACCTGCGCGAGCACCGGCGCGGGCCGCAGCAGGAACATGTCGAACGAGCCGTCCCGCACCCGCTTCCCCATCCGCTGGAGCGAGCCCATCGTCAGGTCCGCGAGGCCGAAGGACGTGCCGGTCGCGCCGTACAGGAACGCCACCTCGGCGAAGGCGAAGCCGCCGAGCCCCTTCACCTGACCGAACATCAGCAGGATCACGACGAAGTCGAAGAAGGTGACGGTGAAGGAGGTGACGAGCGTCAGGGCGAAGGACGCCCGGTACGTCATCGTCGAGCGGATCCACATGCCGGCGACCATCCGGTACGTCCGCCAGGACTCCACCGGCCAGGACGCCCGGGAGGCCGGACCCGCCCCGGCCGTCGCAACGCCGTGGGCCCCGCGCGCGTCGGATCCGTCGACGCCCGGCTCGCCCGGCGACTGCCCCCGCACACGCGTCTCACCCACCCTGCACCACCACCTTCCGCGTCGCCAGGGACTGCGCCAGCCGCCCGGCCGCCAGCAGCACCGCCGCCCAGCCGAGCTGGAAGGCGTACGCCCCCAGAAGGCCCCAGCCCTCGTACTTCTCCAGGTACACGTCCGCCGGGATCTGCAGCATCGACGCCCACGGCAGCACCCGCGCCACCTCGCCCAGCGCACCCGGGAAGACGTTCAGCGGCAGCAGCATCCCGGAGAAGAACAGCCCTCCCAGCCAGGCCACCTGCACCACGCCCTGCCCGTCCATCAGCCAGAACGCGCTCATCGCCACCAGGTACCAGATCGCGAAGCTCACCGTCGCGCCCAGCGCGATCGCCAGCGCGAACGCCAGCCAGGTCGACGCCCGCTCGGGCAGCGTGATGTCGAAAGCCCACACGCCCACCAGCATCGGGACCACCCCGCGCCCGAGCAGCTGGTACGCGCTCCGCCCCGCGTTGGCCGCGAACCACCATGCCTGCAGATCCGCCGGCCGGTACAGGTCGACGGCGATGTCACCCGTCCGGATCCGTTCGATCAGCTCTTCCTCGAACCCGCCGCCCATCAGCCCGCAGACCGTGATCAGCCCCTGGCCGATCCACACATAGGCGAGCGCGTCGGCCATGTCGTACCCACCGAGCTGCGGGCGCTCGTCCCACAGGGCGATATAGGTGTACGACAGGATGAAACCGAAGACGGTGTTGGTGAACACCCCCGCCGCCGTGGCCATCCGGTACGTGGCGTAGCGCCGGAACCCACCCGCGGCCACCGTCGCGTACAGCAACCGCATCCCGGTTCCCTCTCCTTGTCCTCGCCGTCTCCCCCGCGCCCCGGTGGCATCGAAGTCCGTGCCCCGACGGCACCAAAGCGCACGACCCTAGTACGCCGCGCGCCGCCAACGCGAGTGCTTTACGAGTCGCATTCCTCAGGTTTCGTCCCGTTGCGTGCAGTATGGGGGAGCCCATCCCCTTCATCCGGTACGGGAGTGCTCCACCATGAGCGAGGACCAGCCACACCGGCCCCGCTGGGCGCCCAGGGACCCCACCGTCCCCACCCCGCCCCCCGAGCGCCCCCGGCGCTCCCGCCCCCGACGCATCCTGCGGGCGCTCCTCGGCACCTTCCTCCTCGGCGCGCTGCTGCTCCTGGGAGGGCTGGTCGCCGGCTACCTGCTCGTGGACATCCCGCCCGCCAACTCCGCCGCGATCGCGCAGTCCAACGTGTACCTCTACACGGACGGCACTCAGATCGCCCGCGACGGCGAGGTCAACCGCGAGAACGTACGTCTCCCGCACGTCCCCGAGTCCGTCCGGCATGCCGTACTCGCCGCGGAGGACCGCGACTTCTACTCCGACCGAGCCGTCGTCGACCCCAAGGCGATGGTCCGCGCCACCTGGAACACCCTCACCGGCAAGGGCCGGCAGTCCGGCTCCACCATCACCCAGCAGTACGTCAAGAACTACTACCTGGGCCAGGAGCAGACCATCACCCGCAAGGTGAAGGAGTTCTTCATCGCCATCAAGCTCAACCGCGAGAAGAGCAAGGACGAGATCTTCGAGGGCTATCTGAACACCAGCTACTTCGGCCGCAACGCCTACGGCATCCAGGCCGCCGCCCGCGCCTACTACGGCAAGGACGCCGGGCACCTCGACACCGCCGAGGGCGCGTACCTCGCCTCCCTGCTCAAGGCCCCCAGTGCCTACGACGTCGCCACCCACCCGGAGAACCGCACCAAGGCGCTGGGCCGTTGGAGTTACGTCCTGGACGGCATGGTCAAGGAGAAGTGGCTCTCCCGCGCCGAACGGACCGACACCGTCTTCCCGTCCCCGCAGACGGCCCGGCCCGCCACCGGCCTCTCCGGGCAGCGCGGCTATCTCGTCCAGGCCGTCGAGGACTACCTGACCGGCAACGGCATCGTCGACGAGAAGACCCTGGCCGGCGGCGGCTTCCGCATCACCACCACCCTGGAGAAGGAGAAGCAGGACGCCTTCGTCACGGCCGTCGAGGACCAGGTCATGTCGAAGCTCGACCCCGCACGGAACCCCACCGACCGCTTCGTCCGGGTCGGTGGCGCCGCGATCGACCCGGCGAACGGCCGGGTCCTCGCCCTCTACGGCGGCATCGACTACACCCGGCAGTACGTCAACAACGCCACGCGCCGCGACTACCAGGTCGGCTCCACCTTCAAGCCCTTCGTCCTCGCCGCGGCGCTCCAGCACGGATCGCTCACCCAGGAGGGCGAGCGGATCACCCCGAACACGTACTACGACGGCACCGACAAGCGTCCCGTGCAGGGCTGGAACGGCGACCACTACGCCCCGGGCAACGAGGACGACGAGTCCTTCGGCGACATCACCGTACGGTCCGCCACCGACAGCTCGGTCAACGCCGTGTACGCCCAGATGGCGGTGGACGTCGGGCCCGCGAGGGTCAAGGAGACGGCCGTCGCCCTCGGCGTCCCGAAGAGCACCCCCGACCTCAACGCCTCCCCCTCCATCGCGCTCGGCCCCGCCACCGCGAGCGTCCTCGACATGGCGGAGGCGTACGCCACCCTCGCCAACCACGGCCGCCACGGCACGTACAGCCTCGTCGAGAAGGTCACCAAGGACGGCCAGGACCTCGAACTGCCCGCCTCCACCAGCCGGCAGGCGGTGAGCCGGGAGGCCGCGGACACGACGACCTCGGTCCTGCGGAGCGTGGTGGAGTTCGGCTCGGGCACCGCGGCCATGACAGCGGGCAGGCCCGCGGCGGGCAAGACGGGCACGGCGGAGGACGACAGGGCCGCGTGGTTCGCCGGATACACCCCGGATCTTGCGACGGTGGTCACGATGATGGGGCAGGACCCGGACACGGGGCAGCAGAAGTCGCTGTACGGGGCGCTCGGACTGCCCCGGATCAACGGCGGCGGGCCACCGGCCGCGATCTGGGGCCAGTTCACCCGGGACGCGCTGGCCGGGACGGAGCCGAGGGAGTTCGAACTCGAACTCGGGGAGGGCGCGGAGGAGTCCTGGGACCCGACGCGACAGGACGGATCGGAGGAGTGGGGGGACTGGGGTGACTGGGGTGAGTGGGACGAGTCCGAGGAGGGCATGGAGGGCCCGCAGCGGACACGGGAGCACTCCCGGACGCCACCGGTCCCGCTGACGCCGCTCAGCCCCCAGACACCCCAGACGGCGCACACACCTCAGCGGCCGGCGCGCCCCAAACCGCAGCCCGAGCCGGAACCGGAACCGGTACGCCCGGGGCAGGGCACGAGCGGCGGGGGCACGGACGGCGGTGGCACGGACGGCGGTGGGGGCGGGGGAAGCGCGCCTCCCCTCGCCACCTCCGCGTCGACCCCCGAAGCCGCTCCCCCACCGCCACCGCCACCGGCCTCCCCGGGCCCATGACCGCCGAAGGCCGGTGACCACCGCAGGCCGGTGACCACCGCAGGCCGGTGACCGTGCCGAGGGGGGCTGCGACCTCCCCCGCCCCCGACGCGGCCACCGGTTCCTCCCGCCCGCGGCGGCGGGAGTGTGCCGACCGGCGCCGGGCTACTCGTCGCCGAGCTGGTGGTCCGCCCAGACGTAGCTCTCCGGCAGCAGGTCGGCGATCGGGACGGTCCGCAGGCGATCGCCCGCACCGACGATGACCTTCAGGGCCGGGAAGTAGTCGAGGAGGACCTGGCGACACCGCCCGCACGGAGGAACGACCCCTCGGTCGCGGTCGCCCACCGCCACGATCGTGCTCAGCTCGTAGGCACCCTGGGTCGCCGCCGCCCCGATGAGGACCAGCTCCGCGCAGGGCCCTCCCGTGAAGTGGTAGGCGTTCACCGCGGTGACGATCCGGCCGCCCTCGACACGGGCGGCCGCCGCCATGGTGTGGTTGTCGCCCCGGCAACGCGTGCGGGCGACGTCCGCCGCCGCCTCGATGAGCTCGTGGTCGACCGGATGGGTCTGCGTGGTCATGCCCTCTGCCTTCGTCAGGTGTCACGCGACACTGACCCGAACGGCAGGGGAGCGCAAGCGAATACCGACGGAGCCGCCGGGCGCCCTAGTGACCCGAGGTCGCCTTCAGACCCACCACGGCCACCAGCAGCAGACAGACGAAGAAGATCCGGGCCGCGGTGGCCGGCTCGCCCAGCACCACCATGCCGAGCACCGCCGCACCCGCCGCGCCGATGCCGACCCACACGCCGTACGCCGTACCGATCGGAAGCGTCTTGGCCGCATGGGACAGCAGCAGCATGGAGGCGACGATCCCCGCGCCCGTGAAGACACTCGGCCAGAGACGGGTGAACCCGTCCGTGTACTTCATGCCGACCGACCAGCCGACCTCGAGCAGACCGGCGACGATGAGAAGGACCCAGGCCATGACGACGAACACCTCCGCGAGACGGAACAACAGGGGTGCGTCGTCTTTGCGTACTGCGGTGCAGCGGGCCCGGTACGGCGCGTCTCGTCGGGTGTCCCCAGCCTAGCAAAATCCATGCGAAAGGCCTGGTGACACCGGTCACCAGGCCCTCGGTCCGGAGCGTTCCGCGTCCGGAACGGTCCTACAGATACAGCCCGGTCGTGTCCGTGGACCCCTCGAACCGGTCCGCGGCCACGGCGTGCAGATCGCGCTCCCGCATCAGCACGTAGGCGACGCCCCGCACCTCGACCTCGGCACGGTCCTCGGGGTCGTACAGAACGCGGTCGCCGGTCTCGACCGTACGGACGTTCTGACCCACAGCGACGACCTCGGCCCAGGCCAGCCTGCGGCCGACGGCGGCGGTCGCGGGGATGAGGATGCCGCCGCCCGAGCGCCGCTCCCCCTCCGGGGAGTCGGACCGGACCAGCACACGGTCGTGGAGCATCCGGATGGGCAGCTTGTCGTGCGTGTTGTCGCTCACGACTCGAACCTACCTGTCCGGGCGTGCGGGCCGTACTCGGGAGGGGTCATCCCTTGCGCTTGCGCGTGGAGACCGCGAGCAGCCCGATGAGCGCCACGGCGACCACCGCCACCGGAACCACCCTCTCCAGACGCGGTGCGCCGTCGTCGTGGGTGAACCGGGCCTTCACGTCGGAGAAGGTCCGATTGACGGCGACGGCCGCTCGTCCGACGGTGTGGTCGACCGTGGAGACGACCTTCGCCTTCGCGTCGCCGACGATCGTCTTCGGGTGCATCCGAATGCCGATCTCGTCGAGAGTGACGGCGAGCTGCTCGCGCCGGCGGACGATGTCCGCCTCGATCTGCGCAGGGGTCCTGGCCTCCGACACCGCGCTGCCTCCGTAGTCGTAATCGGTCGTTGACGGACAGTCTCTCAGTTTCTCCGTCCGCGGTCTGTCCCAGGCCCCCATTAGGCTCGGTCGTGTACGCCCAGACATACCGAGGAGAGCCATGAGCGAGCGACTTCAGCCCGGCGACACCGCCCCCGCCTTCAGCCTGCCCGACGCGGACGGCAACGAGATCTCGCTCGCTGACCACAAGGGCCGCAAGGTCATCGTCTACTTCTACCCGGCGGCGCTCACCCCCGGCTGCACCAAGCAGGCCTGCGACTTCACGGACAACCTGGAGCTGCTGGCGGGCGCGGGCTACGACGTCATCGGCGTGTCGCCGGACAAGCCGGAGAAGCTGGCGAAGTTCCGCGAGCAGGAGCACCTGAAGGTGACGCTGGTGGGCGACCCGTCGAAGGAGACCCTGGAGGCGTACGGCGCGTTCGGCGAGAAGAAGCTGTACGGCAAGACGGTGACGGGCGTGATCCGCTCGACCGTGATCGTCGACGAGGACGGCAAGGTCGAGCGCGCCCTGTACAACGTGAAGGCGACGGGCCACGTGGCCAAGATCATCAAGGACCTGGGGATCTGAGAATCCTCCGGAACGGCCCGCACCGCAGCGAGCGGCGCGGGCAGTTCCGCATTTCGGACGGGCTGCGACGTGACCGTCCGATATTCGGCTCGTTACTCCGTACGGGACCACGAACAGGTGGTCGAGGCGGAGGGGGCGGGGATGCCGGAGAGTCCGTACACACGGGAGCGTCTGTCGGAGGCGGCGGGGTCGGCGCGGACGCTGTCGGAGGCGTTGGTGACGCTGGGGGTGGATCCGAAGAGCGGGACGCGGCGATACGTACATGACCGGATGCGCGCGCTGGGAGTGGACACGTCGCACTTCGAGCGGGAGGGGGCGCGGTGGACGCGGGAGGTGCTTGAGCCCGTGGTGGCGGCCTCGACGAGCGTGAGCGAGGTCCTGCGGCGCCTGGGGGTCGAGATGGTCGGCGGCCGACACACGCACATCAGCCGACGGATCCGTGCGCTGGGGATCGACACCTCGCACTTCAGGCCGCCATCGCGGGCGGGCGAGACCCGGCGGCGGTCACCCGCCTCCCTGCTCGTCGAACAGGTTCCGAGCCGGGCACGGCGGATCCCGAACGATCGTCTGAAGCCTGCGATGGCAGCGGCGGGCGTCTCCGAGCGATGCGCGCTCTGCGGCAACGAAGCGTTCTGGCGAGGCCACCCGCTCCCGCTCGAGATCGACCACATCGACGGCGACTGGCGCAACAACCGGATCGAGAATCTGCGGTTCCTCTGCCCCAACTGCCACTCGACGACGGACACATACCGAGGACGGGGCAAGGGCCGTCGCCGAGGGACCTCGTCATGAGCGCGGGAACCCGCTACTCGCGGGAGCGCCTGGTCGAAGCGGCCGAGCGGTGCGGGACCATCGAGGAGGTCATCGCGTTCTTCGGCACCCGACCCTACGGGCACCTTCGTCGGTACTTGTGGGGCCGCTTCGAGCACTACGGCATCGATGTGTCGCACTTCCCCCGACGGGGATACCGCAGGTCGGGTCCCCGACCGAACTCGGCGGAGCTGGCGGAAGCCGTATCGGGATCCCTCTCGGTGGCGAGCACTTTGCGGCTTCTCGGTCTGCCCGACAACTCCCACCAGAGAGCTCTCCTGAAGGGGTGGATCAATGAGGACCGCCTCTCGACGAGCCACTTCCTCGGTCAGGCACACCAGCGGGGCAAGCCTGGCCCCACCCCGCTGCGAGGCGCCGTCGACGTACTGGTGAAGCACGACGGTCGGCGCCGAACGAGGACAGTGATCCTGCGTCGGGCCCTCTGCGAGATCGGTGTGCCGGAGAAGTGCGCGGAATGCGGCACCGGCCCCGAATGGCACGGAAAGCCCATGACCCTCGAGATCGACCACACCAACGGCGACTGGAGTGACGACCGCGCGGAGAACCTGCGGCTGCTGTGCCCCAATTGTCACGCGGTCACCGATACATGGTGCCGAGGAGGCAGGCGCCGACGGTCAACCTAGTGGCACCCGTGCCCACGCCGCCGCCTGCCCGCTACCATGGCAGGCGGCTGGCGGCCGTGGTGGAATTGGCCTACACGCAACTTTTAGGTAGTTGTGGGAGAAATCCCTTGAGGGTTCGAGTCCCTCCGGCCGCACTCCGAAGAGCGCGCCACCCCCAGGGTGGCGCGCTCTTCGGCGTCTCAGCCCAGCAGCTCCCGTACCACCGGTGCCAGCGCCCTGAACGCCTTGCCCCGGTGGCTGATCGCGTTCTTCTCCTCCGGGGAGAGTTCCGCGCACGTCACCTCGTGGCCCTCCGGCTGGAGGATCGGGTCGTAGCCGAAGCCGTTCGTGCCGACCGGGGTGTGGCGGAGGGTGCCGGCCATGCGGCCTTCCACCACGCGCTCGCGGCCGTCCGGGAGGGCGAGGGCCGCCGCGCAGAAGAAGTGGGCGCCCCGGTGGGCGTCGTCGATGTCCGAGAGCTGGGCCAGGAGCAGGTCCAGGTTGGCGCGGTCGTTGCCGTGGGTGCCGGACCAGCGGGCGGAGAAGATGCCGGGGGCGCCGTTCAGGACGTCGACGCAGAGGCCGGAGTCGTCGGCGACGGCCGGCAGGCCGGTGGCCTGGGCGAGGGCGTGGGCCTTGAGGAGGGCGTTCTCGGCGAAGGTGACGCCGGTCTCCTTGACGTCGGGGATCTCCGGGTACGCGTCCGCGCCGACGAGTTCGTGGGTGAGTCCTGCGTCGGCGAGGATCGCGTGGAGTTCGGTGATCTTCCCGGCGTTGCGGGTGGCGAGGATCAGTCGGGTCATGCTCCCGATTATCCCGGGGTGCAGACCTTGCCGATCTCGGTGGCCGCGTCGGTGATCGGCTTGATGTCCGGGGTGGTGTCTCCGTTGTTGACGGAGGTCTTGACGGACTCGACGCCCTTGGTGAGGTCGTCGACGGCCTTGGAGAGGTCGGCGTTGTCCGTCGTGTCCTTGAGCTTGCCGAGTTCGGTGGAGATCTCGTTCAGGGACTCGTTGATCTGCGTCGGGTCGTTGGAGGCGCTGGAGGCGGCCTGCTCGAGCTTGCTGACGCTGGTGGCTATCGCGTCGGCGGTCGCGACGCAGTCCATCGCCTTGTCGAGTGCTCCGCAGCCGACGAGGGTGGTGGTGAGTACGGCTGCCGAGGCCACGGTGAGTGCGAGACGGCGCTTCAAGACGGGTCCTCCCCAGGGGATGTGGATGTACGGGCGTACGGCTTGGCCGTACGCCCGTGTTCATGGAGACGCCGTGGTGTCCTAGAGAGTTCCTTCGAGCGCCTTGCGCTGGATCTCGGCGAGGTCGGCGCAGCCGCCGGAGGCGAGGTCGAGGAGGGCGTTGAGCTCCTTGCGGTCGAAGGGCTCGGCCTCGGCGGTGCCCTGGACCTCGACGAAGCGGCCGTCGCCGGTGCAGACGACGTTCATGTCGGTCTCGGCGCGTACGTCCTCCTCGTAGCAGAGGTCGAGGAGGGGGGTGCCGTCGACGATGCCGACGGAGACGGCGGCGACGGTGCCGGTGAGGGGCTTGCGGCCGGCCTTGACCAGCTTCTTGGTCTGGGCCCAGGCGACGGCGTCGGCGAGGGCGACGTAGGCGCCGGTGATGGCGGCGGTGCGGGTGCCGCCGTCGGCCTGGAGGACGTCGCAGTCGAGGACGATGGTGTTCTCGCCGAGGGCCTTGTAGTCGATGACGGCGCGCAGGGAGCGGCCGATGAGGCGGGAGATCTCGTGCGTACGGCCGCCGATCTTGCCTCGGACGGATTCGCGGTCGCCTCGGGTGTTGGTGGCGCGCGGGAGCATCGAGTATTCGCCGGTGACCCAGCCCTCGCCGCTGCCCTTGCGCCAGCGCGGGACTCCTTCGGTGACGGAGGCGGTGCAGAAGACCTTGGTGTCGCCGAAGGAGATGAGGACGGAGCCCTCGGCGTGCTTGCTCCATCCGCGTTCGATGGTGACGGGGCGGAGCTGTTCGGGGGTACGGCCGTCGATACGAGACATGGCACGAGCGTAGCCGTACATGGCGAGGGGCCCGTTCCCCTGCCGGAACGGGCCCCTTGGCCGATGGGGCTGGTGTTACATCATGTCTTCGATGTCGGCGGCGATGGGGTCGGCGTCGGTGCCGATGACGACCTGGATCGCGGTGCCCATCTTGACGACGCCGTGGGCGCCGGCGGCCTTGAGCGCGGCTTCGTCGACCTTGGAGGGGTCGACGACCTCGGTGCGGAGGCGGGTGATGCAGCCCTCGACCTCTTCGATGTTGTCGATGCCGCCGAGCCCGGCGACGATCTTCTCAGCCTTGCTGGCCATGTTCTCTCCCTGTCCGTTCCGTCTTAGAACGTGAGTCTCGGCGCACCGATGGTCCGCTTTGTCACGGTAACCCACGGTTGGCCCAACTTCGCGAGCGGGTGCCTGCGTTCTGTCGAATGATGACGATCACCGGCAACCTGCCCTCAGCGGGCTCCGGGAGCCTATCGCAACTGGTCTACACCAGTGTGCAACGCGAGTCGGGCCCGGCTTGTTCCGGGTCAGGGAGGACGTCGATGAGTACGGACAGCGCCGCCGCCGCACCGAAGAAATCGATGTGGGGCGGCCTCTTCCAGGGCCTGCAGAAGATGGGCCGCAGCCTCCAGCTGCCCATCGCCGTCCTCCCGGCGGCCGGCATCATCAACCGCCTCGGACAGCCGGACGTCTTCGGGGCGGACGGGCTCGGCTGGGACAACGTCGCGAAGGTGATGGCCGGCGCGGGTGGCGCCCTCCTCGACGGCAATCTCGGCCTGCCGCTGCTCTTCTGCATCGGTGTCGCGATCGGCATGGCGAAGAAGGCGGACGGCTCGACGGCGCTCGCGGCCACGGTCGGCTTCCTCGTCTACTACAACGTGCTGCGGCAGTTCCCCGAGGACTGCCCCGAGGGCACGGTGGACGTCAACGGCGGCTGCCTGGCGCCGGAACAGGTGTTCAGCGGGTACACGTACCAGAACCCGGGCGTCTTCGGCGGCATCATCATCGGTCTGCTGTCGGCCTGGTTCTGGCAGCGCTACCACCGCAAGAGGCTGGTCGACTGGCTGGGCTTCTTCAACGGCCGCCGGCTCGTGCCGATCATCATGACGTTCGTGGCGATCGCCTTCGCGTCCCTGTGCGTGTGGGTCTGGCCGCCGATCGGCGACGCGCTGGAGAACTTCAGCGACTGGCTGGTCGGGCTCGGCGCGTGGGGTTCGGGCATCTTCGGCGTGGCGAACCGCGCGCTGCTCGTCATCGGCCTGCACCAGTTCCTGAACGTGCCGATCTGGTTCCAGTTCGGCACGTACGAGAAGCCGGACGGGACGATCGTCCACGGCGACATCCCGATGTTCCTGGCGGGCGACCCGGAGGCCGGCCAGTTCCTGACGGGCTTCTTCCCGATCATGATGTTCGCCCTTCCGGCGGCGGCGCTGGCGATCACGCACTGCGCCAAGCCGCACCGGCGCAAGGAGGTGGGCGGCCTGATGCTGTCGGTCGCGCTGACCTCGTTCGTCACCGGGATCACCGAGCCGATCGAGTACTCGTTCCTCTTCGTCGCCCCGGTGCTGTACGCGATCCACGCGGTGCTCACGGGTGTGTCGATGGCGGTGACCTGGGCGCTGGGGGTGAAGGACGGCTTCAGCTTCTCGGCGGGTCTGATCGACTACGTCATCAACTGGAACCTGGCGACCAAGCCGTGGCTGATCATTCCGATCGGTCTGGCCTTCGCGCTGGTCTACTACGTGATCTTCCGGTTCGCGATCACCAAGTTCAATCTCCCGACGCCGGGCCGCGAGCCGGACGAGGTGGGCGAGGAGATGGACCGGGACGTCACGAAGGCGTAGCCGATACGGACTTTCGCCCCCGGTCCGAACGGCGAAGGGCCCCCGACCACACGGTCCGGGGGCCCTTCGCCGTTCACGCCGAGCGATGGCCCGGGCACACAGAATTCGCAGGTTCCTTATCTAAGTCTCACGTGCTAAAACTGGTCTACACCACTCATTGGTGTAGACCACGCGGTCCAGCCCACCGCGTTCCCCTGAGACGACGCCGTCCCCCGGAAATCACCTGTCCCCTGGCGGCGCCTTGCCCTCCCCCAGCCTCCGGCCGGGGGAACCCCCTGGAGGAAGTTGTGTCCACGGCTAGCGCCGCCCCCGCGGCCGACAAGAAGAAGGGCGCCGGCGCGATGGCTGTCATGCAGCGCATCGGCCGCAGCCTCATGCTGCCGGTCGCGGTGCTGCCCGCCGCCGCGCTCCTGGTCCGGTTCGGCCAGGGAGACATGCTCGGCAAGGAGTCCCTCCCGGACTTCATCAACAAGCTCGCCGGTTACATGGCGGCCGGTGGCGGCGCCATCCTCGACAACATGGCCCTGCTGTTCGCCGTGGGTATCGCGATCGGCTTCGCCAAGAAGTCGGACGGCTCCACCGCGCTCGCCGCGGTCACCGGCTACCTGGTCTTCCAGAAGGTGCTCGCCACCTTCACCGACAAGAACCTGCCGCAGGTCGCGTCCGTCGTCGACGGCAAGATCGTCATGAACGACGCCCCGGTCAACGCCGGCGTCCTCGGCGGTGTCGTGATGGGCATCGTCGTCGCCCTGCTGTACCAGAAGTTCTACCGGACCAAGCTGCCCGACTGGGCCGGCTTCTTCGGCGGCCGCCGCCTCGTCCCGATCCTCTCCGCCTTCGCGGGTCTGATCGTCGGCATCGTCTTCGGTCTGATCTGGCCGGTCCTGGGCACCGGTCTGCACAACCTCAGCGAGTGGCTCGTCGGCTCCGGCGCCGTCGGCGCGGGCATCTTCGGTGTCGCCAACCGTGCGCTGATCCCGATCGGCATGCACCACCTGCTGAACTCCTTCCCCTGGTTCCAGGCCGGTGAGTTCGAGGGCAAGCACGGCGACATCGCGCGCTTCCTCGCGGGCGACCCGACCGCCGGCCAGTTCATGACCGGCTTCTTCCCGATCATGATGTTCGCCCTCCCGGCGGCCTGCCTCGCGATCGTCCACTGCGCCCGCCCCGAGCGCCGCAAGGTCGTCGGCGGCATGATGTTCTCCCTCGCGCTCACCTCCTTCGTCACCGGTGTGACCGAGCCGATCGAGTTCACCTTCATGTTCATCGCCCCGGTGCTGTACGCGATCCACGCGCTCCTGACCGGTGTCTCGATGGCGCTGACCTGGGCGCTCGGCATGAAGGACGGCTTCGGCTTCTCCGCCGGCGCGGTCGACTTCCTGCTGAACCTCGGCATCGCGAGCAACCCGTGGGGCCTCGCCCTGGTCGGCCTCTGCTTCGCGGCGGTCTACTACGTGGTCTTCCGCTTCGCGATCACCAAGTTCAACCTCCCGACGCCGGGCCGCGAGTCCGACGAGGAGCTCGCCGAGCTGCTGAAGGCCGAGGCGAAGTAGCCCCGAGCCCACGCGCGGCACACGGAAGGGCCCCGGAACCGAAAGGTTCCGGGGCCCTTCCCGTACTCCTCGAAGCGCGGCGCCTCAGACCTCGTACACCGCGCCCGCGTACGCCAGCTCCGACGGCCCGTCGTAGACCGCCCGCGCGTCCGCCAGGTTCTGGGCGCCGTCCGTCCACGGCGGGATGTGGGTCAGGACCAGCCGGCCCACCGCGGAGCGGGCCGCCTCCGCGCCCGCCTCCCGGCCGTTGAGGTGGAGCGCCGGGATGTCCTCCTTGCCGTGGGTGAAGGACGCCTCGCACAGGAACAGATCCGTGCCGTCCGCCAGTTCGTGCAGCGATTCGCAGACACCCGTGTCGCCCGAGTACGTGAGGGAACGGCCGCCGTGCTCGATCCGGATGGCGTACGCCTCCACCGGGTGGCACACCTTCTCCGTACGCACGGAGAAGGGGCCGATCTCGAAGGAGCCGGACTTCAGGTTCCGGAAGTCGAAGACCTCGCTCATCGACTTCTCCGAGGGCGTGTCCGCGTACGCCGTGGTCAGGCGCTGTTCCGCGCCCTCCGGGGCGAAGACCGGGATCGGCGCGCAGCGGCCGCCCTCGTGGCGGTAGTAGCGGGCCACGAAGTACCCGCACATGTCGATGCAGTGATCGGCGTGGAGGTGGCTGAGGAAGATGGCGTCGAGGTCGTACAGACCGATGTGGCGCTGCAGCTCGCCCAGGGCGCCGTTGCCCATGTCGAGGAGCAGCCGGAAGCCGTCGGCCTCTACGAGGTAGCTCGAGCAGGCCGAATCCGCGGACGGGAAGGACCCGGAGCAGCCGACGACGGTGAGCTTCATGGAGCGTGAACCTCCGAGGGCGGAGAGCGGCGGGGGAGGTCGTGCGATGCGTCGAGCGTAAGGCGCGTCAGGGCTCGTCGCTCCTCCGCAGCGTCCCGTTGTGGGCGAACTCACGGGCTCTGTCACCGGTTCGGATGGACCTGGGGCGGGAGAGCGCGGGATACGGGTCGCCGGTAACGTCGTGGGGTATGGACACGTCCTGGTGGCCGGCGCTCGTCGCGGTCGTGGTGATCGCGCTGGTCGTGGCGGTGGCGGACGGCCTGAAGCGGTCGGGTCGGCGGCCCGGAGGGCGGACGCGGCCGCCCGCGCGCCCTCCGGTACGGCCGCGCGCCCCGGGAAAGGCACCCGCTCGGGTGCCGCGGGCGGGCGAGATCTGGTGGGCGGACGTGCCCTACGAGGACGGGCCGGGCTCGAAGGACCGTCCGTGTCTGGTGCTGGCGCTGCGGGGGGACTCCGCGCTCGTCGCCAAGATCACCAGCAAGTACCACGACGAGCGGCCCGGGGTGATCGCGCTCCCGCCCGGTTCGGTGGGGGATGCCCGGGGGCGGCCCAGCTTCCTGGAGACGGACGAGCTGCGGGAGGTCCCGGTGTGGGAGTTCCGGCGCAGAGTGGGAACGGCGGACCCGGTCGTCTGGGACCAGGTCCGCCATCTGGCGTCCTGAGGGGGACCCGCGAGGGCTACGCCCAGAGCTGGCCCCGTCCTGAGGGGGACCCGCGAGGGCTACGCCCAGAGCTGGCCCTGGACCGTCTCGATCGCCTCTTCCGTGGTCGCCGCCGTGTAGAGGCCGGTCGACAGGTACTTCCAGCCGCCGTCCGCGACGACGAAGACGATGTCCGCGCTCTCGCCCGCCTTCACGGCCTTGTTGCCGACGCCGATGGCGGCGTGGAGCGCCGCGCCCGTCGAGACGCCGGCGAAGATCCCCTCCTGCTGGAGGAGTTCCCTGGTACGCGTCACGGCGTCGGCCGAGCCGACGGAGAAGCGGGTGGTGAGGACGGAGGCGTCGTAGAGCTCGGGCACGAAGCCCTCGTCCAGGTTCCGCAGGCCGTAGACCAGGTCGTCGTAGCGCGGTTCGGCGGCGACGACCCTGACGTCCGGCTTGTGCTCGCGGAGATAGCGGCCGACGCCCATGAGGGTGCCGGTGGTGCCGAGGCCCGCGACGAAGTGAGTGACGGAGGGCAGGTCGGCGAGGATCTCGGGGCCGGTCGTGGCGTAGTGGGCGCCCGCGTTGTCCGGGTTGCCGTACTGGTAGAGCATCACCCACGTGGGGTTCTCCGCCGCGATCTCCTTGGCGACCCGTACCGCGGTGTTCGACCCGCCCGCGGCGGGGGACGAGATGATCTCGGCGCCCCACATGGTGAGCAGCTGCCGGCGCTCCTCGCTGGTGTTCTCCGGCATGACGCAGACGATGCGGTAGCCCTTGAGCTTGGCCGCCATCGCGAGCGAGATGCCGGTGTTCCCGCTGGTCGGTTCCAGGATGGTGCAGCCGGGGGTGAGCCGGCCGTCCTTCTCGGCCTGCTCGATCATGTGGAGCGCGGGGCGGTCCTTGACCGAGCCGGTGGGGTTGCGGTCCTCCAGCTTGGCCCAGATGCGGACGTCGTCCGAGGGCGAGAGCCGGGGCAGCCGGACCAGAGGGGTGTTACCGACCGCCGCCAGCGGGGAGTCGTATCGCATGTGGATCAGACCATGCCGCCGGCGACGGCCGGCAGGATCGTGACGTTGTCGCCGTCGGCCAGCTTGGTGTTGATGCCGTCCAGGAAGCGGACGTCCTCGTCGTTCAGGTAGACGTTGACGAAGCGGCGCAGCTCGCCACCCTTGGCCTCGTCGACGATCCGGGCCTGGATGCCGGCGTGACGGGTCTCGAGGTCGGTGAAGAGCTCGGCGAGCGTCGCACCGCTGCCCTCGACGGCCTTGGCGCCGTCGGTGTAGGTGCGGAGGATGGTCGGGATGCGGACCTCGATGGCCATGGCGTGGGCTCCTGTCGGAAGTGGCGTGAAAGGCGCGCGGCTCTGAATGCCCCCGCGCGGGGGTTCGTGCTCCTGGGTGCGCAGGTGTGCGCCCCCGCTCACATTGCGCTGGCGAGGCGGCACAGGTCGACGTGCAACCGCGCCACGAGCAGCACGCTGCCCGGCGTCACTTCGCTCACGTCGTGGGAAACCATGCGGTCATCGTATCGATTCCCGGTCCGGGTTTCGGAATGTGATCTCACATGACGGACGAATGGCGCTCGACAGGCGGACCCGGGAGGTAGAGCACGGTCGGCGTACCGGTCCGGGGATGCGGTACGACCTCGGCTTCCACCCCGTACACGGCCGAGAGGAGCTCCGGCGTGAGGACCTCGGCGGGCGCGCCCTCGGCGACGATCCGGCCCGCGGCGAGGACGTAGAGCCGGTCGCAGTAGAGGCCGGCGAGATTGAGGTCGTGGAGGGCGAGGAGGTTGGTGGTGCCCAGGTCGCGGACGAGGCGCAGGACCTCCAACTGGTAGCGGATGTCGAGGTGGTTGGTCGGTTCGTCCAGGACCAGGAGGGCCGGTTCCTGGACGAGGGCGCGGGCGACGAGGGCGCGTCGGCGTTCGCCGCCGGAGAGGGTGGGATAGGGGCGGTCGGCGAGGTCCGCGATGCCGACGCGGGCGAGGGCGGCCTCGGTGCGTGCGAGGTCGTCGCCGGAGTCCCCCTCCCAGAAGCGCTTGTGCGGGGAGCGGCCGAGGGCGACCAGCTCGCGGACGGTCAGCTCCCACTCGGCGTCGCCGTCCTGCGGGACGGTGGCGATGCGGCGTGCCCGCGCCTTGGGGCCGAGGGCGTGCACGTCGACGCCGTCGAGGAGCGCCTGGCCCGAGGTGGGGGTGAGGGTGCCGTAGACGCAGCGCAGGAGGGTGGTCTTGCCGCTGCCGTTGGGGCCGACGAGTCCGACGGTCTCGCCCGGGCGTGCGGTGAGGTCGACGCCGCGCAGGCGCGTCCCGTACGAGAGTTCCCGGGTGCGCAGCTCGGTCATACCGGGCTCCCTTCGGCGCGGCGGCGCATGAGCCAGAGGAAGAACGGGCCGCCGGTCAGTGCGGTGAGGACGCCGACGGGGATGTCCTGGGGCGCGGCGACGGTGCGGGCGGCGAGGTCGGCCAGGACCAGGGCGGTCGCCCCGCCGAGCGCGGCGACGGGCAGCAGGCGGCGGTGCGGCGCGCCGACGGCCATGCGGGCGGCGTGCGGGACCATCAGGCCGATGAAGCCGACGGCTCCGCTGACGGAGACCATGACGGCGGTGACGAGGGAGGCCAGGACGAAGACGGCGGCGCGGAAGCGGGCCGTGTCCAGGCCGAGGACGGTCGCGCCCTCCTCGCCGACGAGGAGCAGGTCGAGGGGGCGGGCGAGGGTGAGCAGGGTGGCGATGCCGAGGGCGAGGACGACGGCCGGCAGGGCGAGGGTGTCCCAGCGGGCGCTGCCGAGGCCGCCGAGGGACCAGAACATCGCCTCCTGGAAGTGTTCGGGCCGGCCGGCGAGGACGAGCAGCAGGGTGGTCAGCGCGGAGAGGATGTAGGAGACGGCGACGCCCGCGAGGACGAGCCGGGCGCCGGTCATGGTGGAGCCGCGGCGGGCCAGGCCGTAGACGAGGACGAGGGCGAGCAGGGCTCCGGCGAAGGCCCCGGCGGGCATGGCGACGGTGGTGGTCACGCCGCCGCCGATGCCGAGGACGAGCACGAGGACGGCGCCGGTGGAGGCCCCCGAGGAGATCCCGAGCAGGAAGGGGTCGGCGAGGCGGTTGCGGACGAGGGCTTGCAGGACGGTGCCGACGACGGCGAGTCCGGCGCCGACGACCGCGCCGAGCAGGACGCGGGGCAGCCGGACGTCGAGGACGATCGTGCGGTAGGGGGAGGGGGCGGCCCGGCCGGTGAGGATCTCGACGACGGCGTCGACGGGGATCCGGACGGACCCGAGGGCGACCCCGGCGACGACGGAGAGCGCGAGGGCGCCGAGCAGCCCGCCGAGGACGAGCAGATACCGCCCGGCCCCGGCCCGCCGCTTCCGGCCGGGCCGGGCCCCGCCGGACGGGACCGGGGGCGCCGGGGCCGGGGCGGGCCGGCCCTGGGTCCGGTCCGCGTCCGGGAGCGGGGTGGCCGTCATCGGGCCGGGTGGAGCTGGGTCGCGAGCTTCTCGATCGCCGTGGGGACGCGGACGCCGAGGACCGCGTCCGAGAGCGGCATGACGGCGAAGCGCTCGTTCCTGATCGCCGGGACGTCCTTGAGGGCCGGGTCCTCCAGGAGCCGCTTCTTCTTCTGCTCGACGGTCGTGGAGCCGTAGTCGTAGATGACGATCACCTCCGGCTTGCGGGCGACGACCTGCTCCCAGGTCGCGTCGCCGAATGCCTTGTCGAGGTCGGCGAAGACGTTGCGGCCGCCGGCGCGGGTGATGAGCTCGTTGCCGATGCCCTTGCCTCCGGCGGTGAACGCCGCCTTGTCGCCGCTGTCGTAGACGAAGACCGGCACCGGGGCGAGCCCCTTCAGCTTCCGCTCGGTCGCCGCGACGGTCTTCTTCGCGTCGGCCGTCCACCGCTCGCCGCGGTCGGGGACGCCGAAGGTCCGGCCGACCTCGTCGACCTCCCGGTAGAGGTCGGCGAGGGAGGAGGCGCCCGAGGGGCAGTACTCCATGTTCAGGCGGGTGTTGACGCCCGCGGCCTTCAGATCGTCCCGGCTGCGGCCGGACTTCGCGTCGAAGGCGCTGGCGTAGCCGCCGTAGACGAAGTCGGGGTTCGCGGCGAGGAGCGCCTCCTTGGCGGGGTACTCCTTCGCGAGCACCGGCACCGAGTCGTACGCCGCCTTGTACGCGGGGAGGATCCGGTCGTCGAGGTAGGCGGTGCCGACGAGGGACTTCTCCAGGCCGAGGGCGAGCATGACCTCGGTGACGTGCTGGTTCATGGTGACGGCCCGCTGGGGCGGCGCCTGGTACGTCGTCTTCACACCGCAGTTGGAGACGGTGTACGGAAATCCCGGCGCCGCTTTCGCGGCGGGGGTCTGCTCCGAGGGGGCCGCGCAGCCGGCCAGCAGGGAGACGAGGGCGGCGGGCAGCAGGGCACGGCGGTGCCAGGTCATGACGGTATGCCTCCTCCGGGGATTTCCACGTCCCCAGTCGGTGGTGGGAGGCGGCAGGTCAGTTCCTGGCTCCCGGCGCCCGAAGGCGCCGGTCACAGTGGCGGGACCGTGCCGGATTCGCACCGGCTTCCTGGGTCCTGCCGCCCTGGTGTCGGGTCAGTCTCTCAGGCGTCGTACACCTCGACGACCTTGACGTCCTCTTCGGTCACGACTCCCTCGACGATGGTGAAGGAGCGGAACTGGAAGGGGCCCGCGCCGTCGGTGTCGGCGGTGGAGACCAGCACGTAGTGGGCGCCGGGCTCGTTCGCGTACGAGATGTCGGTGCGCGAGGGGTACGCCTCGGTGGCCGTGTGCGAGTGGTAGATGATCACGGGCTCCTCGTCCCGGTCGTCCATCTCGCGGTACAGCTTCAGCAGGTCGGCGGAGTCGAACTCGTAGAACGTGGGCGAGCGCGCGGCGTTCAGCATCGGGATGAACCGCTCGGGGCGGCCGGCGCCGACCGGACCCGCGACCACGCCGCAGGCCTCGTCGGGGTGGTCCGCGCGGGAGTGTTCCACGATCTGGTCGTACAGGGCCTGGGTGATGGTCAGCATGCCGGACAGGATATGCAAAGGGGCCGCCCCGTACCGAGGAGTGGTACGGGGCGGCCCGAATGCTGGACAGGCAGGCGTTACGAGCGCTTGGCGAAGGCCGAGCCCTCCGGGTTGCGCGCCTTCAGGACCAGGTAGGCGACGCCGAGGAGCAGAGCCCACAGCGGCGCGCAGTACAGCGAGATCCGCGCGTCCTTGTCGATGCCCATCAGCACGATGACCATGCCGATGAAGGCGAGTGCGAAGAGGCTGCACCAGATGCCGCCCGGGGCCTTGAAGGAGGACTGGGGCAGTTCGCCGCGGTCGGCCTTGAGGCGGAAGCGGACCTGGGAGATCAGGATCATGATCCAGGCCCACATGCCGGAGATGGTCGCGAAGGAGACGACGTAGTTGAACGCCTCGCCCGGCCACTGGTAGTTGATCCAGACGCCGACCATCATCAGTCCGGCCGAGAACGAGGTGCCGATCAGCGGCAGGCCGTTCTTGGTCAGCTTGGTGAAGAACTTCGGGCCCTGGCCGTTGAGCGCGAGGTCGCGCAGCATCCGGCCGGTGGAGTACATGCCCGAGTTGCAGGAGGAGAGCGCGGCGGTCAGGACGACGAAGTTCACGATCGCGGCGCCGATGCCGAGGCCCATCTTCTCGAAGGCCGCGACGAACGGGGAGACGCCCGGCTGGAAGTGGGTCCAGGGGACGACCGACAGGATCATGATCAGCGCGCCGACGTAGAAGACGGCGATGCGCCACGGCACGGTGTTGATGGCCTTGGGCAGGACGGTCTTCGGGTCCTTGGACTCGCCCGCCGTGACACCGACCAGCTCGACCGCGAGGAAGGCGAACATGACCATCTGCAGGGTCATCAGGGTGGAGCCGATGCCCTTGGGGAAGAAGCCGCCCTCGGACCACAGCAGGGTCACGGAGGCCGTGTCACCGGCGTCGGAGAAGCCGATGGTGAGGATGCCGGCGCAGATCAGGATCATGCCGACGATCGCGGTGACCTTGACCATCGAGAACCAGAACTCGAGCTCGCCGAAGAGCTTGACGGAGATCAGGTTCGCGAGGAACAGGACGACCGTGAAGATCAGGGCGAAGACCCACTGCGGCTGATTGAGGATGCCGTCCGTGTTCTTCGTCCAGTACTGCATGTACTCGGACGCCGCGGTCACCTCGGTGATGCCGGTGACGACCCAGAAGAGCCAGTACGTCCAGCCGGTCACGAAGCCCGCGAAGGGGCCGATGAACTCGCGCGCGTACTCCGAGAAGGAGCCGGACACGGGGCGGTACATGAGGAGCTCGCCGAGGGCCCGCATGATGAAGAAGATGACGAGGCCCGCGATGGCGTACGCGAGGATCAGGCTGGGGCCCGCCTTGGAGATGCCCTTGCCCGCGCCGAGGAAGAGCCCGGTGCCGATGGCGCCGCCGATCGCGATCATCTGGATCTGGCGGGCGCCGAGTGCCCGGTGATAACCCTCGCCGTCGGCGGAGTCCGCGGCCTCACTGCCGTCGTGCTGCTTGTCGACCTGCACTGAGGTCATGGTGGTGCGCCTTTCTCCATGCCGATCCGCGCCGACTGCGTCTGGCCGCGGATCAGGTCCTGATCCCCCCGGATATGGATGGAGTGCTACCGGCGGTCAGCCGGTCCAAGCGCCCCCGGGAACAGGGGTGGCGTCCCCGGGCGGTCGTGAAGATCTATCACGGGGGAAACGGTGATCGGCGTGCGTCGAAGTGACGCACGCCACAGGGAGAACCGGACAAAAGTCACTCAAGAGGGCCAACGCGAAGACTTTGGTGACGCATTCGTTATCCGGATTTGAGCGTCCGCTGAGCGAACACGACGTGAACGCCGCGTCTCACGCCCCGGACATCAGCGTCTCGACGAGCGACTCCTGCAGCGCGCCGAGCCAGAGGTACGCCATCACCATCGGCTTGCGCGGATCGGAGTCCGGGAGCCGGTAGAGCTCACCGCTCTCGTCCTCGTCGGTGACCTCCAGGCGGGTCCCGATGGTCAGCCGGAGGTCGTTGAGGGCGCCGAGCCAGGAGCGGGACTCGTCGGCGGTCAGCTTGAGGATCGCCCCGCCCTCGCCACCGGAGGAGAGCGCGTCCAGGCTGCGGATCACCGCGAGGGCGTCCTCGCGCTTGCGCGCGCGCAGGTCGTTCTCGGTGTAGCGCCGGAAGTCCGCGGCCGCGGCCCGCAGTTCCTCGTCCTCGTCGCCGTAGGCGTCGGGGAAGAGCCGCCTGAGCGCGGGGTCGGACGGCGGCTCGCTCGGGCCCTCGGCGAAGAGCGCGGCCAGCGGGTCCTCGCCCTCCACCGGCTCGTCGCCCGGCCCGATCAGCTCCAGGAGCTGGACGGCGAGGGAGCGCAGGATGGAGATCTCGACCTCGTCGAGCGCGACGGCCGCGCCGCCGCCGGGCAGCGCCTCGAAGTGGCCCGCCATCAGCCGCGGTCCTGGGTGAGGGTCGCCCACAGTCCGTAACCGTGCATCGCCTGCACGTCCCGTTCCATCTCCTCGCGGGTGCCGCTGGAGACCACCGCGCGGCCCTTGTGGTGCACGTCGAGCATCAGCTTGTGCGCCTTGTCCTTGGAGTAACCGAAGTACGCCTGGAAGACGTAGGTCACATAGCTCATCAGGTTGACCGGATCGTTGTGGACGAGGGTCACCCAGGGGACATCCGGCTCGACGACCGCGTGGGTCTCCTCGGCCGACTCCGTACGTTCGATCTCAATAGGCGCGACGCTCACTTACCCCATGCTGCCACCTCGGAAGGGGGGTCGCACAAACGGGTCGCCTCTCCGACCGAGAAATCGTC
Source organism: Streptomyces sp. NPDC047971 (assembly GCF_040653355.1). Lineage (NCBI taxonomy): Bacteria > Bacillati > Actinomycetota > Actinomycetes > Kitasatosporales > Streptomycetaceae > Streptomyces > Streptomyces sp. NPDC047971. The sequence continues at coordinate 110,813 of NZ_JBEZNW010000004.1, read as the reverse complement.
AGTCTGACGATTTCTCGTGTAGCATCGCTGACATGAACGCTGCGGACCTTGGGCTCCCGGTGGACGTGCCGTCGACCGCGCTCTTCACCGACCAGTACGAGCTGACCATGCTGCAGGCCGCCCTCCGGGGCGGCACCGCCGACCGGCGCTCGGTCTTCGAGGTTTTCACCCGGCGCCTGCCCGAGGGGCGGCGCTACGGCGTGGTGGCCGGTATCGGACGCGTCCTGGACGCCGTCGAGAACTTCCGCTTCGACCCGGCCGTCCTCGGATTCCTGCGCGACCAGGGCATCGTCGACGAGCCGACGCTGAGGTGGCTGGCCGGCTACCGCTTCTCCGGTGACATCTGGGGCTACCCCGAGGGCGAGGTGTACTTCCCCGGCTCCCCGATCCTGCGGGTCGAGGGCTCCTTCGCCGAGTGCGTGCTCCTGGAGACCGTGATCCTCTCGATCCTCAACCACGACTCGGCGATCGCCGCGGCCGCCTCCCGGATGTCGGCCGCGGCCGGCGGCCGGCGGCTGATCGAGATGGGCGCCCGGCGCACCCACGAGCTGGCCGCCGTCGCCTCCTCGCGGGCCGCGTACGTCGGCGGCTTCGACTCGACGTCGGACCTGGCCGCGGGCTTCCGCTACGGCATCCCCACCGTCGGGACCTCCGCGCACGCCTTCACGCTGCTGCACGACAGCGAGCGGGACGCCTTCCAGGCACAGGTGGAGTCGCTCGGCCGGGGTACGACGCTGCTGGTCGACACCTACGACGTGGCCGAGGCGGTGCGCACCGCCGTCGAGGTGGCGGGCAAGGAGCTCGGGGCCGTCCGGATCGACTCCGGCGACCTGCTGCTCGTCGCCCACCGGGTCCGGGCGCAGCTGGACGAGCTGGGCGCGAAGGACACCAAGATCGTGGTGACCTCGGATCTCGACGAGTACGCCATCGCCTCGCTCGCGGCGGCCCCGGTCGACGCGTACGGCGTGGGCACGCAGCTGGTCACCGGCAGCGGACACCCGACCTGCTCCATGGTCTACAAGCTGGTCGCCCGGGCCACCTCGGCCGACCCGAAGGCGCCGCTGACCCCGGTCGCCAAGAAGTCGGTCGGCGGCAAGGCGTCGGTCGGCGGCCGCAAGTGGGCGGCGCGCCGCAGGGACGCGGAGGGCGTCGCGGAGGCCGAGGTGCTCGGCACCGGTCCGGTCCCGCCGGAGCTCGCCGACGACCAGCTCCTGGTCGAGCTGGTGAAGGACGGCGACGTGGTGGCGCGCGAGCCGCTGGAGGCGGCGCGGACGCGGCACTTCGAGGCGCGGGCGGGGCTGCCGATGTCGGCGATCCAGCTGTCGCGGGGCGAGCCGGTCCTGCCGACGGAGTACGTGTAACACCCTGCGACGCCCCCTCCCGCGAGGAGGGGGAAGTCTCTAGGCTCGACGCATTCCCCTTCCGCGCCGCTTCCGATCCGCCACCGGCCCATCAAAGGACACCCGCCATGCACCGCGCATTGATCGTCGTCGACGTTCAGAACGACTTCTGCGAGGGCGGCAGCCTCGCGGTGGCGGGAGGGGCGGATGTCGCCGCCGCCATCACCGACCTGGTCGGGGAGGCGGCGGGCGCCGCGTACCAGCACGTGGTGGCGACGCGTGACCACCATGTCGACCCGGGCGACCACTTCGCGCCCGCGGGCCAGGAGCCGGACTACGTCACCTCCTGGCCGGTGCACTGCGTCGCCGGCACGGAGGGGGTGGGCTTCCACCCGAACTTCGCGCCGGCGGTCGCCAGCGGGGCGATCGAGGCGGTGTTCGACAAGGGGGCGTACGAGGCGGCGTACAGCGGCTTCGAGGGGCGTGACGAGAACGGCCGCACGCTCGCGGAGTGGCTGCGGGAGCGGGACGTGCGCGAGGTCGACGTGGTGGGGATCGCGACGGACCACTGCGTGCGGGCCACCGCGCTGGACGCGGCCCGGGAGGGGTTCGCGGTCCAGGTGCTCCTCGACCTCACGGCGGGTGTGGCCAAGGAGACGACGGAGCGGGCGCTGGAGGAGCTTCGGGGCGCCGGGGTTCAGCTGACGGGGAAGCCCGTCGTCTGAGGGCTGCCGAGGCGGACCACCAGGTCGGCGGGGTGCGGGCGCGGGTCCGCCGGGCGGGCGCCCCGGTCGGCGGGGTGCGGCTCGGTGGGTATGTCCCTGCGCTCCGGCTCCGCGGCGGTCTGTGTATGGGCCACCGGTTCGCGGGGCAGCAGACGGGCGGAGTGCCAGAGCTCCCTGGCCGTCGATCTCCACAGGAGGCCGTCCGGGTGGTGGAGGACGGCGGTGATCTCGTCCGGGGTCGGTGGCTCCGCGTTGCCGCGGAGGTAGACCGCCCGCAGGCCGAGGTTCCGCAGCCGGGTCAGGGCGCGGGCGCGGTTCGCGGCATGGACCAGGAAGCGGACCGTGGCGCCGTCGCCGGCCGGGCTCGGCAGCCCGATCGCGACGACCACACTGCCGCCTGGCAACTTGCAGAACCCTCCACCGGGCATCCCGAAACCACTCCCCCTGTGAGCTTGCTGTCAATAAGAACTCGGTCAGAGGCACCTAAACACGATCGGCCGCCGCCCGCTAGAGGGCGACGGCCGATCATGCTTTGACCTGCGAAGATGCAGATTACTTCTGAGACGGACCCACCTGGACGGTGATCGTCTGGCCGTCCTTCGGCTCCTTGACGACCGCGATCTTGGTGTTGGTGTCAGTTACCTGGACACCGGCACGCTCGGTCTGGGTGTACCAGTACGTGCCCCGTCGGTCGTCGAAGACCGAGACGCCGGGCTGCGACTTCACCAACGCCGGCACGCCCGCCTTGTGCAGCCGGATCGCGTCGGTCTTGTAGGTGCCGAACGTCGAGTCGTACGCCTGGACGCGGTTGCGCATCAGGGTGCCGTCGGCGTTCTTCAGCGGCGTCGGGTGCGCGTCGATCGGAAGGATCAGACCCTGGCCGGGGTGGACGGCCGTGTTGTTGTCCTTCTGCGAGGTGTCCCACTGCCAGATGAGCAGACCGTTCTGGTACGGGTAGTGCTCGACCCAGCTGGCCTTGTCACCCGTGAAACCGAAGTTGTACGGGCCGACCTTGAGGGTCGCGTCGTACGAGACGTACTGGCGGTTCTCCGCGATGTAGTACTGCTCGTACTCCTTCGTGAAGCCCTTGGCGATCCGCGAGAAGCCCTTCGCCGTCCAGCCGTTGTCACCGTTCTCGGCGTTGTCCGAGAAGACGGTGGCACCGTCGGCGGTCAGCGTGATGGCGTCGGCCGCGAAGCCCTTGCCGCCCGCGCCGCCGTCCGTCTGGTAGCGGAAGCGGAGGTCGAACTTCTTGCCCGCGTAGGCGTCCAGCGGGAAGACGAGCGGCTTGTACGCGCCGGAGACGTCGGTCAGCGCCGGGGCGCCGCTCGCGTCGCGCGGCAGCGGCTTGCCGTCCACCGTGCCGTCCAGGGCGGTCCAGTTGGCGCCGCCGTCCGTCGACACCTCGGTGTAGAGGTAGTCGTAGTCCAGCTCGATGTCGTACCAGCCCTTGAGCTCCAGGGTGGCCTTCGACTTGCCCGTCAGGTCGACGGAGCGGGTCAGGGTGTTCTTGAGGTCGTCACCCATGTCGCTCCACCACTGCATCGAGCCCTCGGCGGGCGCGACGACGTCGGTGGTGACCTTCTTCTTCGGCAGCTCGACGACGAGCGCCTGCGGGTTCTTGGTGTTGTACTCGGCCACGCCCAGCGTGTGGGTGGACTTCGTACCGCGCTGCTCGTTGCTCACCTTGGTGTAGTTGAGCCAGCCGAGCTGCAGCTTGTCCCAGGAGTTCATGTCGCCGGGCAGGTCGCCGATGGAGTCCTTGCCCCGGCCGAGCCAGGAGCCGGAGGACATCAGGGACCAGAAGCCGGTCGAGTTCTCGGCGCCCGGCTTGCCCGAGGTGTCGTACAGGTCGGGCAGACCCAGGTCGTGACCGTACTCGTGGGCGAAGACGCCGAGGCCGCCGTTCTCGGGCTGCATCGTGTAGTCGCCGACCCAGACACCGGTGTTGCCGATCTGCGTGCCGCCGGACTTGTTGTGCGACGGGCCGGTCTTGCCCGCGTCCGTGCCGTACGCGTACCAGCGGTGGGCCCACAGGGCGTCGCCGCCCTGGGCGCCGCCGCCCGCGGACTCGTCCTCACCGGCGTGGACGATCTGGAAGTGGTCGATGTAGCCGTCGGCCTCGTTGAAGTTGCCGTCGGCGTCGAAGTCGTACCGGTCCCACTGGTCGTACTGCGCGATGTCGGCCTTGATCTGGGCGTCGGTGCGGCCCTTGGCCTTCTGGTCCGCGGTCCACGCCGTGACACCGTCGCGGACGGCGTCCCAGACGTTGGCGCAGTTGCTGTTGCCGCAGTAGTTCGAGCCGTAGCGGGCCTCGTTGTACTCGACCTTGACCCAGTCCGAGACGCCGCCCTCGACCGAGTACCGGCCGGAGGAGGTCTTCTCGTAGTAGGTCTTCAGGGACTGCTTCGGCTGGCCCTTCTTGTCCTTGCCGGTGCCGAAGTACAGGTCCTGGAAGTGCTGCCGGTTGTAGTCCTTCTGCCAGGCCGTGGAGTTGTCCTTCGCACGGTCCGGCTCGGCTATCTGGTTGTGCAGCGGGCCGGGCGTGCCGCCGAACTTCGGCTTCGGCTCGGTCGTGTCGTCGTCGGCACGGTCGACCAGGGTGGTGTTGTCCACCTTGTCGCCGAACTCGACGAGGATCGTGAAGATCTTGTCGGTCTTCTCGCGGCCCAGCTCGACGTACTTCTTGCTGTCGAGCTTGACGACCTGGGAGCCGCCGCGGCGCTCCACCTTGGTCTCACCGCTCAGCACCTGCTCCAGCGCGGCCTTGCGCTGCTGCTCCTGCTGCTTGCTGTACGGACCTTCGAGGTCGTGGTCGACCGCCGTCTTGTCGACGCCGGCTCCCGGAGCCGGGTCCTGGCGCTCGATGGGGGCGGGTGCGCCCGGCCCCTTGTCGTCGGCCCACGAGGTGGTGAAGGTCGAGGCCGTCGCGGCGGTGGCCGCGAGCGCCACGACGACTGCGGACGCTCTGATCGCCCGTCGTCTGTTGGTCACTTGATGATTCCTCCCCGGCGCCCACGACCGCACGGACCGAGGGTGGGGTGTCCGCGGGCGGGGTCGCGCGTCACAAGTGACGACATTCGACCGGAGTTACGCGAGAAAAGACAGACCTTGACTTGAACAGGCCAACTGCACTATGTAGGAGTCGATTTCCGCTATCCGGACGTCCACCAGGCGCATCGCGAGGGGTGGTTGGCGGTACCGATGACTCCATGCGCCCCCTGTGCATCCGTACCGTGGGTTAGGTCACGCTTACTACCCGTTTCGCTCGGGCATCCACCGTCGTAGAGTCGCTCGGGTGGGGGTCCCTCCGGCCCCAGCCAGGGAGTGCGACCAGCCGATGCTTCGAGGGACGGTACCCGTCATGCCGCGTCCGAACGCCGCACAGCTCGCCTATGGTTCGGCCACCGTCGTCTTCTCGACCGTCGCCCTGCTGCTGCTGTCCCGCACCACGACCCCGCTCGGGATCGTGGTCATCAGCACCGCCGGGCTGCTTCTCGGGCTGCTGGTCACGGTGACGATGCCCGCGCACCGCGGGGCCACCGTCGCCCCCGCCCCTCCCCGCCCCCGGAACGACGAGATCCGGGTACCGGCCGCGCCGGTGGGCGCGGGGGTCGATACCCGGATCGGTTCGTGAGGCCCTCTCCGTCCTACTGCGGCACGGACACCACCACGGTCTTGGCCGCCTTGTCGTGCAGGCCCTGCTTGTAGGGCTTGTCGACCAGGATCAGGATCAGCAGGAGCAGCGGCCACAGGCAGGCGCAGCAGATCAGCGCCGGCAGCCACAGCACGATGGCGCGGATCAGCGAGGCGTTCATCGGCGGCGTGGAGCCGTCGTTGAGCATCGCGACCCGCAGCTTCATCCACTTCTTGCCGAAGGTCTGGCCGTTCTTCGCCACCATCACCGTGTCGTAGGCGACGTACGCGACGATGGTGATCAGCTGGAAGACGAGACCGGTGCCGGTGCTGGTCGCGGTGATGGTGTCACCGAAGTCGTCGCTGTCGGTCGCCCGGTCGTAGACGTTGAACGGGATGCCGATGATCGCGAGCGGAATCGCGACGATCAGCCAGTCGATGATCCTCGCGAGGATGCGCTTGCCGGAGTCGGCGAGCGGGGGCATCCCGGCGAGCGGGTCCGTGCCGCCGTAGGCTCCCCCGCCGCCGTAGGGCTGCGAGCCGTACGGCGGGGGCGGCGGCGGTGCGTTGTCGTACGGGGAACCGGGAGGCGGGCCCCCGGGCGGCGGGCCTCCGGGCGGCGGCCCCTCGGGCGGGGGACCTCCCGGTGGCGGTCCTTCGGGGGGCGGCGGCTGACCACCACCCCCCGGCGGAGAGCCCGCCGACGGCGGCGTGGGCTCCTGCGGCTTCTTGAGGAACGGGTCGTCCTCGGGCGGCTGGCCGGGCGTCGGCTGGTCGTTGCTCATGGGGGCAGTGCATCCCGCGAGCGAGGGCCCCGCAAGGAATCGCCGCCCGTTCGAGCGACCGCCGTACGGGCCAGGGGGTGTCGTGCGGATCGGGCCGCGATCCGGCCCGATCCGCAGCAGACCCCTTACCGCGCCACGAACGTGTGAGCCGCCTTGTCGTGCCAGCACTGGCGCCAGGGACGGTCGAAGAGGCACCACAGGACGTTGAGGACGCCGAGGACCAGAAGCCCGAGGACGCTGTAGACGAGCCAGCGCCGCAGAGCCGCGCCGAAGGTCGGCGGCTCGTGCGCCTCGATGTCCCGCACCTGGAGTCCGCAGAGCTTCTTGCCGAGCGTGCGGCCCCACTTCGCGGTGGGCAGCGCCTCGTACAGCACGCCGATGACGAGCAGGGCGGCCAGCGCGATCCCGAAGTTGAGCGAGGTGGTGCCGTCCAGGAGCCAGACCTGGACCGTGGTGCCGGTCTGCTTGGCCGCCTCGATCTTGGCGTCGATGTGGTCCAGCGCCTGGGTGACGAAGGGGAAGGACGCCCCACCGACGAGCGCGCCGAGGACGAGGGTGTCGACGAGGCGCGCCACCAGGCGCTTGCCGAGACCGGCGGGGCGGGCGGCCGCCTGCGCCCGGGCGGCCTGGAGGAACGGGTCCTCGACGGGCGGCTTCCAGGGCAGCACGGGCTGCTCGGCCTCGGCCCCGGGGCTCGCCCCGGCGGGCGCCGGCTGCGCGAGCTGCTGCACCTGCTGCGGCCAGGAGGGGGCGCCGCCCCCGGGGCCGGTGGTGACGGGCGCGGGGGTGGCTGCGGGAGCCGCTGCGGCGGGCGCGGGCTGCGGCTGGCCGGGGACGTGCGGGAGCGGGGCCTGCGGGGATCTGAGGGCCTGCGGGCCTTGCGGGCTCTGCGCGGCCGGGGCGTCCTGGGTGCTCTGCGGAGCCTGTGCCGCCTGTGCGCCCTGGGGAGCGCCGGTGGACCGGGCCGACTGCCCGCCCTGCGGCGCGAGGGCACGGATCGTCATGGTCCCCTCCGCCTGCGGCTGCCGTACGCCGGGCAGCGCGCCGCCCGTCGGATCGGCGGCCGGGGCCGGAGTGACGGGCATACCGCCGAGGCGGGCCGAGGACGCCGCAGCGGGGCGCGCGGCGGGCGCGGGGGCCGGCTCGGGCTCAGGGGCCGGGGTGGCGGCCACGCGAGGGTCCGGCGCGGCCGGCGCCGGGGCGGCCGGCTCCCCCTCCGGGGCGCCCCACGAGACCCGCTGGTCCCGTTCGCCACCGAAGCCGGTCTGCCGCGAGACGTCCGCCTGCCAGGCCGAGGCGGGCTCGGGCCGCGGCTCGGCGACCGGCTCCTCGTCCAGGAAGACGGGTCCCGTCTCCTCGACGGCGGGCACCGGGGTGGACGGAACGACCGGCGCGGGCGAGGGGTTCGGCGCCAGCGCGGGACCGGCGGGCATCGCCCCGGCCGGGGCGGCCGGCGGCGCCTCGCCCTCCTTGGGCGCGGGACGGCTCGTCCCGGGCACCCAGGCGCCCCCGTTCCAGTACCGGATGTATCCGGGAATGGACGGGTCCGGGTAGTACCCGGCCTGCGGTACCTCCCCGCCGGCTCCAGGAGGAGTAGCCACTGCCCCGACTCCGTTCCGTGACAACGCTTCTACGACATCGGGCCCGCGGGCCCAAGGAGGACAGTAACGAAGAACGGTGCCGCGGGAAGAACGTGGCCGCGAGAAACCCGCCTTCGAGCGACATACCCACGGATCCCGCCACTCACCGTCACGCTCGGGCCGACGATCCCGCCGGTTCCTCGCGGAAATCTCCTCCAAGAAAATTCCCCGAAGTCGCGTCATGCCCGGGCACGACCGCGCTCTCTTCCGGTGCGGGCCCACCCGGGGTCCCGGAGCGGAGAGGACGTCACGCCATGCAGAACACCGAGAACACCGTGGTCGAGCGCGAGCTGGAGCTGAAGCTGGTGCTCTCCCCCGAGCGCTCCGTGCCCGTGCCCGCCCGGCTCGCGTACCGCACCGACGACCCGTACGCCGTGCACATCACCTTCCACGTCGGCTCGGACCACCCCGTCAACTGGACGTTCGCCCGCGAGCTCCTCGTCGAGGGCGTCTTCCGGCCGTGCGGCCACGGGGACGTCCGTATCTGGCCCACGAAGGTCGACGGGCGCAACGTCGTCCTGATGGCCCTCTCCTCCCCCGACGGCGACGCCTTGCTCGAAGCACCGTCCGCGCAGGTGTCCGCGTGGCTGGAGCGGACCCTGCGCGCCGTACCGCCGGGCACCGAGTCCGAGCAGCTCGGCATCGACGACGGGCTGGCCGAACTGCTCTCCACCACCTCGGTCGCCGACGACCTGTGGCTGCGCGACCCGTGGCCGTCGGACGAGTCCCAGGACGGTGAGGCGTGAGGGGCCGGCGACACGCGGAGCGGTGCCGGTGTCAGAACAGCTTTCCGGGGTTGAGGATCCCCAGCGGGTCGAAGGTCCGCTTGATGCCCCGCTGCATCTCCAGGCCCACCGGTCCCAACTCCCGCGCCAGCCAGTCCTTCTTCAGCACACCCACGCCGTGCTCGCCGGTGATCGTGCCGCCCAGTTCCAGTCCGAGGGCCATGATCTCGTCGAAGGACTCCCGCGCACGCCGCGACTCGTCCTCGTCCGCCTGGTCGAAGCAGACGACGGGGTGGGTGTTGCCGTCCCCCGCGTGCGCGCAGACCCCGATGGTCAGGTCGTACTTCTCCGCGATCGCGGAGGTGCCGTCGAGCATCGCGGCCAGCTTGGTGCGCGGCACGCACACGTCGTCGATCATCGTCGCGGACTTGATCGTCTCCAGGGCGGTCAGCGACAGCCGACGGGCCTGGAGGAGGAGTTCGGACTCGGCGGCGTCCTCCGCCGGGACGACCTCGGTGGCCCCGGCCGCCGCGCACAGCTCCCCGACGGCGGCCAGATCCGCGGCCGGGTCCGGGGTGTCGAAGGCACAGAGCAGCAGCGCCTCGGTGGTGTCGGGCAGACCCATGTTCGCCATCCTGTTGACGGCACGGACGGTGGTGCCGTCCATGAGCTCCAGGAGCGAGGGAGTGTGGCCGCGCTCCATGATCGCGCAGACGGCGTCGCAGGCGGCCGCCGCGGAGGGGAACTCGGCGGCGAGCGCGAGCTGTACGGGCGGCTGCGGCCGGAGCGCGAGGGTCGCGCCGACAACGATGCCGAGGCTGCCCTCCGAGCCGACGAAGAGCCGGGTCAGGTCGTATCCGGCGACGCCCTTGGCGGTGCGCCGGCCGGTCGACATCAGCCGCCCGTCGGCGAGGACCACGTCCAGACCGAGGACGTACTCCGCCGTCACCCCGTACTTCACGCAGCACAGACCGCCGGAGGCGGTGCCGATGTTCCCGCCGATCGTGCACATCTCCCAGCTGGAGGGGTCCGGCGGGTAGTACAGGCCGTGCTCGTTCACCGCGCGCGACAGGACGGCGTTCACGACGCCCGGCTCGACGACGGCGATCCGGTCGACCGGGCTGATCTCCAGGATCCGGTCCATCTTCACGAGCGACAGCACGATGCAGCCGTCGGAGGCGTTGGCGGCACCGGACAGGCCGGTCCGCGCCCCCTGGGGGACGACCGGGACGCGCAGCGCGGTCGCGGTCCGCATGATGTGCTGGACCTGCTCGACGGTGCGCGGGAGCACGACGGCCGCGGGGGTACCGGCCGTACAGAAGCTCGCCATGTCGTTGGCGTAGGAGGCGGTGACGTCCGGGTCGGTGATCAGCGCCTCGGCGGGCAGGCCCGCGCGCAGTTCCGTGTGGAGCCGCGTCAGAAGATCGTCCATGCGTCCAGCGTGGCACCCGGGGCCATCGGTGTGAACCCGCCGTCGTGGTCCTTCGTGTGCTCTTCGTACAGGCGCACAGTGAGCGGCATGAAGACGGAGAACGTGTCGAGGTCGGTCCTGGCCGCCGGGGTGGGCGCGGTGCTCGCGGCGACGGCACTGCTGTACGCCCCCGAACTCGCTCCGGGTCTGTTCGGCGACGGGAAGCCGGCCGCCCCCGGTCCCGCCGAGCGCGCGGTGCTCGCGGCCAACGCGGGAGCCCCGGCCTCGCTGCCCGACCTGGGCGCGCTGATCGCCGACCGCGAGCAGTGGCTGAAGGAGCATCCGAGGGACGAGGCGTCCTGGGCCGTCCTGGGCGCGGCGTACACGGAGCGGGGTACACGGCTCGGCGACACCGCGTCCTACCCGCGGGCGGAACGCGCCCTGAAGCGCTCGCTGGAGCTGCGGCCCGCCGACCGCGGGAACCTCGACGCGCAGCTGGGGCTCGGCGTCCTGGCCACCGCGCGGGGCGACTGGCGGACCGCGCGGACCTGGGGCGAGGCGGTCCGCGCGAAGGACCCGAAGCGCTGGTCGGCGTACCCGCTGCTGATCGACGCGTACAACGGCCTCGGGGAGTACCAGAACGCCCAGAAGGCGCTCTCCGCCCTGGAGGAGCTGCGCACGGGCGGGGCGGTCAGCGCGCGCACGGCGCAGATGTACCGCAACCGCGGCTGGCGCGAGGACGCGGCGGTGGCCGCGCTCGACGCGGTGGGACGGGCGGAGTCGGGCGCGGAGAAGGCGGCGGCGCTGGGCCGGCTCGGCGATCTGGCCTGGGAGCGGGGCGAACCGGAGGAGGCGCTCGCGGAGTACGGGAAGGCGCTCGCGCTCGTACCGGACCACGGCCCTGCGATGGCCGGCCGGGCCCGGGCGCTCGCGGCGCTCGGCCGCACGGACGAGGCGGTCCTCGGCTACCGGACGGTGCTGGCGAAGCTGCCGCTGCCGGAGTACGTCCTGGAGGCGGGCGAGCTCTACCAGTCGCTGGGCCTGGACGGGGACGCGCGGAGCCAGTACGAACTGCTGCGGACGCGGACGTGGGTCAACGCGGAGGCGGTCCTCGGCCTGTTCGAGGCGGACCACGGCGACCCGGCGGCGGCGGTACGGCGGCTGCGGGCGGAGTGGGCGCGGGGACACCGGTCGGTGCAGGTGGCGGACGCGCTGGGGTGGGCGCTGTTCCGCTCGGGCCGGCCGGAGGAGGCGCTGGAGTACGCGAAGCGCGCGACGGACGAGGGGCTGCGGAGCGCGCTGTTCACCTACCACCGGGGCGAGATCGAGCGCGCGGTGGAGGAGTACGGCCCGGCCCGCCGCCACTTGGCGGAGGCGCTGCGGATCAACCCGGCCTTCTCGCCGCTGCTGGCCCCGAAGGCGCGCACGGCGGTGGCGGCGCTCGGCGACCCGCCGGACGAGCTGCCGGAGGAACTCCGCGCGGAGCGGCCGGAACCGGACAGCACTCCGAAACCCCGGGAGACCCCGGCGACCCCGGCGCCCCGCGCTCCGGAGACTTCGACTCCCCGCGCTCCGGAGACTTCGACTCCCCGGGAGACGCCGAAGGCGGCCGACCGCGAGACGCCGAAGGAAGGCTGACCGAGAGTCGCCCGAGGAAGGCTGACCGGGGGACGCCCGAGGAAGGGCGACCGGGGGACGCCCGAGGAAGGGCGACCGGGGGACGCCGAAGACAGGACGACCGCGGAAGGCAGACCGGGGACGGAAGGCAGACCGGGAGCCGCCCGAGGAAGGCTGACTGGGGCACGCCCAGAGCAGGACGACCGCGGACGGAGCGCAGACACGGGGACGCCCGAGGAAGGCCGACCGGGAGGAACCCGCCCCCGGGTCGGGGCCGTTCGTTCCGCGCGCCGTCGCCTGGACCCGGAGGCGTCCGCCGGCCGCGCTGCGGCGCCAACCCCGCGGGCGCCGCAGCGTGCCGACGCCCGGGCGGACCCGGGTGCTCATGGCGACGGGCCCGGGGCGGTCGCCCCGGGCCCGTCGGCATCGGCGGGATCAGAGGTTGCCGCGCTTCTCCTGCTCGCGCTCGATCGCCTCGAACAGGGCCTTGAAGTTGCCCTTGCCGAAGCCCATGGAGCCGTGACGCTCGATCATCTCGAAGAAGACGGTCGGGCGGTCCTGGACCGGCTTGGTGAAGATCTGCAGCAGGTAGCCGTCCTCGTCGCGGTCGACGAGGATCTTCAGCTCGCGCAGGGTCTCGACGGGCACGCGCGTCTCGCCGGCCCACTCGCCGAGCGTGTCGTAGTACGAGTCCGGCGTGTCGAGGAACTGGACACCGGCGGCCCGCATGGAGCGGACGGTCGCCACGATGTCGTTGGTGGCCAGCGCGATGTGCTGGACGCCCGCGCCGCCGTAGAACTCCAGGTACTCGTCGATCTGCGACTTCTTCTTCGCGATCGCCGGCTCGTTGATCGGGAACTTGACCTTGAGCGTGCCGTCGGCGACGACCTTCGACATCAGCGCCGAGTACTCGGTCGCGATGTCGTCGCCCACGAACTCCTTCATGTTCGTGAAGCCCATGACCTTGTTGTAGAAGCCGACCCAGTCGTTCATCTTGCCGAGCTCGACGTTGCCGACGCAGTGGTCGATGGCCTGGAAGGTGCGCTTGGCCGGCGGCTCGACGATCGGGGCGGCGGCGACGAAGCCCGGCAGGTACGGGCCGTCGTAGCCGGAGCGCTCGACGAGGGTGTGGCGGGTCTTGCCGTAGGTGGCGATGGCGGCGAGGACGACGGTGCCGTGCTCGTCCTTCACCTCGTACGGCTCGGTGATGCCGGTCGCGCCGTGCTCGACGGCGTAGGCGTACGCGGCGCGCGCGTCGGGCACCTCGATGGCCAGGTCGACGACGCCGTCACCGTGCGCGGCGACGTGCTCGGCGAGGAAGCGGCCCCAGTCGGTGGACGCCTTGATGACGGAGGTGAACACGAAGCGGGCGGCGCCGTTCGTCAGGACGTAGCTGGCGGTCTCGCGGCTGCCGTTCTCCGGTCCGGAGTAGGCGACGAGCTTCATGCCGAAGGCCGTGGAGTAGTAGTGCGCGGCCTGCTTGGCGTTGCCGACGGCGAAGACGACCGCGTCCATGCCCTTCACGGGGAAGGGATCGGCCTGCCGCGCCGTGGAAGGGGTGTGATCGATGGTCTCAGTCATAGCGGCAGAGTCCCGCCGATCGGCAAGCTGCGCAATAGTTCGCCGGAGCACTGGTCAATGTGTACAGCGACCAGCCAGTATGGCGGGGATACTTGTACAGGATGACCATGGAGGGGCCGCTGTGGCGATCGATCATCTGGACGGGCGACTGATCGTGCTCCTCGCCCGGGAGCCTCGGATCGGAGTCCTGGAGGCGTCCCGCCGACTGGGTGTGGCGCGCGGCACCGTGCAGGCGCGCCTGGACCGGCTCCAGGCCAACGGGGTGATCCGCGGGTTCGGCCCCCAGGTGGACCCGGCGGCGCTCGGCTATCCCGTGACGGCGTTCGCCACGCTGGAGATCAAGCAGGGGCAGGGGCCCGACGTCCGGAGCCATCTGGCGACCGTGCCCGAGGTGCTCGAACTGCACACCACGACCGGCCACGGGGACATGCTCTGCCGGCTCGTCGCCCGCTCCAACGCGGACCTGCAGCGGGTGATCGACCGGGTCGTCGGCTTCGAGGGCATCGTGCGGGCCTCCACGGCGATCGTGATGGAGAACCCCGTTCCCCTGCGGATCATCCCTCTGGTGGAGCAGGCGGCGGAGGACGGGCCGACGGCGTAGCGAACGGCCGGGCGGCTCACGAGAGTTCCGGAAAGGAGCGCGAGGGCGAGTTCCAAAGAAAGAGTTGCAAAGAATCCCTTGCAAGGGTCTCTTTGCAACTCTAGGCTCAAGCCATGCCCGAGCCCCAGCACCAGCCCGCACCCCGGCCCCGACGTGCCGCGCCGCAGCCCGAACAGCCGACGCCCGAGGCACCGCAGCCCGAACAGGCGACGCCCGAGGCACCGCAGCCCGAGCAGCCGACACCCGAGCAGGCGACACCCGAGGCACCGCAGCCCGAGAAGCCGACGCCCGAGCAGCCGCTGAGCCGCACGCTCGACCCGCGCTCACTGCGCGGCCTCGCCCACCCGCTCCGCATCCAGCTGCTGCGCGCCCTGCGCCACCACGGCCCCGCCACCGCCTCCCACCTGGCCGAGCGGCTCGGCGAGTCCAGCGGCGCGACCAGCTACCACCTGCGCCAGCTCGCCGCGCACGGCTTCGTGGAGGACGACACGAGCCGGGGCAAGGGGCGCGAGCGGTGGTGGAAGGCGGCCGTACAGGGCACGACCTTCGACGAGTCGCTGTACGAGAACCCCGACCCCGAGGTCCGGGGCGCGGTCGAGGTCTACCTGCACGAGATCGCGACCATCCACACCCAGGAGCTCAACACCTGGCTCGGCACCCGCCACGAGTGGGGCCAGACGTGGACCGGAGCCTCCGACATGAGCGACTTCACCCTGCGCCTGCCGCCCGAGCGCCTGCGCGAACTCACCGCGGATATCCACGAGTTGATCGACGCGTACCGCGACGGTGCCGACCCCGACGCGCCGGGCGCCGCCCGCGTACGGATGCACCTGCACGCGTTCCCCCAGTACGAGAACTGAGAAAGGGACCACGAAGCCATGCATGCCGACATCCACCTCCAGCTGCACCACGTCCAGGCGGCCGAACTCCGCCGCGCGGCCGCCGACTCCCCGCCCCGCACCCCGGC
Source organism: Streptomyces sp. NPDC047971 (assembly GCF_040653355.1). Lineage (NCBI taxonomy): Bacteria > Bacillati > Actinomycetota > Actinomycetes > Kitasatosporales > Streptomycetaceae > Streptomyces > Streptomyces sp. NPDC047971. The sequence continues at coordinate 95,785 of NZ_JBEZNW010000004.1, read as the reverse complement.
CTGCAACCCCGTCCGCGCCCGGATCGGCTGGACCATGGTCGCCTTAGGGCTGCGCCTCGCCCTCCCGTCCCAGCCCCGGCCGGGCACCCGCGCCCGACGCTTCCCGCTCGCCGCATGAGCGCTCCGGGGGGACGTGCTCCACTGGCCACCGTCCTGGCCGCCAACGCCATCTCCATCACCGGCAACGCGCTCACCCTCATCGGGGTCCCGTGGTTCGCCCTCGACACCACGGGCAGCCCCGGCAAAGCCGGCCTGGTCGCCTTCTGCGCGGCCGTCCCCGTCGTCGTCTCCGCGATCGTCGGCGGTCCGGTCATCGACCGGATCGGACGCCGCAGGATCAGCGTCGTCTCCGACCTCGTCTGCGCGCTCGCACTGGCCGCGATCCCGCTCCTGCACGGCGCCGGCGTGCTGGAGTTCTGGATGCTCTGCGCGCTGATGGCCGTGACCGGCCTCTTCCACGCGCCCGGCGAGACCGCCCGCCACGTCCTGATCCCCGACCTGGCCCGCCACGCGGGGACCCCGCTCTCCCGCGCCGCGAGCCTCTACGACGCCGTCTCCCGAGGCGCCCGGATGACCGGAGCCGCCCTCGCCGGCGTCCTCGTCGCCCTCATCGGCGCGGACGCCGTGCTCCTCCTCGACTCCGTCACCTTCGGGCTCTCCGCCCTGCTGGTCCTGGTCGGCCTGCGAGGGATACCGGCCGCGGCGCCCCAGCCCGACCCGACCCCCTTCTCACTGTCCGGCTACCGCGCCGAGCTGCGCGAGGGGTACGCCTTCGTGCTCCGCTCCCGGCTGCTGCTCGGCATCGTGGTCATGGTGATGGCGACCAACGGCCTGAGCCAGGGCTGGAGTTCGGTCCTGCTGCCCGTGCACGCCCGGGAGGACCTCGGCGGCTCGGCCGCCCTCGGCCTGCTCGTCGCCGTCTTCGGCGGCTCGGCGCTGCTCGCCGCGGTGCTGTACGGGGCGGTCGGTCACCGCTTCCCCCGCCGGGCGGTCTTCACGGCCGGGTTCCTGCTGTGCGGCGCCCCGCCGTACGTGATGGCGGCGCTCACCGACACCACGCTTCCGCTGCTCGTCACGATGGCGGCGAGCGGGTTCGGGGCCGGGGTCCTCAACCCGATCCTCGCCACCCTCATGTACGAACGCGTCCCCGACCACCTGCGCAGCCGGGTCTCCGGGGTGACGACGGCCGGTGTGCTCCTCGCCACTCCGCTCGGCGGCCTCGTCGCCGGACAGCTCGTCGAGCGGACCGGCCTGACGACGGCGCTGCTCGCGCTCGGAGGCGTCTACTTCCTGGTCACGCTGGCCCCGATGGTCTTCCCCGCCTGGCGCGGGATGGACTCCGCCCCGAAGGACGTCAGCAGCTCGGAACCTTCGCCTCCTGCCCCTGCTCCAGCGCGCGGAGCGAGGACACCGCTTCGCTGAGCGTGGAGACCGGGATCAGGCGCATCCCCTTCGGCAGCTCGGCCTGGGCGTCGGAGCACTCCGCCTCGGGCACGAGGAAGACGCTCGCCCCGTCCCGGCTCGCCGCCTGGGTCTTCAGGGAGACGCCGCCGACGGCCCCGACGGTGCCGTTGGGCTCGATCGTGCCCGTACCGGCGATGGTCCGACCGCCGGTGAGGTCGCCGCCCGAGCCGTCGCCGACGAGCTTGTCGACGATCCCGAGGGAGAACATGAACCCGGCGCTCGGCCCGCCGACGTCCGCGAGGTGGAGCGTGACGTCGACGTCGTTCGGGTCGAGCTTGAGGTAGCCGAGCGCGGCCGAGGTGGCGGCGTCCTGCGACTCCTTCATCTCGCCGAGGTTGTGCTTCTCGACCTCGGCGTCCGACTTCCCGGGAGGGTAGACGGAGTCGCGCGGCAGCACGGCCCGGTCGGTGCGGAACCAGGCGTCGACGACATCGCCGAAGTCGTTCTCGACGCTGGGCCCGGTCGCCGAGATGGTCGTCATCAGCAGCTCGCCGTCGGTCGGCCGGACCGGCTTGCCGCTGATGGTGATGACCTCGCGCCCCTTGTCCTTGCCGAGCACGTCGGCGGTCACGCCGGGCTGTGCGATGGCGTACGGCAGCGGCGCCAGCCCGACGACCGCGAAGAGCGCGGCGACGGGCAGGGCACAGAGCGCGAGGGCACGGTTACGCGAGAGACTGGAGAGCACACCCCCAATCTACTGGGCACCCCCGAGAGGCACGGTCGGGTCCATGGGCCGCCTCACGACCGGACGCCCGGGGTGCTGCCGGGGCCCGCGGGCGGGACGGTCCAGGGGCTTCCGGGGCCCGCGGGCGGGACGGTCCGGGATCTGCCCGGGCTCGCGGGCGGGGTGATCTCGGATCTGCCCAGGCTCGCGGGCGGGACGGTCCGGGTGAAGAACGCGCGGACCAGCCGGCGCACGGTCGGCACGGACACCCCGGGGTCGATCGCGCCGACGAGTCGGATCCTGTCCGCGGTGGTCAGCAGACCCGCGGCGTGCAACTGGGGCACGAGGGCGGCGTAGTCGGTGAACACCCCGTGATCCGCCCCGTCGAGTCGCCGCAGGCACGTACGGCCCGTCGGACGGGCGAGCAGCGCGGACCAGGAGCGGTCCAGCCGGGCGTCGCGGAACCCGTCCGTACCGCACAGGAGCAGCGGGCGGGCGACGCCGTACCGGGCCACCGGGAAGAGCTCGCCGTCGGCCCGGTCCAGGTAGCCCTCCAGATTCACCGCGGCGGCGATCCGCCGGTCGTCGTACAGCGTCTGAGCGGCGGTGGTGCCCCCGGCCCTGACACCGCCGCCCGATGGGGCGACTGTCCGTGGGGCCGAGCGGGTGGGCACGGCCCCCGCGGACGGCGCCGTCACGCGTCCGTCCGCGCCGGGCCCGGCCCCCGGCCCACGCCCACCTCGCGCTCCGGGGCGTGGGTCATGGGGCATGGGTGGCGCAGCCCGCCGCGCCCAGCGCAGCCCGCCGCGCCTAGCGCAACGCGTCGGCGACCTCTCGCGCCGCGTCCACCACCCGCGGCCCCACCCGCTCCGGCACCGCGTCCGCCAGCATCACGACGCCCACACTGCCCTCGATGCCCGTGATCCCGACCAGCGGAGCCGCCGCGCCGCTCGCGCCCGCCTCCAGCTCGCCGTGGGTGAGCGTGAAACCGGGTTCGATCAGGCTGCCCTGCCGGGCCGCGAGGATCGCCCGGCCCGCCGCACCCCGGTCCAGCGGGTGCCGGAAACCGGCGCGGTAGGCCACGTGGTAGTCGGTCCAGGTCGGTTCGACGACGGCGACCGCCAGCGCCTCCGCCCCGTCCACCAGCGTGAGGTGGGCGGTCGCGCCTATGTCCTCGGCGAGCGAGCGCAGCGCGGGCAGCGCGGCCTCGCGGACCAGTGGGTGGACCTGACGGCCCAGCCGCAGCACACCGAGACCGACCCGGGCACGTCCGCCCAGGTCGCGTCGGACGAGGGCGTGCTGTTCGAGTGTGGCGAGCAGACGGTAGACGACGGTCCTGTTCACCCCGAGTTTGTTGGACAACTCGGTGACGGTCAGGCCGTGGTCGGTGTCGGCGAGCAGTTTGAGGACCCTGAGGCCCCGGTCGAGCGTCTGGGAGGTTTCCGCGGTCACGACGCCCTCTCCTTCGGAGTGAGTGACGGCGGACCTTCAAACGAGAGCAGCGAAGCCGGTCCCGCGGCGACGCACGTCAGAGGCCGCCGGCAGGCCATGCGCACCGGCTGCGCTCCGCGGCGGCGCTGCCACGGGGCGGTTGCATTGCGGGGGACAGTAGCGATCCACTCCGCTCAGCGGAAGACCTCGTCCAGAATCCGGGCGCGAGCGACCGGATACGGTCGGTTCGCGGCGGAAGTCAGCCGGTCAAGGAGATTCACCGGACAAAATCGACGATACGTGCGACGCACACGGTGTCCGGACAAGCCCGTCGGACACCGCCATGGAAGGCGAAAGGCCCGTACGCGACCGCGTACGAGCCGTCCTCACAGCCTCGTGCCGCTCACCGCATCCGGGTGGCCCACTCCTGCACCTTCTTGATCCGCTCGCGGATCTGGCCGGCCGTCGCCTCGGCGCTCGGCGGCCCGCCGCACACCCGCCGCAGCTCGGTGTGGATGACGCCGTGGGGCTTGCCGCTCTGGTGAACGTACGCACCGACCATCGTGTTGAGCTGTTTCCTCAGCTCAAGAAGCTCCTTGTGGGAAACGACGGGCCGCCGCTCGGCCGGAAGCTCCAACAGGTCGGCCTCGGAGTCCGGCCTCTTGCGGCTGTGCGCGATCTGCCGGGCCTGCCGCTTCTGGAGGAGGAGCTGCACCTGGTCGGGTTCGAGGAGACCCGGGATGCCGAGGTAGTCCTGCTCCTCCTCGCTGCCCGGGTGGGCCTGCATGCCGAACTCGGCGCCGTCGTAGAGGACCCGGTCGAAGACGGCGTCGGACTCCAGCGCCTCGAAGGGCAGCATGTCCTGCTCGCCGGTGTCCTCGTCCTGCTGCTTCTCGGCCTCCGCCATCTCCTTCTCGGACTCGGCGTACGGGTCCTCCTCGCCGTCCTTCTTCGGCTTGTCGAGCACGTGGTCGCGCTCGACCTCCATCTCGTTGGCGAAGCCGAGGAGGTTCGGGATGGTGGGAAGGAACACCGACGCGGTCTCGCCGCGCCTGCGGGAACGTACGAAACGCCCCACGGCCTGGGCGAAGAAGAGGGGGGTCGAGATGGTCGTCGCGTACACGCCCACGGCGAGCCGGGGGACGTCGACCCCTTCGGACACCATGCGGACGGCGACCATCCAGCGGTCGTTGTTCTCGCTGAACTCGTCGATCCGCTTGGAGGCGGCCGCTTCGTCGGAGAGGACGACCGTGGCCTTGGTGCCGGTGATCTCACGGATCAGCTTGGCGTAGGCGCGGGCGGAGTCCTGGTCGGAGGCGATGACGAGCCCGCCGGCGTCGGGGATGCCCTTGCGGACCTCGGTGAGGCGCTGGTCGGCGGCGCGCAGGACGTTCGGCATCCAGTCGCCGCGCGGGTCGAGGGCGGTGCGCCACGCCTGGGAGACGGCGTCCTTGGTCATGGGCTCGCCGAGGCGGGCGGCGATCTCGTCACCGGCCTTGGTGCGCCAGCGCATGTTGCCGCTGTAGGAGAGGAAGATGACGGGCCGCACGACGCCGTCGCCGAGGGCGTTGCCGTAGCCGTACGTATAGTCCGCCGACGACCGCCGGATGCCGTCGTTCCCCTCTTCGTACGTGACGAAGGGGATGGGGTTGGTGTCGGAACGGAACGGCGTACCCGTCAGGGCGAGCCGGCGGGTCGCCGGGTCGAACGCCTCCAGGCACGCCTCGCCCCAGGACTTGGAGTCACCGGCGTGGTGGATCTCGTCGAGGATGACGAGGGTCTTGCGCTGCTCGCAGCGGTTGCGGTGGAGCATGGGCCGTACGCCGACACCGGCGTAGGTGATGGCGACGCCGTGGTACTCCTTGCTGAGCGGCCCGGCGCTGTAGTCGGGATCGAGCTTGATCCCTATCCGCGCGGCGGCGGCGGCCCACTGCTTCTTCAGGTGTTCGGTGGGCGCGACGACCGTCACCTGCTGCACGACGTGGTGGTGCAGCAGCCAGGACGCGAGGGTCAGCGCGAAGGTGGTCTTTCCGGCGCCGGGCGTCGCGACCGCGAGGAAGTCGCGGGGCTGCTCCTGGATGTACTTCTCCATGGCGCCCTGCTGCCAGGCTCGCAGCTTGTTCGCGGTACCCCAGGGGGCCCGGCCGGGGAAGGCGGGAGAGAGGTGGTGGGAGGAGGTGGCGGTGGTAGTCACGGTCTCCGGTTCGACGCTCGTCCAGATATGACAACCGGGCCACCTTACCGGTGCGCCGGAGAACCGGCGGGGCGGACGGGGCCGTGACCTCGCCCGGTGCGGCGAGCGTCACAGCCCCGTCTCAGCGGGCGAACGCCGGCAGCCGCGCGGCGACCGTGGGAGCTCGAACAGCGTGAGGTGGACGGGTACCGCACGACCCCGTGCGGCGCCGCATGGGGTCATCGTCCTTCCGGCACCCGCAGCCGCGTCGCCACCCACGCCCCCGCCAGCGCCACCCCCGCCATCGGCAGGAACACGGCCGCGAACGCCATGGGGTGGCCGCCCCCGCCGGAGGCGGCCGCGTGCCCCACCGCTCCCCCGCCCAGCGCGGCGAACGCCGCGCCGCCCGCCGCGAGCAGCAGCACGTTGGACAGGCCGTCCGAGATCTGCAGCGCCGCCGAGTTCGCGCCCGCCTCCTCCGGAGCCGAGAGCTTCAGGAGCAGCACGCTCGTCGAGGAGATCACCAGGCCCATGCCCAGGCAGCCCCACGCCCAGGCGAGGGCGACGATCCAGGCCGGCATCCAGGGGACCAGCACGGTCGGCGCGGTCGCGACGGCCGCCGCGACGAGCACCATGCCGACGACGACGGACCGCTCCCGGTACGGCTCCATCCACGGCCGGGCCTGGACCCACGACCCGAGCGCCCAGGTCAGGCCCCCGAGCGCGAGCGAGAGGCCGGCCAGCGTGGGGCTCAGGCCGCGCTGGGTGACCAGCATCAGCGGAACAAACGATTCGGCGGCGATGAACGACCCCGCCGCGATCCCGCGCAGCAGCACCACCGAGGGCAGCCCCCGCGCCGCTCGGTACGTGCCGCGCGGCAGCAGCCCGAGCGCGGCCGGCACCAGCAGCGCCGCGCCCACCGCGGCCGGCAGCAGCGAGAGCCAGCGCAGCTCCTGGCCCGCGTACTGGAGCAGCCCCGCCCCGGCCGAGATGCCGAGCGCGAGCCGGATGCGGCGCCGGTCGTACGGCGGGAGCGGCGCGGCCGGGTCCGCCGGGCCGGAGGCGGTGCGGCGAATGGCGGGCAGGGCGAGAGCCAGCGGGAGGACGACGAGGGCCGGAATCCCGACGAAGACCCACCGCCAGCCGAGGTGTTCGGTGATCGTTCCGGCGGCGAGCGGCCCGACGACGGAGGGGACGACCCAACTGGCCGCGAAGGCCGCCATGATCGCGGGCCGCAACGTCTCGGAGTAGGCCCGGCTGACGACCACGTACAGCGCCACGATCACCAGCCCGCCGCCGAGCCCCTGCACGGCCCGCCCGAGGATGAACAGCCACATGGCCCCGGCGGTCCCGGAGAGCAGCAGCCCGGCGGCGAAGGCGGAGATGCCGGCGGTGAGCGGGGCGAGCGGCCCGGCCCGGTCGGACCACTGCCCGGAGAGGACCATGGCGAAGAGGCTGGTGGTGAAGTACGCGGAGAAGGCGAACGCGTACAGCGGGATCCCGCCGAGCTCCCTGGCGGCGACCGGCATCGCGGTCCCGACGGCGGTCGCCTCGAAGGCGATGAGCAGGACGACGGAGACGATGCCGATGCTGAGCGCCCGGTGGTCCCTGTCGAGCACGGATCCGCCGCCCGGGAGGGGGACGGCGGCGGCGGGCACGACGTCGGCGTCGCGGGGTTCGAGGGCGCTCATGGCCCCAGGGTAAGGGGCGTAAGGCGAAATGGACCCTGTCGGGAGTCGCCCCCGCGACCGCCCCGCCGACCCGCCGACCGGCCGACCAGCCGACCCTCCGACCAGCCGACCGGCCGACCCGCCGCCCCTCCGACCGGCCGCCCCTCCGACCCCTCCGACCCCTCCGACCGGCCGACCGTGAACGCCGTATGGCAGTCATGTTGCGCGCCGCCCGGAACCCTTGAGCCGCCCCTCCCGCCGCCCTACGGTCGTACTCGTTGCACCACACGACCGTGTGCCCGAGTGGTTCAGGGGCTCGCCTGCAAAGCGAGTTACGTGGGTTCGAATCCCGCCACGGTCTCTGACGGAAACCGGATCTCCCTCCACGGTGGAGGGAGCCGGCATCATCCTGCTCGCGGCCTCGCCCCACGCGCCTCGATCCGCGCGACACCCGTGATCGGCCGGAAGCGTCCCCCGCGGACGTGGCTTCGGACTCACGGGGTCACCACCCGCGCCACCCCCGTCCCGGCACCCGCGGCCCCCTCTCCCCGGCGCCACTTGAGTAGGCTCCTGTTGCTCCAGCAACCGCCGGGGTGGCATGGGGTGGACAACAGGGGGGTTCGACGTGGAACGGCCGCGCCCGAACGAGGAATCCGCGCGGCGCATCGGCCCGTACCGTCTGATCACCCGTCTCGACCCGTCGTCGCCCCCGCGGAGCGGCCACGTCCCGTGCCGCCGTTTCGTCGCCCGCAGCACGGAGGGCGACCGTACGGTGCTGCTCTCCGCGCCCCTCCCCGGCGCCGACCCCGCCCGCTTCCTGACGGAGGCCCAGGAGGCCCAGCGGCTCCTCGGCCCCTGGACGGCGCCGGTGACGGAGGTGGCGGATCCGGGCTCTCCGCCGTTCCACGCGACCCCGTACGTTCCGGCGCTCCCGCTCCCCGTCGCCCTGGCCGTGCACGGCGGCCCGTTGCCGGAGGAAACGGTCCGGGTGATCGGTGTCGCCCTCGCCGAGACGCTGGCTGCCGCCCACGCGCAGGGCATCACCCACGCCGGTGTGTCCCCTGCCGCCGTCCTCCTCACGGCCGACGGCCCGCGCCTGACGTGCTTCGGCGCGGTACGGGCGGCGGCACCGGACGGGACCCGGCGCTCGGACCTCCCGGGTCTCGACCCGGGTGCGCTGGCACCCGAGCAGGCGTCGGGCGGACGGCCGCGCCCACCGGGTGACGTGTACGCGCTCGGCGCCGTCCTCGCGTACGCGTCCACCGGGCACACCGCACCGGAACGCTCCGAACTCCCGGCGGCCCTGCGTCCGTCGACGGCATCCTGCCTCTCCCGCGACCCCGCCGACCGCCCCACCGCGGCCGACGTCCTGGCCGCGCTCGCTCCGCCGACCCCGCACGAGACGGTGCTGGGTTCGGCGGGCTCCCTGCTGACCCCCGGCTGGCTGCCCGGCCGGGTCGTGGCGGCGCTCGCCCGCCAGTCGTCCGAGATCCTCGCCACCGAACTGCCCTGGAACTGACGCGATGCTGTCACCACTCCTGCACACCGACCCGGCGGCGATCGCCGCGTACCGGCTGCTCGCCCGCCTGGGCTCGGGCGGCATGGGCACGGTGTATCTGGCCCGCACGCCCGGGGGTCGTACCATCGCGCTGAAGACGATGCACTCCGGGCTCGCCTCCGACGCCGCCTTCCGTACCCGCTTCCGGCTGGAGACGGACGCGGCACGGGTCATCGGCGACCGGCACGGGGCGGCCGTCGTGGACGCGGACCCGTTGGCGGAAACCCCCTGGCTGGCCACGGAGTACGTCCTCGGTCCGCCGCTCGACGACGCGGTCGCCCTGTGCGGCGGTCTCCCGGAACCGACGGTCCGCGCGCTCGGCGCCGCCCTCGCGGGGGCCTTGGCGCAGCTCCACTCGTCGGACGTCGTCCACCGCGACCTCAAGCCCTCCAACGTCCTGGTCACCGCGTACGGCCCGAAGATCATCGACTTCGGCATCGCCCGCGCGGCCGGCGACGACCACCTGACGAGCACGGGCGCGGCGACGGGCACCCCGGCGTTCATGTCCCCCGAACAGGCGGGCGGCCAGGAACACACCCCGGCAGGCGACGTCTTCGCCCTCGCGGGCGTCCTGGTCTTCGCGGCCACGGGCCACGGACCCTTCGGAACGGGCTCCCCGGCGGACCTCCTCTACCGCGTCCGCTACGCCGACCCCGACCTCACGGGCGTCCCCGACCCCCTGCTCCCGCTCCTGACGGCCTGCCTGGCGAAGGACCCGTCCGCCCGCCCGACGACCGGCGACCTGACGGCCCACCTCCACGACGGCCGGGGCGAGTTCGCGGACCATCTCCCGCCCCTCCTCCTGACGGACATCGCCCGCCGCGCCACCCAGGTCTGGCTCCACCGCCCCCACCGCCTCCCGGCCCCCGAGGACGACCCGTACGCGGAGACGTCACCGAGCGACTCGTCCCCCCGCCCGTCCCGCCGGAAGCTCCTCGCGCTCGGCGCCGGCGCGCTGTTCGCCACCGCGGGAACGGGCGCGGGCGTCTGGGCATGGCGGCGCGAGGAGCAGCCGGACGATTCCAAGCTGCCCACCGCTCCGCTGCTGGGAGAGGCACCCGTCTCGCTGTGGAGCCGTGAGATGGCGGTGCCCCTGAAGGAGGAGCGCGCGTATCCGCTGCTCGCAGGCGGGAGCGTGGCGCTCGTCGCCGGGCTGGGAATCGCGTTCACCGACATCGGGTCCGGTGAGATCGCGGGCGTCTGCTCGGTCGAGACCGCGCCACGCACCGCCGCGTCGGACGGCGCGCAGGTCTACGTCGTTCCTCGGAGGATGGAGGACGTGCACCACGACCTGACCGTCCGCACCGTCGACACCGAGCGGTATCAGCTCAGGCGTGGGGGCGTCACCCTCAAAGGGCTCAACGCCAACGTGTACTCCACGCAGGTGCTCTGTGCTGTCGAGGGTGCGGTCTACGCCGCCGGCGGTACAGGCACCCGCGCCTCGCTCGGCTCCACGCACATCGTCGCCGCGGACACCCGTACGGGGAAGGAACTGTGGCGACGTGACCTGCTCAATCGGCAGGAGGGGGACGGCCCCCACGTGATCACCTCGGCAGTCCGGGGCGACCTGCTGATCACCCTCGAATACGGCGACCGGCTCGGTGAGACGACGCTCGCCGTGGCGCGCGACAGGGCGACGGGCCTGACCCGCTGGGAGCAGAAGATCCCGATCAGCGTCGGGAACGCCGGCCGCAACCGACTCTGCCTGGACGACAACCGTCTCTACACCGGTGGCGACGTCCTCGCGGCCTACCGGCTCTCCGACGGAGGAGAGGAGTGGACGTACCGGATCTCCGCCGTCGATCCGCTCTCCGCCCCCGTTCTGCGGGGTGGCGTGGTGTACGCGGTCACGAACGGCGCGGTCTGCGCCGTGAGCGCGGCCTCCGGGCAGATGCTCTGGACGGAACGCGTCGTCACCGGCAACCCTGCGCTGCCGGAAAGCGACCAGTCGTTGGCGGTCGGCGAACGCTGCGTCTACTTCCGTTCCGAACTCGGACTCGCCGCCCTCGACCTGAAGACCCGGAAGCGTGCCTGGGTCTACCAGACGGATGTCGACCACGTACTCCCGCAGGCGCGGGAAGGACGGATGTTCGCCACGGGTGAGGACTTCCTCATCGCTCTCCCGCTGAAGTGAGACGTCGCACGTCGACGGCATGACCCATATCTCGAACAGGATGTGAACACCCATGAACCCCCTGGGCCTCGGCGATCCCCTGCGCGTCGGTCCGTACCGAGTCCTCGGCGTCCTGGGTGAGGGCGGCATGGGCCGCGTGTACGTGGCCTCCGGACCGGACGGCCGACCCGCCGCTGTGAAGGTCCTGCGTCCGGAACTCGCCCACGACCACCACCTGGCACAGCGATTCGTCCGTGAGGCACACACGGCGCAGGCGGTGACCAGCCGGGGCGTCGCCCGAGTCCTCGGCGCCGAGATGGAGGCCGGACGGCCCTGGATCGCCACGGAGTTCCTCGCCGGCCCCACGCTGGGACAGGCGGTCGACAGACTCGGCTCCTTCGACGAGACGACGGTACGTGCCCTCGCCACCGCGCTCTCGGAGGCGTTGAGGGACATCCATGCCGCGGGGCTCGTCCACCGCGACATCAAACCGGCCAACATCATCCTCACCTCGGACGGGCCCCGGGTCATCGACTTCGGCATCGCCCGCCCGGAGCACGGACTCACCCTGACGACCGTCGGACAGATTCCCGTCACCCCGGGCTACGGCGCTCCGGAGCAGGTCCTCGGGCACCGTGTCACCGGAGCGGCCGACGTCTTCTCGCTCGGGGCGGTGCTCGTGTACGCGGCGACCGGGCGGCGTGCCTTCAACGGCGCGCACGTCGCCGCCGTCCAGTACGCGGTGGTTCACGAGGAGCCCGATCTCGATGCCGTTCCGGAGCAGATCCGGATCCTCCTGGCACCGCTGCTCGCCAAGGACCCGCAGTTCCGCCCGTCCCCTGACCAGATCGCTCGCGCCTTCGCCCCGGGCAAGAAGGCTCGCAACGTCTGGCGACAGGGACCACTTCACCAGGAGGTGAAGCAACGCGAGGCCGACATCCGGCGGCAGACCGCTGCCGCTCCCACGGCCGTCGTCCAGCGCGGTCCCAGCCGACGCCGTTTCCTCGCCGCCCTGGGTGGCGGCGGGGTGGTGCTGCTCGCGGGCGGCGGCGGTACGGCTTGGTGGCTCGGCCGGGACGACACCGAGCTGCCGCCGGCAGGAGACGCCCCGGACGCCCCTCTGCTGGACCAGGCCAATGAGGGCATCAGGCCCAATCCGCTGTGGGGTCCGGTCGAGGCCGCGGCGTCGGGCCCGCTCCCGGCACCGATCGTCCTGCGAGACGTGGTGATCTTCGCGGCCAGGGACGGAGGTCTCACAGCCCTGAAGGTGACCGACGGTGCACCGAAGTGGACGCTGCCGCAGCTGTCGGCCCGCGCCCGCCAGCTCGCCCTGGACGAGGACCGGTTCGTGGCGGCGAGCGAATCGGGCGCTCTCCTCTGCTTCAACGCCTCGACCAGCGCTCAGGAGTGGTCGGCTCCGGAAGCCGACGTGGCGTTCCTGCTGGCCGCCGATGTCGACGCGGTCTACTTCCTCACCAACAAGGGTGAGCTGCGGGCCATCGGCACCGCCGACCGCACGACGCGCTGGACCGTCACGTCCACGGAGAGTTCGGCGGACGACACGGGCCCGTTCGCCGCCGTCGCAGAAAACCGGTTGGTGCTGAGCGGCACGGACGGGACGGTACGCGGGCTGGACACGAAGTCGGGCAAAGAGCAGTGGAAGATCACCGACCAGACGACGGCGCCCCTTCTGCCCGTGATCGAAAAGGGCGTCGTCTACATGGGCGGGCGGACCCTCACCGCCCTGACCCTCGAAGGGCGCCAGATCTGGGCCGTCCCCTCCCGTACGACGCCGAAAGACGATCAGGGAGGCTGGGGACCGCCCGCCGTCGATTCCGACGGGGTCACGGCGGCGGACGGTGTCATCGTCACCCACTACGACAAGGACGGCGGCCGAGGCGACGGCTGGTGGTCCGACCTCAACGGCGGCACACCTCCCCTGACACCGCCCGTGATTCAGGGCAACTGCGTATGGATCGTCGAGGGAAGCTACGACGACTTCGGTGTCTCGGGCTTCTCCAAGCCGAGCCGAAAGCGCGTGTGGACGTACGAGCGGGACAACCGCGGCCCATGGAGCATGACAGGCGCGGGCAACCGGGTCTTTCTGATCAGCCAGGGCAAAGTGGTCGCCATGCCGACGTTCTGACCTCAGGCGGCGCGCCGGTGGGGGGACCGGTGCGTCAGTGGCACCCCCGACCGACGAGGACGCACACCGCGGCGCGCGTCCGCACGCGCACCGCGGGTGTCCGTCGCCTCAGCTGGCCGGCGAGCCACCGGAGATCGGAGAGGGCGCGGACCAGAACTCCGACTGCTCGTTCGGCAGGGGCGCCTTGGCCCCGTCGTACGCGGGGCCGCCGGGAACCGTCTTGGGCGGCTGGACGTCCGACTCCTCGACACACGGAGTGGCGACCTCGAAGTGAGCCTGCCCCTGGTAACCGAACAGCAGCCTGATCTGGAAACCGTCCGGTGTGAGGAAGTACGTCGCGGGAGTCTTCTCGCTCTTGTTCGTACCCCGGTGGGTGAAGCCGAGTTTCTGCCAGTGGCGCTCCACCACACCCAGGAAGTTCCCCTTGCGCTCCGGGGAGATCACGGTGGTCACGGAGATCCGCCGGGACACTTCGCAACCCCCGTCCGTGGAGATGCCGTGGTCCCACTTCACCGGGGGCGTGATGGACTTGACGGTGTCGTACAGGAGCTCGTCGGCACGCTCCGCAGCCTCTTGCATGTTCATGTCCTGCGCCCTTCCTTCGTTCGTGCCCCCCGACTCCTCCGACGGACCACAGCCCGCGGCCAGGAGCGCCAATGCGGCCGCGGCAGCGGCGGTCGCCACTCGCATCCTCATCGCCTGGCCTCAGGAGTGATGCCACCGGGATTGCCGGCCACGATGTTGGCGATGCTGTCCGCGGACATCTGGTCCTTCTTCGGGTCGAAGTAGTTCGAGTGCGCCTCGAGCGTGAAGTTGGTGAACGCGTTCGGCCCGTCCTCCGTACGGAAACGGGTCGCACCGAAGTCCTCGCTGGCGGGGTCCTTGCCGAACCACACGTCGTCGTCGCCGGGGTCGCCCAGATCCGCGCCGATACCGGCACCGAGCAGAGCTCCTCCGGGTCCGCCGAACGCGAACCCGGTCGCGCCGCCGATGACGCCACCCACGACGGAGCCGCCCGAGGGGAGCTTGGTCACGATGTCGTTCTCCGCGGCGCCGACGAAGACATGCTGCTTGCCGACTCCCAGGTCCTCGGCACGGTCCACGCCGACGCCGGGGCTTCCGAGGAGGATGTAGTCGTCGACGTCCGGCATTCCGCCCGGCTGCTGGCTGGCGGTACCGACGGTCAGCGAACCGTACGAGTGCCCGATGGCCGTGATGTGCGGGTCGGCATGCGCGTTGGTCGCGGCGAGGCCGCCCATGAAGCTCTGGTACGCGGGCGCCCCGTTCGCCGCGTCGTTCTCGGTCATGACGTCCACGCTGAGCGGGGCGTCGTAGCCGAGCCAGACGATCGAGGCGCTCGACGGGTCGATCTCCTGCGCGCCGATCGCCGTGTCCCGCGCGCGCTTCAACGTGCCGCCGGCGAACTCCTCGTCGAGCTTCGTGCTGAGGCCGGGAACGTACGCGGAGACGTTGCGCGAGGTGTCCGGGTTGCCGTACGCGACGATGGCCCGCCCATTGCCCTGGTCTCCGATGCCGAGCAGGTACATCGGCGGCTGACCGCCTGCCCGGAGCTGCTCGTCGATCTTGCGCAGACCCGCCAGCTTCGTCTGGGCGTCCTCACCGCCGCGCTCCGAGAGCTGTCCCATGAGCTGGGGCATGTAGTTGCGATTCGCCTCGTCACGTGCGACCGCGGGAATCCCGTCCAGGTTGCCGATGGTGTCGGGATACGCGGCCATGTACGCGATCTTGTCTTCCTCGCTGAGGCCGTCCCACCACGCCTTGCGCTCGGCCGGGCTCTTGCCGGTGGGGATGTCGTCCTTGAAGACGTCGTCCGCCGCGCCGTGCACCGCCTGCGAGTCCTTCTGGACATCGGCCCAGGTGTTCTCGGTGACGTCGAGCCCCTGCTCGGCCTTGAGCCTGCGGATGGCGTTGGCGTACTCCCCGTCGATCCTCCGCGCCTCGGCGAGCGCGTCTCCGATCGTGTCGGCGATGTCCTGCGCCTTCGCCGCGTTCGGGTTGGGGTTCACCAAGGCGGCGGCATCGGTCAGCGCTCCGGCGAAGAACCCGCTCGATCCCTTGACCGTGTCACCCTGCGCCTTCTGCTCCGCACCCTCCCGGCTTGCGGCGGGGTAGCTGACCGACCCGTCGGGATGCACGGTGAACCCGAGCTGCTGGGCGTCCGCCAGGGCGTTGACCAACTTCCGCTGAGGGACCGCCATTTCCTGGGCCAGACCGTTGAGCGCGAACTGCAGCAGACCGCACTCGGTGTGGATGTACTGGTAGTTGCGGCTCAGCCGCCCCAACCGGAACGCCGCGGCGAGGGTGGACATGCCCTTGGTGACGTCGGTCAGCCTGGGCACCACCTTGTTGTCGACCTCCTGGCGGGAGTTGTACGCCCGCTTGCTGACGTCACCCCAGCCCTGGCCGGCCTCGGTGAGTTCGTTGAGCTTGAGGTCCTTGAGTTCCTGCATCGAGATCATCGCGGTCACCGACCGCCCTGCTCGCCGGAGCCCTTGTCGGGCCTGGGCGCGATCTGCGCATACTTCGACAACTGGCTGGCCTCGTACTCGCCGTGGTCCACGGCGACCAGCTTCAGAGGGGCCTCAAGGTTCCCGGCCTCGTCCCGTACGGTCTTCAGGCGCTCCTGCCAGGAGAAGAGCACCGCGCTGAGCGCCGCGGTGGCCTCAAGCCCCTCGGTGCCCTCCTGCACGCCCTCGTGCGAGGTGCCCAGCCTCGCCAGTCCGGCGTTGGTGTCCGACTGCATTTTCACGACGGCACCGGCGGCATGCGTCCACGGTCCTTCGCTCTGCTTGAGGTCGGCCGCACCACCGGCGCCGCCCGAAACGGGAGCGACCCCGGCCAGGTTCATGCCCTGCTCGCCAGAAGAACCTCCGCCCTCGGACTGCATCAATTGCTGCAGGCTTTGCGGTCGCGTCTCACCAGCCACGGCGTCTCCCCCGTTGTTCGGTTCTCGATGCGTCTACGACGCCTTAATGGCGCGCGAGCGGTAACGCTACCGGGTACGCCCCCGTCGTACACAAGTGCAATGCGGAATCCCGGCGAAACAGGCGGTGAGGTCCGTTTTGGGCGTCTCGGGAGAGCCGCTCCACCGTGTCCGGAACCGTGAACGAGGCATACCCCAGCCGGAATCCGGAGGCGGGCCGGGGGCCAGGTCGATCGTGCCCGAAGGTGCGGGACGTCAGCCGTGCAGGCCCGGGCCGGGAGGCGGCCCGTACTGCGTGGTCTGCTGCTGGTACGGGTTGGGCTGCTGCTGCGGGGGGCCGTAGGGCGGGTACGGCGGCGCGGCGGGAGCCATGGACGGAACCGGGGGCACCTCACTGCGCCGTCGCGACCGCAGGACCACAGCGGCAACGGCGCCGCCGACCAGGACGGCTGCGCCGACGCCGAGAGCGATCCACAGTCCGGAGTCGCTGTCGTCCCCCGACGCGGCGGGCGCGGCCGTGGCCGGCTTCTCACTGGGCGCGGCCGACGGCTGGGACGAGGGGCTCGCCGAAGGCGACGCGGGCTCGGCGGCGGCGAGGTCGGGCAGCGGATAGACATCGGCGGGGCCGGGGTCACCGGGGTTGGTCAGCGCGATGCGGGGACGCACGCCTCCGTACCCGATGTAGTCCGTGCGCTTCTCGCCGTTGGTCGGCTTGCCCGCGGTGTTGAGCATGACGCGGAGGACCTGGTTGTTGGTCCAGTCGGGATGCTTGGACCAGATGAGAGCGGCGGAGGCGGCGGCGAGGGCGGTGGCACTACTCGTTCCGTCACCCCCGCACAATTGCGTACCACCGGAGCAGGCACTGACGATGCCCTCGGCAGGGGCGGCCAGATCCACCTGCGGGCCGGTCTGCGACTGCGACCACCACGCCGCCTTCCGGGTCAACCCGCCCACACCGACGACACCAGGCGTCCCAGCCGGGTACTCGACGGCGTTCCCCCCGTCAGCACTGTTGCCCACGGCCGCAAAGATCAGCTTGTTCTTCGACAGCGCGTACCGGACCGCCTCGGCGAGCACGGGCTGAGGTGTCACAGGACTACCGGCGGAGACGTTGATGATCTTCGCGTCGGAGTCGGCCGCGAACCGAATGGCCGTCGCCATCCCTTCCGCGTACGTCGCCTTGGACTTGCCCTGCAGACGCTCGGTGTTGCTGGCGACTCGAATGGGGAGGATCTTCGCCTGCGGTGCCAGTCCGAACGAGCCCGCAGTCCCACCCCGCGCCCCGGTGGCGGCGATCAGGGCGGCCATGCTCGTTCCGTGATTGTCGATGTCCTTGTTCTCGTCTCCGGCCCGGGACGAATAGTCCTTGCCCGGGAGAACCTGGCCTCGAAGGTCGGCGACGGAGTCGTCGACGCCGGAGTCGATGACCGCGACGGTGACGCCGGCTCCCTTGCTGATCTTCCACATCTCGTCGGCCTTCATGGCATCCAAATGCCATTGCTGCTGACGGACGGTCTCCGCGTGAGCCGGCGTCGCGCCGATACCCAGCAGTGTCAGGGCCATGGTCGCCGCCACAAGGGAGCCTGAACCCATGGCCCGTCCACTGCTGGTTCGCATGCGCTTCTCCGTGTCCTTCGTTACGAGATCAGTCGACGACCGGGGGGACGATACGGCGCGCGCCCTGCTGCCACGTCTCCTCGTCCTCGGTCAGGTAGTCAGGACGCTCGCCGTTCCGCTCCTCGGAACGAGAGTCCCCGGTCCGAGCGCCGGCACCGTGGAGCGGTGCTCCCATCGCACGTCCCTGCGCCGCACCCGCGCCGCCGGCACCGGGCTGACCGCCCCGGACGAGGCCGGAGCCGCCCGGAGTGAAGGGGCGCGCGCTGGCCTGGCCCGACTGCTGAGCCCGACCACCGACCATGCCACCCGACTCCGTCGCGAGTCGACGACCGTTCTGATAGCCGGCGCCCTGCCCGGGGCCGGAGCCGCCCATGTGCGGACCGGTGCCCATGGGACCGCGGCCGTGAGTGGTCTCCTGACCGATGACCGTGGTCCGCGGCAGCCCCACCTGCGGACGTCCGTTCTGCGGCACCTGACGCCCACCGACGATTCCGTCCCGCGGCGTGCGGGCGACGGGATTCGTGGGCCCGACCGTCCCAGGGCCAGGCAGACCTCGCATCGTCGGCGGCACCTTGCCGCCTCCACCGGGCGAATACGGGTTGCTGGTGCCTCCGGTGAGGGGAGGCGGAACCATGGTCCTGCCGTCGGGATAGGTGACAGGGGTGTCCGGCCGGTGAGGCGCCGTGGTGCCGGGAGGCCCCGACGGAAGGGTCGGGGCGTCGGGGAGCACCAGACCGCCGTCGATCTCCAGTTCCACGTTGGGCTCGGGGACGGCGGTGCCGGGCCGCGTCGGAGTCGTCTCGACGGGGCGGACGACGCCGCCGTCGGTGTCGCCTCCGACGGACCCGTCACCGGTGCCTGTCGACTTCGCCCGCCCGGCGGTCTCGTAACCACCGGTTGTCGAGGACACTCGCCCACTCGAGGAGCTGCCGGGAAGCTGCATCATGTTCCGCGGACTGCGCCACTCGTCGTTCATCGTGGAGGGCGCGGGGAACTCCGGCCTCGGGGCGCTGTTCACCCGCTGGCCGTTGTGGGTGTACGTCTGCCCCAGCGACCGCAGCTTCATCAACGCCTCGATGCGCGCCCGTTCACGGGCGGTCGCCGCGGCGTTCATGCTGTCGGTCGCGGTCTTCACCTCGGTCTTGCCCGCGCCGGGGTCGTGGATGGCCGCGTTCTTCATGCGCTGGGCGCTCGCGTAGTCCGCCTTCGCGTCCGCGCTCGTCTTGGCGAGGTCGTCCACTCCACTCTTCGCCTCGACCATGGCCTGGGCCGACTCGGCCAGACACTTGCTGGCCAGCTCGGTGTACCCCGCGAGGTAGAAGGTGGCGCTTGCCGTGGCGCCCGTCCACTCGACGAACGCCTCCGACGCGGCACCCTTCCAGTTGAGGCCGCCGGAGGCACGTGCCCGGAGGTACTCGGCGATCTTCGTGATCTCCTTCGCCGCGTTCCCGAGCTTGATCGACAGCGCCTCGGCCCGCTCCTTCTGGATCGGAGTGAGCATCGCCAGCAGCTGCTCGTTGGTCAGCCCGTCGAGTGGTGTCGATGCGGCCTGTGGCGTCTTGGGCGTCTCACCCATGCGACTGTTCCCCCGTTCCCGTCGTGTCGTTCACTAGTAGCCGCCCTGCGTGCCCTCGCCCGTGGGCGCGGCGGTCTGCGGGATCTCCGTCTGCGACGTCGCGCCCATGGCGCGGCGATCCTGCCCCTCTTCGCCCTCACGCTTCTGCAGATCCGTGATCTGCGTGTTGAGCAACCGCATGCGCGCACGGATGTCGTCGTCGATGTTCTCGTACCCGGTCTTCGAGAAATCGATAGCGATCTTCATGCTCTCCATCTGGAGTCCGAGGACCTTGGAGAACTTGAGCAGCTCCTCGCGCACGACGTCGTACGAGGAGAAGAGGAACTCGGCCTCCTTGAACCCCGGACCCGCGAGCGCACCCTTGTCCAGCCAGTCGTTGGCGATCTTGCCGGGGCCCGCGTGGGACTCCTGGAAGTCCTTGAGCAGCTGGTCCACACGGCTCTTGAGATTGGCCAACTCGCTTACCTCGACGGCCAGGCTGGCCGCGGCGGCAGCCGCCCCGATGACCCCTCCGAACATCCCCATCGTCGACAGCGAGCCACTCGCTCCCCCGCCGCCGTCCATCGCTGCCTCGGCCATCGCCGCCTCCCCGTTCGACAAGTCTCAGACCTTCACTCTAGTCAAGACGACGGACAGAGCGCACCTCTGGGTTGCACGCGCAACGCAGATCCCGTGGTTACGACTTGGGCACGGAGATCAACCGCCGGCCGGGCCAAGGGCCGTTTCCCCAGGGCCTGGATGGCTGAATTCGTACGACCGTGGAGGACCTGGTCAGGAGCCCTCCGGTCGTGTGACGCGTTTCATGGTGCGAACGGCCCGGGGTTCGGCTCACTCGCGTCGGTACCCCTGCCCTCGCGCGCCTCGTGCCCGTTGCCCGTCCGCCCGCCCGCCCACGCGACCGGGTCCTCAGGCTCGGGGAGCGGCCCGGGTCTCGAAGCCGCGGAGCCCACGGTGTTCGGCCGAACTGCTACCGGACGACCACCAGTTCATGCCATCTTCCGGGGGAAGGCGGTCCCGCTGAGTGGCCGCCCCCACGGGACCGGCCACAGGCCGGCCGCCGTCGGGGGCACACGGATTCCCGGATTCGACCGGACGGCCGTCCAGCGGGTGGTCACGCCCCCACCGCCGCCTGGGCCCTGATCGGGAGGCGGTTGACGGGGCGTCCGGTTGCCGCGCGTACCGCTGACGCCACCGCCGCCGGGGCCGTGACCACCGGGACCGCGCTCGCCGGCTTGGCGCCGAAGGGGGCCACCACGTCGCGTTCCTCGACGAGTTTCACGATGCGAATGTCCGGGGCGTCCAAGGATGTCGGGAGTGCGTAGCCCGTCAGGTCCGGGTGGCGGATCAGGCCGCGGGCCGTGCGGAGGTTCTCCGTGAGGGCCGCGCCCACGCCCTGGGTGACACCGGCCTCGATGCGGGTCGCCAGCTGGGCCGGATTGAGGACGCGGCCGACGTCCTGGGCGACGGCCATCTCCACCACGCGGATCGCGCCCAGTTCGATGTCCACGTCCACCACCGCGCGGATCGCGCAGAAGGCCAGGCCCACGAAGGCGTCTCCCTGGCCCGACTCGTCCAGGGGCTCCGTGGGGTGCGGGCGGCACTGGGCCGTGGCCCAGAGTTCCTTGCCGTCCATGGCCTCCGTGACCGTGGTCGACAGGACGCCGTCGTACGACGTGATCTTGCCGTCCGTGATCTGCAGCAGCTCCGTCGACATGCCGAACTTGTGGGCCAGCGGCTGCAGCAGCTGGGTGCGGACCATCTTCGCGGCGCGCTCCACCGCACCGCCCGACACCCAGGTGTGGCGGCCGTGCGTCGCCGGACCCGCCGGGGGCTGGTCCGTGTCGGCCGGGGCGACGTGGACCTCGTCCAGACCCAGGGTCTCCTGGACGATCTGGCGCGCCAGCGTGCTGAACCCCGAACCGGTGTCCACGGCCGCGCAGATGACCGTCGCCACGCCGTCCTGGACCCGTACCGTCGCCGTCGAGACCTCGTCGGCGCCCTCGGCGCCGAGCATGTGCACCATGCCGACCGCGTAGCCGACGCCCCGCCGCACCGCGCCCGGCTCGCCCGCGCCCTCCGGGCCGCCCGGGAGCAGCCAGTCCTCCTCCGGGGAGTCCAGGGGAAGCGCGGGGAGGGGGAAGTCCCTCACCGCCGCGAGGAGTTCGGCCACCGGCGCGGGGCAGGTCACGGTCTGGCCCGTCGGCAGGATGTCGCCCGTCGCGAGGACGTTGCGCAGGCGCAGCTCCGCCGGGTCCTGGCCCAGTTTCAGGGCCAGCTTGTCCATCTGGGCCTCGTACGCCGCGCACACCTGCATCGCGCCCTCGCCCCGCACATGGCCGGACGGCGGGTTGTTCGTACGGACCGCCCAGCCCTCGATGAAGGCGTGCGGGACGACGTACGGGCCGCAGGCGAAGGCCACGGCCGCGGCGAGGGACTCCGAGGACGCGTCCGCGTAGGCGCCCGCGTCGAGGAGGATCTGGGCCTCCACCTTCACCAGACGGCCCTCCGCGTCGGCGTGGTGGCGGTAGCGCAGCAGCGTCGGGTGGCGGTGGGCGTGGCCGAGGAAGGACTCCTCGCGCGTAGCGGCCAGTTTGACCGGGCAGCCGGTACGCAGCGCCAGCAGGCCCAGCGGGATCTGGAAGCCCGGGTCCTCACGGTCGCCGGTGGCACCCGGGACGCCGGTCACCACGACCTTCACCTGGTCCGGCGAGAGGCCGAAGCAGGCCGCCGCGAGGTCCCGGTCCGTGTGCGGGTCGGTGGAGGCCGTGTAGATCTCCACCCCGCCGTCCGGTCGGGGCACGGCGAGGCCGGCCTCGGCGCCGATGGGGGCCGGGTCCTGCCGGCCGATCCGGTAGAGGCCCTCGACGACGATCTCGCCGGCCGCCTCCGCGTCGCCGAAGCGCAGCGGGATGTGGCGGATCAGGTTGCCGTCCGGGTGCAGCGGCTCGGCCGCGAAGGCCTTCTCCGGGTCCGTGACGGGTTCCAGGACCTCGTACTCGACGGCGATCGCCGCCGCCGCGAGCCGCGCGGTGTCCGGGTGGTCGGCGGCCACGGCCGCGATCGCCTCGCCGTGGTGGCGGACCAGGTCGGAGGCGAAGACCGGACGGTCGGCGACGGTCCGGCCGTACGTCGCCTCGCCCGGCACGTCGGCGTGCGTCACCACGGCGCGTACGCCGGGCATGTCGGCGGCGGCCGTGGTGTCGATGGAGACGATCCGGGCGTGCGGGTGCGGCGAGCGCAGCAGGGCCGCCCACAGCAGGCCCTCGGCCCACAGGTCGGAGGCGTACGGGAAGGTGCCCTCGGTCTTGGCCCGCGCGTCGGCCTGCGGGAGGGACGAGCCCAGGCCGTGGGCGACCGTCTCCTCCTCGACGCCGTCGAGCTCCGGCGAGGCCGGAAGGGGGGTGGCGGTGGTCGCGTCGCTGCTCACGCCGTGCCTCCGTCGTGCGGGTGGGGGATCTGGTGCGGGATGCGCGCCTCGTCGTCGTGGTCGGAGGCCGCGCTCGCCTCGCGCTCGGCGACGACCTCCCGGACGGCGTCGAGGACGCCCCGGTAGCCGGAGCACCGGCACAGGTTGCCGCAGAGCGCCTGGCGGGTCTCCAGCTCGGTCGGGGCGTGGTTGCCTTCGAGCAGGTCGTGCACGGTCATGGCCATGCCCGGGACGCAGAAGCCGCACTGGACGGCTCCGCAGCGGGCCAGGGCGCGCTGGACGTCCGAGGGTTCGCCGTCGGTCGCCAGGCCCTCGACCGTGCGCACCTCGCTGCCGGCCGCCGTGGCCGCGGGGACCAGGCAGGAGGCGACGAGCCGGCCGTCGACCTGGACGTTGCACGCGCCGCATTCGCCCTGCGAGCAGCCGTCCTTGGCGCCCGCCAGGCCGAGCCGCTCGCGCAGCACGTAGAGCAGCGACTCGCCGATCCAGGACTCCGTGACGGGCCGGTCGGCGCCGTTCACACGAAGGACGTACGAGATGTGCGGGTGCTCGCCGCTGTCCGCGCTGTTGCCCGTGGTGGGCTCGGCGGCGGGCTCGGCGGCGTCCGCGTGGGCGGGCGAGGGGTCCGGGCCCTCGGGGCCCGGGGACGCGCCCTCGGGGAACTCGGGGGCCTCGTGCGCCGCGGGGCCCTCCACGCCGGCCTCGGGGGCCTCCACGCCGCCCTCGGGGGCCGCAGGGGCCTCGGCGCTCTCGACCGCCCCGGCAGCCTCGGGGAACTCAGCGGCCTCGACGGCCCCGACGGCCTCGGGGAACTCCACGGCCTCCGCGGGCTCGACGGGCTCCGGCTCCTGGACCGCCCACGGCGCCGGCGCGCCGCCCGGCAGGGTCGCCGGTGCGCTGCTCGCGTACTGCGCCAGCATCGACGCCGTGTACTCGCCCGATTCGTCCGCCGAGTCCGCACCGTCCGACACGACCGGAATCGTCCACTGGCCCGTGGCGCCGGGGTCCGGGTCCGACGCGGCCTCGAAGCTCCACTGGCCCGTCGCGTGCGGATCCGGTTCCGACAGGAACTCCGGCTCCGGCTCCGCGCCCTCCGCCGCCGTCGGCATCTGCACCACCCACGAACCGGTCGCCGCCGGATCCGTCGCCGCCTCGGGCGTCAGCGGCACGAGCGGGGTGATCATCGGCGGTACGTAGCCGTGGCCCGGCGCCTCCAGCGGGACGCCGTCCAGCATGAACTCGGGCGGCAGCTGCACGAAGGCGGTGGCATCGCCGTCGTAGCCCTCGCTCTGCGGGATCGGCTCCCAGCCGCCCCCCTGCCCGTGACCGTGGTTCTCGTTGCTCACGACAGCGCCCTCCCCAGTGCCCGTCGGGCCAGCGCGGCGACCGTGCGCCGCAGGTGCAGTACGGCCGACGGCAGCTGCTCGTCGCCCGGCGGGTCCGGGATGCAGGCGGCGGCCACGTACTCGCCGAACGCCGTCAGCGCCTCCGGCGCGAGGCCCCGCTCGCCGTCCCAGTCCACCAGCGAGGCGATCCAGTGCTCGGCCTCCAGCGGGCGCAGCGGCATCGGGGCGATGGCGCCGACCGCGCAGCGCACACCGCGCCGGGCCGGGTCGAGGACGACGGCGACGGAGGCCGAGGCGCGGGCCGGGCCCGTCCGGCCCGTGGCCTTGAGGAAGACCTGGGGGGCGTGCAGGAGGGGGACGCGGACGAACGCGACCAGCTCACCGGGCGCCAGCAGGTCGCGGCCGGCCAGCAGGTGGGAGACGGGGATCTCGCGGGTGCCGTGCGGGCCCATCACGACCAGGTCGGCCTCCAGGGCCGCGAGCACGGGCAGGGAGTCACCCGTGGGGGCCGCGGTGACGACGTTGCCGCCGAGCGTGCCCGCGTTGCGGATCTGGGGCGGTCCCGCCGCGCGCGCGGCGGCGGCCAGGGCGGGGATGAGGGCCGCGAAGTCGGGGCGGCCCATCCGGGAGTGGGTGAGGCCGGCGCCGAGGAGCGCGTGGCCGTCCTGGTACTGCCAGCCGCGGATCTCGTTGATCCGGCCGAGGCCGACGAGCGCGGCGGGCCTGAGCTGGCCTTTGTTGACGGCGGCCATCAGGTCGGTGCCGCCCGCGACGGGCACGGCGGCGGGCATGGCGGTGAGCGCCGCCACCGCCTCGTCGAGCGAGGCGGGCAGCGTCACGGACTGCGCCGTCTGTGGTGCGTGCGTGGTCAACCCGCTGCCCCTTCCCGGTGTCCCCGGCGGTCCCCGACTGTCCCCGGCTGTGACGCCTGTGTGGCCGTACCGTACGTGCTCACAGGCCGGACGTGGCAACTCTGGCACATCTTCCGAGCCGCCCGACGCGAGGGTCCGCGAAGGACGGTTCCGTCCAGGAGATCCCACAGGGGACGGTAACTTCCGGTTTGCCGCTCTTGGGTGACACGGGGGCGCGAGGTTACTCACACGTTCGGGGGGAGCCCCTCGATGGGCCGTCCCAGGACGCCGGGGCGCCGCTGCCACGGCAGCGGTCCGGTCGGCGGCCGGTAGCCGACGCCGAGGGCGTCCAGGCGCCGGTAATGGGCGGCCATCCGGCGCTCGAACCCGGCGAAGTCCCGCTCCTCGGGCGCGGGGAGGGCCGACCAGGCGATCTCGGCGAAGGCGGCGAGGCGCGGGAAGACCTGGTAGTCCACCCGGTCGCGGTTCTCCATGACCTCGGTCCAGACGTTGGCCTGGGTGCCGATGACATGGGCGGCGGCCTCCGGGGACAGCCCCGGCGGCACGGGCTCGAAGCGGTAGACGTCCTCCAGACTCCGCACGTACCCGATGGGCATCGGCTCCTCCTCGCCCGGCGCCTGACGGTGGTCCAGATACACCTGCTGCTCGGGGCACATGACGACGTCGTGGCCCGCCTCGGCCGCCGTGATCCCGCCCGCGTACCCCCGCCAGGAGGAGACGGCGGCACCGGGTGCGAGGCCACCCTCCAGGATCTCGTCCCAGCCGATCAGCCGGCGTCCCCGGTCGGCGAGCCAGCGGTCGAAGTGCCGGATGAACCAGGACTGCAGCTCGTTCTCGTCGGCGAGCCCCAGCTCCTTGATGCGGGCCTGGGCCGTCGGGGACTCCTGCCACTGGCCCTTGGGGCACTCGTCGCCGCCGACGTGCACGAAGGTGGAGGGGAAGAGCTCCAGCACCTCCTCGAAGACTCCCTCGTAGAAGCGGAGGGTGGCGTCGGTGGGGGCGAGGACGTTCGGGTTGACGCCCCAGGTGTCCCAGACGGCGAGGGAGGCGGTGTCGACCACGTCGGTGTTGCCGAGTTCGGGGTAGGCGGCGATCGCGGCCTGCGAGTGGCCGGGGATGTCGATCTCGGGCACGACCGTGATGTGCCGCTCGGCGGCGTACGCGACGATCTCGCGGATGTCCTCGTGCGTGTAGTGACCGCCGTGCGGGGTCTCGTTCCACAGCGGCGAGGCCCGGTGCCCCCACTTGGTACGGGCGCGCCAGGCGCCGACCTCGGTGAGCCGGGGACGACGCCTGATCTCGATGCGCCAGCCCTGGTCGTCGGTGAGGTGGAGGTGGAGGACGTTGAGCTTGTGGGCGGCGAGGAGATCGAGGTAGCGCAGGACGTCGTCCTTGGGCATGAAGTGCCGTGAGACGTCCAGCATGAGCCCGCGCCAGCGGAAACGGGGGCCGTCGGTGACGGTGAGCGGGGGAAGGTCCCAGACCCGGTCGGCCCGGCCGACCGGAGCCTTCCGGTACGCGTCGGGTCCCAGCAGCTGACGGAGCGTCTGGGCACCCCAGAAGACGCCGGCCGCGCTGCCGCCCTCGACGAGCACGGCGACGTCGTCGAGGGAACCGTCGGTCGACAGACGGTAGCCCTCGGGGCCGTACGCCTCCGCCACCTCGGGACTGACGCGCAGCCGGATCCCGCCGCCGTGACGACCGCCCTGGGCGCCGGCGACGGGCGCGAACGGCAGTCCGGTGGCGGCGCCGAGCGCGCCGCGGAGCCAGCGCGCCACACCCTCGGTGCCCGGCCTCGCGTCGAGCGTCGTGTCCGCGTCCAGCGCGGGGCCGCCGGGGCCGCCCTCGCGCGCCTCGACCCTCCCGGGCTCGGGGATCAGCGGCTCGTGACGGTCGTGGTCGTCGTGCATGGCATCGGCCTTTCGAGACGGAGGTCCTGGGGGCACGGAGCGGAAGCGGGTCACGCGGGCCGGCGAGGGCGGCCCGCTTCAGTCCTTGACCGCCCCGCCGAGTCCGGAGACCAGGCGGCGCTGTACGAGGACGAAGAAGACGAGTACCGGGATCGTCATCACGGTCGACCCCGCCATGATCCCGCCCCAGTCGTTCTCGTCCGGCTTGAAGAAGACCAGCAGCGCCATCGGGAGGGTGGACTGCGAGGTGTCGCTGATGAGGAAGGACTTCGCGAAGAGGAAGTCGTTCCAGGTCGAGATGAACGAGAACACGCTCGTCGCCACCAGCCCCGGGAAGACCAGCGGGAAGAGGATCTGCCACAGGAATCGCGTGCGGCTCGCGCCGTCGATCTGGGCCTGTTCCTCCAGCGCCTCGGGGACCGCCTTGACGAATCCGCGGAGCATCCAGATCGCGAACGGGAGCGAGAAGGCGATGTGCGGCAGGATCAGCGAGCCCAGTGTGTTGAGTTGGCCGAAGTCCCGCATCAGGAAGAAGAGCGGGATGGTCAGGGCCTCGATCGGCACCATCTGGGCGACCAGGAACATGATGAGCAGCGTCGTCCGGAAGCGGAACCGGAACCGGGTCACCGCGGTCGCCGCGAGGAACGCGATCAGCGCGGAGGCCAGGACGACCGTGCCGGCCACGATCAGCGAGTTGAGGAAGTACCGGCCGAACTCCTGCTGTTCGAAGACGCGCCGGAAGGAGTCGAGGGACGGGGACAGCGTCCACGGCCGCGGGTCGGTCGACTGGATCTCGCCGGCCGGTTTGAAGGCGGAGAGGACCATCCAGTACAGCGGGAAGGCGACGGCGGCCGCGACGAGCAGGGCGGCGGCCTCGGCCGCGAGGCGCCCGGGGCGCCGGATGCGGAACGCGCTCACAGTTCTTCTCCCTGGCGGCGCAGCAGACGGAGGTAGACCAGCGTGACCGCCAGCAGGATCAGCAGCATGACGACGCCGATCGCCGAGCCCAGGCTGTACTCGGACGAGGCGAACGCCTTCTGGTAGGCGTACACGTTGAGGACGAGGTTCTGCCCGGCGATGCCACCGCCGTTCGTCATCACGTAGATCTGGGTGAAGACCTTGAAGTCCCAGATGATCGACTGGATCGTGACGACGACGAGGATGGGCCGCAGCATCGGCGCCGTGACCGAACGCCAGATCCGCCACTGCGACGCCCCGTCGAGGGCGGCGGCCTCCAGGACCTCCCCCGGGATGGCCTTGATGCCCGCGTACACCGTCACCATCACGAACGGGAACGAGCACCAGACGACCTCGAAGAGGACCAGCGCGAAGGCGCTGAGGCGGTCGTACGTCCACGAGTGGTCGCCGAGGCCGAGGAGCCGGTTCACCGGGCCGAAGTCGGGGTCGAAGAGGAAGACCCAGACGGTGGAGCCGGTGACGGCGGGGGTGGCCCAGGCGCCGAGCGCGGCGAGCATGAGCGCGAGGCGCGGCACGGCCCGTACGCGGGTCAGCAGGACCGCGAGCGCGCAGCCCACCACGAGGGTGGTGACGACGCATGCGGCGGCGAACAGGACCGTGGCGAGGAGCACCTGCCAGAACTGCGGGTCGGAGAAGAGCTCGGTGTAGTTGCCGAAGCCCCGGAAGGAGGTCGGCTCGCCGCCGCTGACCTGGGCCTGGGTGTACTCCAGGAAGGAGATGAGCCCGAGCTGGTAGATGGGGTAGAGCAGGAGCCCGCCGAGGACGACGAGCGCGGGCAGGAGGTAGAGCCAGGGGGTCCACCCGGCGCGGCCGGTGCGGGGGCGGGACGCCGGGCCGCCCGGGGCCCGGCGACGGGGACGGGGGATCCGGCCGCCCGCGGCGGGGCCGGGGGCTCCGCCGGCGGGGTGCGCGCCGTCCGTCTTCGTACCGGCCGGGCCGTCCGTCCGTGTGCCGCCGGCGTTCGTACGGGCCGTCATCGTCATCGGCCCGCGGACGCGAAGGCCTCGTCCATCTTCCTGGCGGCGTCGTCCGAGGCGGCGTTCACGTCCTTGCGGCCGCTGACGACCTCCTGGAACATCGTCGGCAGCACCAGCGAGGAGTCGATCTTGCCCCAGCCCGGGGAGGCGGGGACGAACTTGGCGCCGGCGCCGAGCGAGTCGATGAAGGGCTTCACGAAGGGCTGCTTGCGCGCGGCCTCGGCCCGTACGTCGGTGTAGGTCGGCAGGAAGCCCATCGCGTCGAAGAGCCTGCCCTGGGTCTCCTTGCCTGCCAGGGACTTCATGAGTTCGACGGCGAGGGTGCGGTGCGAACTGCTCTTCATCACACCGATGTTGTTGCCGCCGGCGAAGGCGGGGGCGATGGAGCCGGCCGTGACGCCCGGGAGCGGTACGACGGCGTACTTGCCCTTGACCGCGCCGGCCTCCACGGCGGCGTGGCTGAAGTCGCCGCCGATGGCCATCGCCGCCTTGCCGGAGGCGAAGGCGGTGACGGTCGCGTTGCCGCCCATCTGCGCGCACTTGGCGGCCGGACAGTTGTCGTCGCCGAAGAGGGAGGTGTAGGCGGCGATGCCCTTGCGCGCGGCCTCGCTGTTGATGGCGGCCTTGTAGGACCCGCCCGCCTCGGTGGCGAGTTCGCCGCCGTTGGCCCAGATGAACGGCATGGCGCCGTAGGTGTAGGCGCCTCCGACGGCGATGCCGTAGAGGTCCGGCCTGGCCTTGTGGATCTTCTTGGCGGTGGAGACGAGTTCGTCCTGGGACGTGGGCGCGGAGATGCCGAGGTCCTTGAAGACGTCGGTCCGGTAGTAGAGCGCGCGGACGCCGACGAAGAGCGGGGCGCCGTAGATCCTGCCGTCCACGGTGACGGACGCCTTGGCCGTGGCGTCGGTGTCCTCGGCGTCGGCCCAGCCGCCGAACTCGGCGCTGATGTCGGCGAGTCCGCCGTCCTTCACGTAGCCGGCGGTGTCGGTGTTGCCGTACTCGATGAGGTCGGGGGCGGACTTCGGGTCGTTGAAGGCGGCCTTGATGCGCTGGGCGCGGGTGTCGACGGGGATGTACTCGACCTCGACCTTCGCCCCCTTGTGCCGCTGCTCGAAGGCGGCGACCGCGGCGTCGACGACCTGCTCCTTGGGCGCGTTGGCGACCTCCTGGAAGAGCCAGACGCGCACGGTGCCGGTCTTCTCGTCCGTCGTGGCCTTGCCGTCGGAGGTCTGCGGGGCGCAGGCGGTGGCGGTGAGGCCGGCGAGGACGAGTGCGGTGACAGGGGCGGCGATACGGGCAGAAAGCTTCATACGGGGGCTCCCACCAATCGGCGTTGCAGCATACGCAACGGGCGTTTCGTGCTGCACAACACGCGAGAGGTTAGGGCCGCGCCAACTCCCGGACAAGTGGTCTCAACCACTCTGTGACCGGGGGAAGCACCCTCTGCAACGCGAGACGGCCCCCGGTGCGCGTACCGAGGTACACGCACCGGGGGCCGTCCCCGCGGCGGGAGAGCGGGCTACTTCTTGTCGCCGCCCTTGCCGTCCTTGCCCTTGTCCCCACCGGGACCCATGGACTCGTAGATCTCCTTGCACATCGGGCAGACGGGGTACTTCTTGGGGTCGCGCCCCGGTACCCAGACCTTGCCGCACAGTGCCACCACGGGAGTGCCGTCGAGGGCACTCGCCATGATCTTGTCCTTCTGGACGTAGTGGGCGTAGCGCTCGTGGTCGCCGTCACCGTGGGACACCTGCGGCGTCGGCTCCACGAGGGTTCCCGTACCTGCCCCGCGCTCGGGCTCGAGAGTGCTCATGGAGACCAAGGGTACTGAAAAGCCCGGGTTCAGTTGAGCGAGGGATCGTCCGGGTACGTCGCCACCATCGCGAGGTCGCTCCGCTGGCGGCGCAGGACCTCTCGCCACAGGGTCTCGGGGTGGGGCGAGGACACGTCGCCCGGCTCGGACTCGACCACGTACCAGGCGCCCTCGCCGAGTTCCGTCTCCAGCTGGCCCGGGCCCCAGCCCGCGTAGCCGGCGAAGATCCGCAGCGAGCCCAGGGCCGGGCCGAGGAGTTCCGGCGGGGTCTCCAGGTCGACCAGGCCGATCGCCCCGAACACGCGGCGCCAGCCCAGCGGACCCTCGTCACCGGGGATGACCGCGACACCGAGCGCCGCGTCCAGGGAGACGGGGCCGCCCTGGAAGACCACGCCGGGGTCGCCCGCGAGGTCGGCCCAGGGCGCGAGGATGTCACCGACCGTGACGGGGGTCGGCCGGTTGAGAACCACGCCGAGCGAACCCTCGTCGTCATGGTCGAGGAGCAGCACCACCGCGCGGTCGAAATTCGGGTCGGCCAGGGCGGGGGTGGCGACGAGCAGCCGCCCTGTGAGCGAGGACACCTCGGTCATGCGACACATGATCCCGCATCTTCGCCGATTAGGGAGGTCGTCCGGTGGAGTGGACACACACGGGGTACCCGCGCAGTTCAGGGCGGATCCGGACGGCGCCCGCCGGACACAAACGGACCGTGACGCTCCGCAAGATTGGGTGAACAGAGAGTGTTGTGCCGAATTCATTACATCTGACAGGCCCCCTGATGCTTCCTAGGGGGGTGCCCCCGCCCCTTACCCTTTTCCCTGGCCCCCTGCCCGACCCCCACCGGAACGCGAGATTCATGACCGGCACAGACGATGTACTGCTTGTCCACGGCGGAACCCCGCTGGAGGGTGAGATCCGCGTCCGCGGCGCGAAGAACCTCGTGCCCAAGGCGATGGTCGCCGCTCTCCTCGGCAGCGGGCCGAGCCGACTGCGCAACGTGCCCGACATCCGTGACGTCCGTGTGGTCCGCGGGCTGCTGCAGCTGCACGGAGTGACGGTCCGCCCCGGCGAGGAGCCGGGCGAGCTGGTTCTCGACCCGACGCACGTCGAGTCCGCCAACGTGGCCGACATCGATGCCCACGCCGGTTCGTCGCGCATCCCGATCCTCTTCTGCGGACCGCTGCTGCACCGCCTCGGCCACGCCTTCATCCCCGGCCTGGGCGGCTGCGACATCGGCGGACGCCCGATCGACTTCCACTTCGACGTGCTGCGTCAGTTCGGCGCGACGATCGAGAAGCGGGCGGACGGCCAGTACCTGGAGGCCCCGCAGCGGCTGCGCGGCACCAAGATCCGGCTGCCGTACCCCTCGGTCGGCTCGACGGAGCAGGTGCTGCTCACGGCCGTGCTGGCGGAGGGCGTCACCGAGCTCTCCAACGCCGCCGTGGAGCCGGAGATCGAGGACCTGATCTGCGTCCTGCAGAAAATGGGCGCGATCATCTCGATGGACACCGACCGCACCATCCGCATCACCGGTGTCGACAAGCTCGACGGCTACACGCACCGCGCGCTCCCGGACCGCCTGGAGGCGGCGTCCTGGGCGTCGGCGGCGCTGGCGACCGAGGGCAACATCTACGTGCGCGGTGCCCAGCAGCGCTCGATGATGACGTTCCTCAACACCTACCGGAAGGTGGGTGGCGCCTTCGAGATCGACGACGAGGGCATCCGCTTCTGGCACCCGGGCGGCTCGCTCAACGCGATCGCGCTGGAGACGGACGTGCACCCCGGTTTCCAGACGGACTGGCAGCAGCCGCTGGTGGTGGCCCTGACGCAGGCGGCGGGCCTCTCCATCGTCCACGAGACGGTCTACGAGTCGCGGCTCGGTTTCACCTCGGCGCTGAACCAGATGGGTGCCCACATCCAGCTGTACCGCGAGTGCCTGGGCGGTTCGGACTGCCGCTTCGGTCAGCGCAACTTCCTCCACTCGGCGGTCGTGTCCGGCCCCACCAAGCTCCAGGGCGCCGACCTGGTCATCCCGGACCTCCGGGGCGGCTTCTCGTACCTGATCGCGGCGCTGGCGGCCCAGGGCACGTCCCGCGTCCACGGCATCGACCTGATCAACCGCGGCTACGAGAACTTCATGGAGAAGCTCGTGGAACTGGGCGCGAAGGTCGAGCTCCCCGGCAGCGCACTCGTCTGACGTGACGGCGACCGCCTGAGGCGCGAGGGCCTCAGGCGGTCCGCGGGCCCCGAGGGGCCCTCTCGCGGGCGTACGAAAGGGCGGCCACCCCCTGACAGGGTGGCCGCCCTTTCGTCCGCCCAGAAGCCCGCGTGGGCGCCTCCGGCGGTGTGCCTGCAGGCTTACTTGCCCTTGGCGGCTTCCTTGAGCTTCGAGCCCGCGGAGACCTTCACGCTGTAGCCGGCCGGGATGTTGATCGGGTCGCCGGTCTGCGGGTTACGAGCGGTGCGAGCGGCACGGTGGGTGCGCTCGAAGGTCAGGAAGCCGGGGATGGTGACCTTCTCGTCGCCCTTGGCGACGACCTCGCCGACGGTCTCGGCGAGAGCGGCCAGCACGGCGTCGGCGTCCTTGCGGGTCACCTCGGCGCGGTCGGCCAGGGCGGCCACCAGCTCACTGCGGTTCATGTTGTTACTCCCGTGTTCTTCTTGCCTGTGAGGCGTGCCATGCGGCGGAGCCGCATGTATGGGCACAGCGAAGCCGATGCTGCCAGGGCCCTCGGACAGTCCCCGGACCCGGGTCTGGTGACAGACCCTCGCGCCCGAATAGGCATCCTGCCCCCACCAGCGGCGGGAACGCCAATCCGGCACCCTCTGGGGTCACACGAAAAGCGCCACGGGCTCTGGCGTGGTGACGTTCCGTCGACTCCGCCGAAACTCTTTGGAGCCGAAGCGCCACCCTACGGCGGATCTACGGCGCGGCGCCCGGCGACGCGCCGTCCCGACGGCGGGCCCGGGACCTTCCACGGCCCCGTTCCGGCCCGCCGTACGTCGTGCGCGAACTCTCTCAGAGTCCGTTCGTCCCGTTGTCGGCACCCGCGCCCGCCGCCTTCGCGGCGGTGCGGACGGCGCCCGCGACGGCACCGGCGACCTTGTCGTTGAAGACCGACGGGATGATGTAGTTCGGGTTCAGCTCGTCCTCGGTGACGACGTCGGCGAGGGCGGAGGCGGCCGCCAGCATCATCTCCGTGTTGACCGTGCGGGACTGAGCGTCCAGCAGACCGCGGAAGACGCCCGGGAAGACCAGCACGTTGTTGATCTGGTTCGGGAAGTCCGAGCGGCCGGTGGCCACAACGGCCGCGGTCTGGCGGGCGATTGCGGGGTCGACCTCGGGGTCCGGGTTCGCGAGCGCGAACACGATCGCGCCCTCCGCCATCGCGGCGACGTCGTCCGCGCCGAGCAGGTTCGGCGCGGAGACGCCGATGAAGACGTCCGCGTCGACGACGGCCTGCTTGAGGGTGCCGGTGACGCCCTCGGGGTTGGTGTTGTCGGCGATCCAGCGCAGCGGCGAGTCCTTCGCGGCCTCGACGAGGTCCTCGCGGCCGGCGTGCACGACGCCGTGGATGTCGGCCACGACGGCGTGCTTCACGCCCGCCGCGATGAGCAGCTTGAGGATGGCCGTACCGGCCGCGCCGGCGCCGGACATGACGACCCGTACGTCGCCGATTCCCTTGCCCACCACGCGCAGGGCGTTGGTGAGGGCCGCGAGGACGACGATCGCCGTGCCGTGCTGGTCGTCGTGGAAGACGGGGATGTCGAGGGCCTCGCGCAGGCGGGCCTCGATCTCGAAGCAGCGGGGGGCGGAGATGTCCTCCAGGTTGATGCCCGCGAAGCCGGGGGCGATCGCCTTGACGATCTCGACGATGGCGTCGGTGTCCTGGGTGTCCAGGCAGAGCGGCCAGGCGTCGATGCCGGCGAACCGCTTGAAGAGGGCGGCCTTGCCCTCCATGACGGGCAGGGCGGCCTTGGGGCCGATGTTGCCGAGGCCGAGGACGGCGGAGCCGTCCGTCACGACTGCGACGGAGTTGCGCTTGATGGTGAGGCGGCGGGCGTCCTCGGGGTTCTCGGCGATCGCCATGCACACGCGGGCGACGCCCGGGGTGTAGATCATGGAGAGGTCGTCACGGTTGCGGATGGGGTGCTTCGACGCCATCTCGATCTTGCCGCCGAGGTGCATCAGGAACGTACGGTCGGAGACCTTGCCGAGGACGACGCCCTCGATGGTGCGCAGCTGCTCGACGATCTCGTCGGCGTGCGCGGTGGAGGTGGCGGCGATGGTGACGTCGATCCGCAGCTTCTCGTGGCCGGAGGCGGTCACGTCGAGGCCGGTGACGGAACCGCCGTGGGACTCCACCGCCGTGGTGAGCTGGGAGACCGCGGTTCCGCTGGCGGGAACCTCCAGCCGGACCGTCATCGAGTACGAGACGCTGGGCGCCGTTGCCATGGCCGAGTTCCTCTGCTTTCCCTGAGCTTCGTTGCTACGCCGCCTCGGCTGGTTGCCCGGCGGCGCCCTCCGATCGTCGCACCTACCTGCCGGTAGCAGGTAATGCGGTCATTTTGTTTTCGGAAAGTAGTTTCCACCATACGAGAACCTGTGGGGAAACAGAAGAGGTCCCCGCCACCAGGGGTGACAGGGACCTCAACTTCGTAGCTATGTACTAAGTGGCACCGACCCGCCATGCTCGCCTCGCGGCAAGAGGTCCCTCTGAGGGACGAAGGTTGGGCCCGGGGGCTTGGATCGAGCCGGTGCCATAGACAGGCTAACAAACCACTCTGGCAAGTGATTCCTGCGACGCAGGTTGACCGGAAATCAGTCCCTGAGCAGGTCGGGGACCCCCTTCGCGTCCGGCACGTCCCGGGCGCCGGAGACGACGGTGAGCTGCTGCGTGGCACGCGTCAGCGCCACGTACAGCACCCGGAGACCGGCCGGCGACTCGTCCGCGATCTCCGCGGGCGAGACCACCACCGTGGCGTCGTACTCCAGGCCCTTGGCCTCCAGGGAGCCCAGTGCCACCACCCGGTCACCGAGGTCGGCCAGCCAGCGGGCGGCCTGCTCGCGCCGGTTCATGGCGACCACGACACCGACCGTGCCGTCCACCTGTTCGAGGAGGCGTTGCGCCTCGTTCCGTACGATTTCGGCCAGATCGATCTTCTCCTCCACCGGCACGAAGCGCGGGACGACACCGGTCGACCGGACCGCGCGCGGCGAGGTGCTGCCGGGCATGGCGAGGGCGAGCACCTTGGCGGCAAGCTCGGCGATCTCGGCGGGGTTGCGGTAGTTCACGGTCAGCTCGAAGCGGCGGCGCGGGCGGCTGCCCAGCGCCTCGTCGCGGGCCTCGGCGGCCTCGTCCGGGGTCGACCAGGACGACTGCGCCGGGTCCCCGACGACCGTCCAGGTCGCGGTGCGGCCCCGCCGGCCCACCATCCGCCACTGCATGGGCGTGAGGTCCTGGGCCTCGTCGACGATGACATGGGCGTACTCGGTGCGCTCGGCCGCGAGCCGTTCGGCCCGCTCCCGCTGTGTCTCCTCCCGTACGGGCATCAGCTCCTCCAGGCCCGTCAGCTGGTCCAGCGGGTCGTACTCCCGCTTCTTGCGGGGCCGGACCGGGGCGCCCAGGAGGGTGTTCAGCTCGTCGAGGAGCGCCACGTCGTGCACGGAGAGCCCGTCCCGCCGCAGGGAGCGGGCGAGGCGGCGGACCTCGCCGGGGTTGAGGACGCGCCGGGCCCAGCGGCCGAGGCGCTTCTCGTCCGCCATCGCGGCGAGGACCTGGCGGGGGGTGAGCTCGGGCCACCAGGCGTCGAGGAAGTGGAGGAACGAGTCCTCCGTGGAGACGTCCTCGTCGAAGGAGGAGCGCAGC
This sequence comes from Streptomyces sp. NPDC047971, assembly GCF_040653355.1. Lineage (NCBI taxonomy): Bacteria > Bacillati > Actinomycetota > Actinomycetes > Kitasatosporales > Streptomycetaceae > Streptomyces > Streptomyces sp. NPDC047971. The sequence goes on along the minus strand of NZ_JBEZNW010000004.1, from coordinate 59,236 downwards.
TCCGCGGCGAGCTCGGGGTCACTGTGCCGGCCGGCGGCGCCGGACTTGGCGTACAGCGCGTCGAGCAGCAGCCTGCGGGCGCGCGGGCGCAGCAGGTTGACGGGGGCGGAGCCGCCCAGGACGTTGTGCCGGATGCGGTGGAGCTCGTCGGCCTCCAGCTCCAGCCGGCGGCCGAAGGCGACGACCCGCAGGCGGGTGGGCGTGCCGGCGGGCTCCTGGGGCTCGTCGAAGGAGAGCTGGTCGCCCTCGGCGGGCTTGGGCGCCGGGGTCTCCAGGGCGCCGCGGGCGGCCTTGCGCAGGACGGCGAGCATCCGGGAGGAGCCCTTGACGCGGGCCACGGCGGGCTCGTCGTACGTGGTGGCCTCCTCGCCGTCCACGAGCGAGCCGAGGGCGCGGATGGCGACCTGGCCCTCCTCGCCCAGCGAGGGCAGGACGCCCTCGGTGTAGGAGACGAGCAGCGGGGTCGGGGAGACGATCAGGATGCCCCCCGCGTACCGCCGCCGGTCCTGGTAGAGCAGGTAGGCCGCCCGGTGCAGGGCGACCGCCGTCTTCCCGGTGCCCGGGCCGCCCTCGACGTAGGTGACGGAGGCGGCGGGCGCGCGGATGACCAGGTCCTGCTCGGCCTGGATGGAGGAGACGATGTCGCGCATGGTGTGGCTGCGGGCCTGGCCGAGGGCGGCCATCAGGGCGCCGTCGCCGATCACCGGCAGCTCGTTCCCGGCCAGCGTCGCCTTCAGCTCGGGGCGCATCAGGTCGTCCTCGACGCCGAGGACCTTGCGGCCCTTGGAGCGGATGACGCGGCGGCGCACCACCCGGCCGGGGTCGACCGGCGTGGAGCGGTAGAAGGGGGCGGCGGCGGGTGCGCGCCAGTCGATGACGAGCGGTGCGTAGTCGGAGTCGAGGACGCCGATCCGGCCGATGTGGAGGGTCTCGCCGATGTCGGCCGTGTTGTCGGGCCGTACGGCGTCCTCGGCGGGCTCGACGGAGGTGTAGGCGCCGTCGGGGCCCTTCTTGCCGTCCTTGCCGTAGAGCAGGTCGATCCGGCCGAAGAGGAAGTCCTCGAACTCGTTGTTGAGCCGGTTGAGGTGGATACCGGCCCGGAACACCTGGGCGTCGCGCTCGGCGAGCGCGCCGGGCGTGCCGACCTGGCCGCGCTTGGCGGCGTCGTTCATCAGGAACTCCGCCTCGCGGATCTTCTCCTCGAGGCGGCGGTAGACCTGGTCCAGATGTTCCTGCTCGACACCGATCTCACGGTCCCGGACCGTGTCCACGGTGTCCACGGCTTCCTGCGCGGCCACTAAGGCCCCCTTCTGACGTGCACTGGGCAGCCGTCGAGCGTACGCCACAGGGGGCCGAAATGTCAGGCGTCGACCTCCACGAGGCGTTCGCCGTCGAAGGTCCGGACCTCGAAGTGGTCGATGTCGTTGCGCTCCATGGCCGCCCCGCCGTGCACGTAGAGCGGGTTCTTGGCGCTCTCCTGGGTGGCTCCGGGGATGCCGTAGCCCCACGTGGGGACGGCCCAGGAGGTGACGACCTCCTCCTCACCGCTCTTGGAGACGGCGACGAGCCGGCACTTGAGCGGGCCCTTGACGTTCTTGAGTTCGAGGACGGTGTGGGTGCCCCAGCCCTTCTTCTCCATGCCGACCGTGGCGCTGACCCGGGTCGTCGGGTCGGTGGCCTGGATCTTCTCCTCCATGTGGTTGAAGAAGGCGTCCTCGGCGGGACTGGTGGGGTGGGGGTCGATCGCCCGGTTCTCCTTGTCTCCTCCGGAGGTGGCGACGACGGCGACGGCGGGACCGCCGATGACCAGGACGGCGGCGGCCGCGACGAGGTAGAAGGTGCGGCGCCGGGAGCGCGCCCGCTTGGCGCCCACCTCGTCCATGAGCCGGCCGAGGAGCTGCGGCCCGGGTGTGGAGTCGAGGGAGACCGGAGCGGTGGGGACGCGCCGGGGGCGGGGCGGGGCCGGCGGCCGCGGCGCGAAGTCGTCGAAGATCCGGTCCGCGTACGGATCGGTCGCGGGACCCACGGGTCCCATGGATCCGACCGGCCCGGTGAAGGGGTCGGGGGCGGCGTACGGGCCGGTGTAGGTCTCGGGCGCGGCGGGCGTGGTGCCGCCGTCCGCCAGCATCGCCAGCATCGGCTCCATCCCGGCGAACTCCTCGACGTGCGCGGTGCAGAGGTCGCAGTTCACCAGGTGCGCCTCGAAGGCGGCGGCGTCGACGTCGTCCAGGATGCCGAGTACGTACGCACCCGCGGCGTCGTGCGGCGGTGTCATGCCGATACCCCCCTCTCCTCCAGCGCGAGCTTCATCGAACGGAGTGCGTAGAAAACCCGGGAACGCACGGTCCCGGCAGGTATGCCGAGGGTCTCGGCCGCCTCATTGACCGTACGCCCCTTGAAGTAGGTCTCGACCAACACTTCCCGGTGGGCGGGCGTCAAATCTTCGAGCGCATCAGAGAGCGTCATCAGCCACAGCGCCTTGTCGATCTCGTCCTCCGCGGGCAGGACCTCGAGCGGTGACGGATCGACCTCCTGAGGCCGGGCCTGCCGGCTGCGGTGGCCGTCGATGACGATGCGCCGGGCAACCGTCACCAGCCAAGGTCGGACGGAGCCGGTCGCCCTGTTGAGCTGGCCGGCGTTCTTCCAGGCACGGATGAGCGTCTCCTGTACGACGTCCTCGGCACGCTGGCGGTCGCCGGCGACGAGGCGTAGTACGTAGGCGAGCAGGGGTCCGGCATGTTCGCGATAGAGAGCACGCATCAACTCCTCGTCAGGGACGTCGGGTCGAATGCGTGGCACCTCGCTGCGATGCCGGGCCCGATGCGGACGGTCATCGGCCACGGCCGCATCCTTGCGCACCTGAACCTCCCGGTCGAGACCTTGTTGTCGCCGAGAGGTACGGAGCCGGAGCGGGTTCGACTCAACGTCGTGCGAGATTTTTTCACACGGGCACGATTCCCTTGCGGGCTGCCCGATGCCGGGCAACTCGCTCTCGGTTACCGCAGGTCTCACTGGAGCACCAGCGCCGCCGGCGTCCTCGCGACGTATCGAGGTAGCAGCGGCGGCAGTTGTCTCCCTCACACCGTCGGAGCAGGGCGCGGGCGGCCGGGTCGGTGAGGAGGTCGACGGCGTCCCGGGCGACGGCGGCGAGCAGGGCGCGGCAGTCGGGTTCGTCGCTCAACGCCCGTACGAGCCCTCCGGCTTCCGTGCGGACGGCGCGGGGCGCGGGCGGGGCGGAGGCGGCGGCGAACGCGTTGAGGCGTTCCAGCGCGGGACCGGCGCACCGCCCGTCGAGCTGGGCTCCGACGAGTTCGCGGACGCAGTCGCGCAGTTCACGGAAGCGGAGGAGCCAGTGGGCGTCGAGCGCGGCGAGCGGGGTGGCGGCCGGGACGAGTCCGGTGGTGCGCAGGAAGTCGTCGAGCGCGTCGGCGCGGCCGAGCGCGTGGGCGGCCAGATCCAGGCAGATCCGCCCGGAGTCGAACCGTACGGTCATGACCCTGTCACCACCTCGCGGTCGTGGGGCCGGCGGGGAGCCGGTGGGGCGCCCGACCAGAGTGCCCACAGCGGGCGGACCCCGCCAGGGGGCGCGTCACGGTTCGTGTCCCGGAGGGCTGTCGCGAAGCCCGCCCCCGTGGACGCCCGCGTATGGAGCGTGGACGCGCACCCATGGATCCGCCCGGCTCCGGTCGCTTGACTGGGGGCATGACGAACAACAGGGGTGGGACGGCGGCCGGCACGGTGCTGGGCGCCGCGACGGTGGCGACGGGACTGATCGCCGGGGTCTGGTTCGCGTACGTGTGCTCGGTGATGCCGGCACTGGCGCGCAGCGACGACCGGGTCTTCGTCGAGGTGATGCGGAACATCAACGACGTGATCCAGAATCCGGTCTTCTTCACGCCCTTCTTCGGGGCGCTGATCCTGACGGCGATCGCGGCATGGCAGTCGCGGGGCACACCGGCGAAGCCGTGGGCGCTCGCGGCGCTGATCCTGTACGTGGCCGTCTTCGTGGTCACCTCGGCCGTGAACGTCCCGCTCAACGACGCCCTCGCGGCCGCATCGGAACCGGTGCGGGCCCGCGCTGACTTCGAGACCCCGTGGGTGGCGTGGAACGTCGTCCGCGCGGGCCTGACGGCCGTGGGCTTCGTCTGCCTGCTGCGGGCGCTCTCGGTGCGCGGGGCCGGCGATCGCGGGGCGCGGTGACCGTGCCCCGCTCCGCCTCTCCTACTCGTCGTACTTGCTGTCCGCCACCGGATCGAGCGCCAGCCGGTACCCCCGCTTGACCACCGTCTGGATCAGCTTCGGCGTGCCGAGTGCCGTCCGCAGCCGGGCCATCGCCGTCTCCACGGCGTGCTCGTCGCGGCCCGCGCCCGGCAGGGCGCGCAGCAGGTCGGCGCGGGAGACGACCCAGCCCGGTCGCCGTGCCAGGGTGTCCAGCAGCGCCATCCCGGCCGGCGGGACCGGGCGCAGACAGCCGTCGACGAGGACCGCGTGCCCGCGGATCTCGATGCGGTGTCCCGCCACCGGGAGCGCGCGGGCCCGGGAGGGCAGCTCCTGGCAGAGCAGCTGCACCAGCGGACCGAGCCGGAAGCGCTCCGGCTGGAGCGTGTCGACGCCGTGCGCCTGCAGCGGCAGCGCCGTCACCGGCCCCACGCAGACCGCGAGCACCTCGTTCCGGAGCGCCGCGAGGAACTCCGGCAGCAGCCCCCGGTCCTGCGCCCGTGTCAGCAGCGAGGCGGCGGCCGGCGCGCTGGTGAAGGTGACCGCGTCCAGGGACCCGCCGAGCGCCCCGTCCAGGAGCCGGTCCAGCGGGGCGAGGTCCTCCGGCGGCATCCACCGGTAGACCGGTACGCCGACGACCTCCGCACCGCCCGCCGTCAGCGCCTCCACGAAGCCGGGCAGCGGCTCCCCGTGCAGCTGGAGCGCGATCCTCCGTCCCGCCACCCCCTCGGCGAGGAGCCGGTCGAGCACCTCGGCCATGGACTCGGACGACGGCGACCACGTCTCCGTGAGCCCCGCCGCCCGCACCGCTCCCTTGACCTTGGGCCCGCGGGCGAGGAGTTCGACGCCCCGCAGGCAGTCGAGGAGCTCCTCGCCGTAGCCCCAGCCGTCCGCCGCCTCGACCCAGCCCCGGAAGCCGATCGCCGTGGTGGCGACGACGACGTCCGGGGCGTGGTCGATGAGTTCCTTGGTGGCGGCGAGCAGTTCCGTGTCGTCCGCGAGCGGCACGATCCTGAGTGCCGGACCGTGGACCACGGCCGCGCCCCGGCGGCGAAGGAGCGCGCCCAGCTCGTCCGCGCGCCGTGCCGCCGTGACGCCGACGGTGAACCCCGCGAGGGGACCCTGCTCTTGCTCGTACATGACGACCGAGCCTGACGGCGATTGGTCACAGACTCGGTTCGCCGGTATTTCCTGGCCGTTACGGACCACTTCGGATCACACCTCGGCGTAACCGCGCTGCGGCGCCGCTTCGCCCGAGGCACCGGCCGCGCCCTCCGCCGTGTCCGGGACCGCGTCCGTGCGGCGAAGGTATACCGCCCAGGTCACCACCATGCAGGCCGCGTAGAAGACGAGGAAGGCGACGAAGGCCGAGGTGCCGGTGCCGGCCGTCTGGAAGGACTGCCGGAAGGCCAGGTTGATGCCGAGCCCGCCGAGCGCGCCGACCGCGCCGATCAGCCCCATGGAGGCGCCGGAGAGCCTGCGGCCGTACGACTCCGCCTCCTCGCCGGACAGGCCCTTGCGATGGCCCTGCGCGAGGAAGATCGCGGGAATCATCTTGTACGTGGAGCCGTTGCCGAGGCCGCTGAGGACGAAGAGTCCGATGAAGCCGACGAGGAAGACCGCGAGGGACTCGACGACCGAGGCGTAGACGACGACCGCCGTCGCGAGCGCCATGGCGGCGAAGGTCGCGAGGGTGATGCGGGCGCCCCCGTACTTGTCGGCGAGCGAGCCGCCGACGGGCCGGATCAGCGAGCCGAGCAGCGGACCGATGAAGGTGAGCGAGGCGGCCTGGAGCGGGGTCCGGCCGAACTGGGTCTGCAGGACCAGGCCGAAGGCGAAGCTGTAGCCGATGAAGGACCCGAAGGTGCCGATGTACAGGAAGGCCATGATCCAGGTGTGCTTGGCCCCCACGGCCTCCTTCACGGCGCCGGTGTCGTTCCTCACCGGCGCGAGGTTGTCCATGAAGAGCGCGGAGCACACCGTCGCGATCAGGATGAGCGGGAGGTAGACACCGAGGACGATCCGCGGGTGCATGGCGCCGGCGGTGCCGATGACGAGCAGGCCGACGAGCTGGACGACGGGGACGCCGATGTTGCCGCCGCCGGCGTTCAGGCCGAGCGCCCAGCCCTTCTTCCGCAGCGGGAAGAAGGCGTTGATGTTGGTCATGGAGGAGGCGAAGTTTCCGCCGCCGACGCCGGTCAGCGCCGCCACCAGCAGGAAGGTGGTGTACGAGGTGCCCGGCTCCATCACGGTGAAGGCCACGCCCGTCGGCAGGAGGAGCAGCAGCGCGCTGAAGATCGTCCAGTTCCGGCCGCCGAACCGGGCGACGGCGAAGGTGTACGGGATCCGGATGAGCGCGCCGACGAAGGTCGCGGTCGCGATCAGGAAGAACTTCCCCGCCGGGTCGATGCCGTACTCCGGTCCCATGAACAGGACCATGACCGACCACAGGCTCCAGATGGAGAAGCCGATGTGCTCGGAGAACACGGAGAAGACCAGATTGCGCCGGGCTATCCGCTCCCCTCCCTCACGCCAGAAGGTCTCGTCCTCCGGCTCCCACCGTTCGATCCACCGGCCGCCCATCACGTACCTCCACGGTGTCGGGTTTCCCGAGCGTCCAGACGCCCTGGATATCTTGGGGAAGACCCTAGGGAAGCCGCGTTTCGTGCCGGTGGCGGAAAGTGACGGGTACGGAACCTTGCTCTCACCCGGCGCGCACAGCTGATGTGAGTACGGGGACGGGGCCCGGCTCTCCCGCACCGCTCCCCCACGCGGCTCCCGGACTCAGGCCCCCGGCACTCCCGGTTCCCCCTCCGGGAGCCAGGAGTCCGCGGGGCGGTCCAGCCAGCCCTCCCGCCGGCCGATCTCGGCCGCGGCGGTCCGCAGCGCGTCCAGACCGGAGTGCCGCAGCCCCTTGCGCCACACCAGGCTCACCGGCGAGAGCGGTACGGGGTCGACGAGGGGTCGCAACACGCAGCCCGGCATCGGCGGGAAGTCGACGACCACGAGGACGGGCATGCGGAGTTTGGCCATGATGCGCTGGAACTCCTCCTTCCCCACCGCCATCGGCGCGGGCGGCGCGACGGCTATGCCGCGTCCCGCGAAGAGCCTGGCGGCCAGGTCGGTCCATTCCGGAGTCCGGTCGTTCCCGGCGCCCGCGTAGACGCTCTCGCCCTCCAGCGCCGCCAGCGGCACCGTCGCCCGCCCCGCGAGCCGGTGGTCGTCGGGCAGCACCACCGCCATGGGCTCGTAGCGGACGAACTGCGCGGCGAGCCGCCCGCGCGTGGACGCGTCGAGCCCGCCGTACCGTCCGAAGGAGACGTCGAGGCGCCCGGCGAGGATCTCGGCGGTGGCCCCGGTCAGCCCGCTCTCGTAGCGGGCCATCAGCTCCTGCTCCGGCGCGAGTTCGCGGGCCCGCGCCAGGACGCGGCCCTGGGCCGGGAGTCCGGTGCTGTTGAGGTCGACCAGCAGGGGCCTGGCGGCCGCCCGGAAGGCGTCGGCGAGTTCGTCGCAGGCGGCCAGCACCCGCCGGGCGTACGGCAGGAGCCGCAGACCGTCCGGGGTGAGCGTCACCTGACGGGTCGTCCGGACGAACAGGTCCGTGCCCAGCTCCCGTTCCAGCCGCCGGATGTCGCGGCTGAGGGCCTGCTGGGCGACGTACAGGCGGGCGGCGGCACGGGTGAAGTGCAGTTCGTCGGCGACGGCCGTGAAGGCGCGCAGCAGCCGGGGCTCGATGTCGTACGAAGTGGCCACCCGGCATTTAACAACACAGGCGCGTGAATGGCCACGGATCAGGTGTTGGACCGCGGCCGAGGGGTCCCCGGAGGCTAGTCCCATGCCGCACCACGACCTCATGCTCACCCCCGCCGGCCCGGCCCTCGCCCCGCGCTACCGCGAACCCCGCACCGGCGCCGCAGGCCCCTACCGGCGGCTCTTCGCCGCTCCCGGCGCCCGCGCCTTCACCGCCGGCAATCTGATCGCGCGGCTGCCCATGGGCATGTTCGGCGTCAGCGCGGTGATCATGATCGCGGGAGCGTACGGCTCGTACGCGCTCGCCGGCGCCGTGACGGCGACCGGGATGGCCGCCACCGCCGTCGTCGCCCCGTGGACCGCGCGGCTCGTCGACCGCCACGGGCAGGCCCGGGTCGCCGTCCCCGCCACGGCGCTGGCCGTGCTCGGCTCGCTGGCCCTGCTGCTGTGCGTGCACCACCGGGCGCCCGCCTGGACGCTGTTCGCCGCGTGCGCCGCGACGGCGACCTGCCCCAACACCGGGGGGATGTCCCGCGCCCGCTGGGCCCACCTGTACCGGGGCGACCCGGCGGCGCTGCACACGGCCAACTCCTTCGAACAGGCCGTCGACGAGCTGTGCTTCATGCTGGGCCCGGTCCTGGCCGCGTTCGTGTGCGCGGCGCTGTTCCCGGAGGCGGGCACACTGCTCGGCGCGGTCCTGCTGCTCACCGGCGTCCTCGTCTTCGCTGCCCAGCGCTCCACCGAACCCCCGGTCACGCCCCGCTCCGCCACCGCGCCCGGCTCCCTGCTGCGGGTGGCCGGAACGGTGCCGCTGCTCGGCGTCTTCCTGGCGACGGGCGCGGTCTTCGGCGCGATGGAGGTCGTGACGCTCGCGCACGTGGACGGGCCGCTCGCCGGCCCGGTCCTGGCCCTGCAGGCCGCGGGCTCCTGCGCGGCCGGTCTGGTCTACGGCCGCACCGGCCGCGCGGTCCGGCTGCGCACCTGCCTCGTGGCGATGACCTGCCTGATGGCGCTGCCCTTCCTCGGCGCCTCGACCGGCTCGCTGCTCGCCCTCGCGGCCGGTCTGCTGGTGGCGGGCATGGCGACCGCCCCGACGCTGGTCACCGGGATGGCCCTCGTCCAGCGTCTGACTCCGCGGGGCCGGCTCAACGAGGGCATGACGCTCGCCGTGACCGCCCTCCTCGCGGGCATCGCGGTCGGCTCGGCCACCGGCGGCTGGACGGCCGAGAACGCCCCGTCGACGGCGTACGCCTTCCTGGTCCCGGTGGCCGCGGCCGCGCTGGCCCTCCTGCGGGAGGCGACCCGCACCGCCCGGGAGACGGCGCCGCGGCCGCGCCGGGAATGACAGAGGCCCGGCGGTCGTCGTGACGACCGCCGGGCCTGTGCCCACATGGGATGAGTGGAGATGGCGGGAATCGAACCCGCGTCCAACGGTGCAGAACCAGGGCTTCTCCGTGTGCAGTCCGCTATGAGTTTCTCAGCCCCGGAGATCACGCGGACAAGTCTCCGACGGGCTCAGTCACTGTTTGATTTCCCTCAGGCCCCCGTGACCGGGGCTAGAGGTTTAGATCCCTTGATGACGCCAGGATCCGGGTCGGGACCATCCCCGGGCTGACGCTCCTCACAGAGGCTTCTGCTCGTTACCTAAAATTAGGCAGCGAGGGCGAAGCGGGAGTTATCGCTCTTGGAGTTGGCGATTATTGGTTGCGACATATGGTTTACGAGATCATTGCCGCTTCCTCGACACGCTTCCCCTGCTTCGACATCCGCTGTCGAAACCGATCATCCCCATGTTGATTTTTCAATGCGCGCACCCGCTGTGAGGTGCAGGCCCCATGGTACGTGACGACCGCGCACGGTTGCCAGCGTATTAAGGGGAGGCGACGGCGGCGCTAGACGGCAGCGGCCCGCTGACGACGCTTCGCCGCCGCGATCGCCCGGTTCGTCTCGCGCGTGTCCTGCTGCTCCCGCAGGGTCTGCCGCTTGTCGTACTCCTTCTTGCCCTTGGCGAGCGCGATCTCGACCTTGACGCGGCCCTTCAGGAAGTACAGGGCGAGGGGCACGATCGTGTGACCCGTCTCCTGCGACTTCGCCTCCAGCTTGTCGATCTCGGCGCGGTGCAGGAGCAGCTTGCGCTTCCGCTTCGCCGAGTGGTTGGTCCAGCTGCCCTGCATGTACTCGGGCACATGGATGTTGTGCAGCCACGCCTCGTGCCCGTCGATCTGCACGAAGCCGTCGACCAGCGACGCGCGGCCCATGCGGAGCGACTTCACCTCGGTGCCCATGAGCACCACACCGCACTCGTAGGTGTCGATGATGTGGTAGTCGTGGCGCGCCTTCTTGTTCTGCGCGATGATCTTGCGCTCAGGACCCTTCTCCGGGTCCTTCTTCTTGGCAGGCTTGCCCTGCACGTTCACGAGTCCCTTTGCCATAGTGCGGCCATTTTCGCACTACGAGCCCCCTCCGAGGCCACTCAATACCGTCCTGGCCCGTTCCTCGGCCCGCTTGCCGGTGGCATCGCCGACGATCAGGTCGGGGGTGATGCCCCTGCCGTCGACGCCGTGCCCGGCGGGGGTGCGGTAGTGGCCCACGGTGAGCTCGGCGACCGAGCCGTCGGGCAGCGCGCTCGGCATCTGCACCGAGCCCTTGCCGAAGGTCCTCGCGCCGACGGTGATCGCCCTGCCACGGTCCTGCAGGGCGCCGGTGAGGAGCTCGGCGGCGCTCATGGTGCCGCCGTCGACCAGGGCGACCACGGGCCGGTGGGTGTCGCCGCCGCTCTGCGCGTACAGCGCACGCTGCTCGCCGTCGACGTCGTACGTCGCGACCAGGCCGCCGTCGAGGAAGGCGGAGGCGGCGACGGCGGCCTCGGAGACCAGACCGCCCGCGTTGCCGCGCAGGTCGAGCAGGACGCCGGCGCCGGTCGGGGCGTCCCGCACCGCGTCCCGCACCCGCTCGCCCGCGCCCTTGCTGAAGGCGGTCACCTTGATCAGCACGACGCCGTCGTCGAGGCGGCGTACGGTGACGTCCTCGGTGGCCAGCCTGGCCCGGCGCAGGGTCTCGGTCCAGGCGGAGCCGTCGCGTTCGACGCGGACGGCGACCGCGGAGCCGGAGACGCCGGCGCCCCGCAGCAGGGCCACGACCTCGGAGACGGAGAGGGCGCCGACACCGCGCCCGTCGACGGCGACGAGACGGTCTCCGGCGCGCAGCCCCGCCTTCGCGGCGGGTCCACCGGTCTGGACGCGGGAGATCTCGATACGGCCCTGCGCCGCCTTCCGCGCGGAGATGCCGACTCCGGTGTACGAGCCGTCCAGCGCCTGCTCGAACTCCTCGAACTCGTCCCGGTCGTACACCGCGCCCCAGCGGTCACCGCTGCGGCTGACGAACTCCTCGGCGGCCTTCTTGCCCGACTTGCCGTCCGCCATGGCATCGGCGGCGGCGCGGGCGAGGGCGGCCCGGTCGACGGTGTCGCGCGGCGGGGCGGACTGCTCGCGCTTCACCGAGGCGGTCTCCTGCCGGGGCAGCACCCCGGTGGCCGCGGCGGTGGCGAGGACCCCGGTGAAGACCAACGTCAAAGCGGCCCCACGGAGGACGCCGCGGGGCCGGAGACAGAGGTCGGGTCGGGACCCGGGGCCCACCGGCATGGCGCCCACTCTAGGACAAGCGAAAGGCGCCGTACGGTCGTTGACCGCACGGCGCCCGGGGCACTCAAGGGGCTCTTCTCACACCTTGAGGTACTTGCGCAGCGCCACGAATGCAGCCAGGGACGGCATGAGCAGGCCGATCACGAGGACGAGCGGGAGCACCGACAGGACGGCGTCCCAGCCGATGAAGTTGACGAGCTGCATCTTCTCGGCGAGCGCGATGCCGTGGTCGATCAGGAAGTACCGGCCGACCAGCAGCATGATGCAGGCGACCACTCCGCCGAGGAGGCCGGCGAAGGCCGCCTCCATGATGAACGGCATCTGGATGTAGAAGCTGGAGGCACCGACCAGCCGCATGATGCCGGTCTCACGCCGCCGGCTGAAGGCGGAGACGCGCACCGTGTTGACGATCAGCATCAGCGCGATGATCAGCATCAGCGCCATGACGCCGAGCGCGGCGACGTTCATGCCGTTCATCAGGTCGAAGAGGTTCTGCAGGATGCCGCGTTGGTCCTGGACGGACTCCACGCCGTCCCGCCCCGCGAAGGCCGTGGCGACGACCTTGTACTTCTCCGGGTCGTCCAGCTTGACCCGGAACGACTCCTGCATCTGGTCGGGCGTGATGACCGACGCGATGGCGGTGTCGCTGTACTGCTCCTTGTAGTGCTTGTAGGCGTCATCAGTGGACTCGTGGATGACCTTCTCCACAATGTCCATCTTCTTCAGATCGGCCTCGATCTGTTCCTTCTGCTCGCTGGTCACCGCGCCCTTGGCGCACTTGGGAGAGGTGGCCGCGTCGTTCTTGTTGCAGAGGAAGATGGAGACGTTGACCTTGTCGTACCAGTAGTCCTTCATCGTGCTGACCTGCTCGCGCATGAGCAGCGCACCGCCGAACAGGGCGAGCGAGAGGGCCACGGAGACGATGACGGCGAAGGTCATCGTGAGATTGCGCCGGAGACCGACGCCGATCTCGGAGAGCACGAACTGAGCGCGCATGGTGATCTGTCCCCTACCTGCTCAGTGCTGGTATCCGTAGACGCCGCGTGCCTGGTCGCGGACGAGACGGCCCTTCTCGAGCTCGATGACGCGCTTGCGCATCTGGTCGACGATGTTCTGGTCGTGGGTCGCCATGACGACGGTGGTCCCTGTCCTGTTGATGCGGTCGAGCAGCTTCATGATGCCGACGGAGGTCTGCGGGTCGAGGTTTCCGGTGGGCTCGTCGGCGATCAGCAGCATGGGCCGGTTGACGAAGGCCCGGGCGATGGCGACGCGCTGCTGCTCACCACCGGAGAGCTCGCCGGGCATCCGGTCCTCCTTGCCGCCGAGGCCGACGAGGTCGAGGACCTGGGGCACGGCCTTGCGGATCTCTCCGCGCGGCTTGCCGATGACCTCCTGGGCGAAGGCGACGTTCTCGGCGACGGTCTTGTTGGGCAGCAGCCGGAAGTCCTGGAAGACGGTTCCGAGCTGGCGCCGCATCTGGGGCACCTTCCAGTTGGACAGCCGGGCGAGGTCCTTGCCGAGGACGTGCACCTGGCCATGGCTGCAGCGCTCCTCGCGCAGGATCAGCCGGAGGAAAGTCGACTTACCGGAGCCGGAGGAACCGACGAGGAAGACGAACTCCCCCTTCTCGATCTCCAGGGATACATCCCGGAGCGCGGGGCGGTTCTGCTTCGGATAGGACTTGGAGACGTTGTCGAATCGGATCACGGATGCACCACGGTCGGCCGGGAGTAGGTGTGCGCGACCTTACGCGACAGGCGATGGCCTGCGCAGTCGCGGTCCCGGCTTGCGTGGTTTATCCTTTTCGCCCTTCGGGGCGGAAGCGATGCGTTCCGGGTGTAATCCGGCGGGGCGCGCCGAAAAGCCGTGGAGCTGGCACAGTGGTAGGAGGAACGCTCGGGTGCCGTCGAGCGTTGTGCTGGGTGTGGACCCCGCGTGGACCGCTGTGCGGGAGGAGGAGAGCGCATGACCTACGACCGACTGGTGTGCGCCAACTGCGCGGCACCCGTCGCAGAGGGCCGCTGCCCCGTCTGTCGCGCCAATCGGGAGCGTCTGGGCCCGTCGGCGGGCCTGACCCCTGCGATGGTGCTGACATTGGTGATCGCCCTGGTGGCGATGGTGGCGCTGCTCGCGGCGCTGCAGACCGCGTAGCACTTCCGCATACGAGCCGGACACGAGAGAGGGCCGGGGGTACTCCCCCGGCCCTCTCCGTCATGTCTGTGGCCTCACGGCCTCAGCGATCCGCTCAGACGGCGGCGCGCCCGCCGCCGACCAGACGCGGCAGCATCCGGAAGCCGATGCCACCGGCGATCATGGTGGCCGCGCCGATGATCAGGAACGAGGTCTCGGCGGCGCCGGTCTCGGCCAGCTCCTCCTTGGCCTTGCCCTGCTCGACGGGCTGCGAGCCGGCGTTGTTGGTGTCGGGGTTGTTCTCGACACACTCGGCGCCGTCGAGGTCCACGGTGCAGGTGTTGCCGCCACCGTTGGTGGAGGAACCACCGTCGGCGGAGCCACCGGTCGCGGTGGAACCGCCGGTGGTCTGGTTGCCGCCGGTGTTGCCACCGGTCGTCGGGTTGCCGCCCGTGGTCTCGTTGCCGCCGGTGGTCTCGTTGCCACCCGTGGTCGGGTTGCCACCGGTCGTCTCGTTGCCACCGGTGGTCGGGTTGCCGCCGGTGGTCTCGTTGCCACCCGTGGTCGGGTTGCCACCGGTCGTCTCGTTACCGCCGGTGGTCTCGTTGCCACCCGTGGTCTCGTTACCGCCGGTGGTCTCGTTGCCACCGGTCGTCTCGTTACCGCCGGTGGTCTCGTTGCCACCCGTGGTCTCGTTACCGCCGGTGGTCTCGTTGCCACCCGTGGTCTCGTTACCGCCGGTGGTCTCGTTGCCACCCGTGGTCTCGTTGCCACCGGTCGTCTCGTTACCGCCGGTGTTGCCCTCGGTCGTACCTTCGGTCGACCCGACGGTCGTGTTGCCGGTGGTGTCGTTGACGCCGACCGCAACCTCGACGGTGCCGTCGTTGACCTCGGCGCCGAAGGACACGCCCACGGCCGATGCGGCACCCGCCGCAGTGAGCGACGCGCCGGCGGCGATCACCGCGCCGGCCGCTATGCGCGCTACGCGGATCCGCGTCTTCTTCGTCATCTGGCTGCTACCCCCAGTAGCTCATCTCGTCATTGGAGCAGCGCTCGGGGGCCTCGGGCAGCGGGAGTTGGCGTTGCACTCAACCGGCCCCCGTTCACACACGCCCCAGAGATACGCATGCCACCGGCCACCCTCCCGAGTTTCCGCATACGCGTCAAGGACGTTGCGCGTGCGATGCCCGAAAGATCACCAGTTGCCCGCCATGCGGGGATGCAACTGTGACGTAAACGCTGAACTTCAGGCCCGGCCACGCCAGTTCCCTTGTCGACAAAGCGGCCTGCTCGGACCCGTTCCGCTTGCGCAAGCGAACACCTGGGGCCGCTTCGTGGCGTATCGAGGCGCTACGTCCGGGCTGACGGCCGGTCACGCTCCGCCGGGCCGCGACGATATCGGACCTCGGGTACGGACACCCCGTCGTAGTCGTCCTCCTGGACCGCACCGTCGGCGGTGTAGCCCGCCCGCTCGTAGAAGCGGCGCGCCCCGGTGTTGTCGGCGAGGACCCACAGCACCACCGGCGCGAGGCCGACGGCATCGGCGTGGGCGTGCGCGGCGTCGAGCAGGGTGCCGCCGATGCCGGACCCGGTGAGCGACGGCTGGACGTACAGGGCGTGGAGCTCGCCCGTGTCCGGACCTGTTCCGGTGTCGTCCGAGCGCCCGAGACAGGCCCAGCCGACGACCCGTCCGCCGGTGTCGACCGCCACGAGGTCGGCCGTGAGCTCGTTCGCCTCCTCGAAGTACCGCCGGCGCCGCCGGACGTCCGCCTCCACCGTCATGGCGTCCAGGAAGGACCTCGGCAGGATGCCTTCGTACGCGGCCTTCCAGCCGCTCACCCGTATCGCCGAGACCGCCGGGACGTCGTCCGCGGTCATGGCTCGCACTTTCACCATCCCGGCACCCTACGGAAACCCTCGACGCGAACGCGGGGAAGGGCGGGTCGGGTTCTGCCGACCGGTCGCACGACGACACGGCGCCGGGCCCGCACGCGTGGTGCGACGGGCCCGGCGCCGTGGAGTCGTGAGGCGATCGGCCGGCTTACTTCTCCTGCTGCTTCCGCCAGCGGATGCCCGCCTCGAGGAAGCCGTCGATCTCGCCGTCCAGGACCGACTGCGGGTTGCCGACCTCGAAGTCCGTCCGGAGGTCCTTGACCATCTGGTACGGGTGGAGGACGTACGAACGCATCTGGTTGCCCCAGGAGCTGCCGCCGTCGCCCTTCAGGGCGTCCATCTTGGCGCGCTCCTCCTGGCGCTGGCGCTCCAGGAGCTTGGCCTGGAGGACGTTCATGGCGCTCGCCTTGTTCTGGATCTGGGAGCGCTCGTTCTGGCAGGAGACCACGATGCCGGTCGGGATGTGCGTGATGCGCACCGCCGAGTCGGTCGTGTTGACGCCCTGGCCGCCCGGGCCGGACGCGCGGTAGACGTCCACGCGCAGCTCGGACTCGTCGATCTCGACGTGGTCGGACTGCTCGACGACCGGGAGGATCTCGACGCCCGCGAACGAGGTCTGGCGGCGGCCCTGGTTGTCGAAGGGCGAGATGCGGACCAGACGGTGCGTGCCCTGCTCGACCGAGAGCGTGCCGTAGGCGTACGGAGCCTTGACCACGAAGGTGGTCGACTTGATGCCGGCCTCTTCCGCGTACGAGGTCTCGTAGACCTCCGTGCCGTAGCCGTGGCGCTCGGCCCAGCGCAGGTACATGCGCTGGAGCTGCTCGGCGAAGTCGGCGGCGTCGACGCCGCCCGCCTCGGCGCGGATGTTGACCAGCGCCTCGCGCTCGTCGTACTCGCCGGAGAGCAGCGTGCGGACTTCCATCTCGTCCAGGGCCTTGCGGACGGCGACGAGCTCCGTCTCGGCCTCGGCGCGGGTGTCCGGGTCGTCCATCTCCTCGGCGAGCTCGAAGAGCACCCCGAGGTCGTCGATCCGGCCGCGCAGGGCCTCGGCCTTGCGGACCTCGGCCTGGAGGTGCGAAAGCTTGCTGGTGATCTTCTGCGCCGCCTCCGGGTCGTCCCACAGGGACGGGGCCGCGGCCTGCTCTTCGAGCACGGCGATGTCGGCCCTCAGCTTCTCGAGGTCCAGGACGGCCTCGATCGACCCCATGGTCGAGGAGAGGGACTTCAGCTCTTCGGATACATCCACGACTGCCACGCGTCCAGCGTAACGGCTCGTGGCAAGCGACCGGACCCGCCCGCCCGCGCTCTAAGGCTGTGTGGACGTCTTGGAGTCCTGCGGCGGTGCGTCGGAGTCCTCCGCGGTCGCCAGGTAGCCGCCGGCCCCCACGGCGCCCAGGAGCACGACCGCCGCGATCGAGAGGGTGATGCGGCGCTTGCGGACCGCCTCGGCCTTGTGGCGGGCCGAGCCGGGTCTCCTGGCGCCGGCGGAGCGGGGGGCCCGGGCGGTGCCCAGGGGGCCGCCGGCCAGCTCGTCGGGGGCGGGGACGCGCATGGAGGTGTGGGTGTCCCGGTTGGAGTCCGGCGAGGCGCCGGGGACCAGCGGCACGGCGGCGCGGCGCGGGGCACCGTCGCCGGAAGCCGTGCCGGAGTGGGCGCCCAGGCCGGAACGGGTCGTGGAGGACTCGTCCTCGTACCCCTCCGCCGTGTGCTCGGCGTCGTCGGGTTCGTCGACGTCCAGCGGCGGCAGCCCGGCGAGGAGGGGCAGGCACTCCCGGAGCCGGCTGGCCAGCTCGGAGGCGCGCAGCCGCGAGGCGGGGGCCTTGGCCAGGCACTGGACGATCAGCTGCCAGAGCTCCTCGGGGATGCCGGGCAGCGGGACGACCGTCTCGGTGACGTGGCGGCGCAGGACGGCGCCCGGGTGGCCGCCGCCGAAGGGGGTGAACCCGGCCAGGAGCTCGTACAGGACGGTCGCGAGGGCGTAGATGTCGACGGCGGCTCGCGGCGGAAGGCCCTCGACGATCTCGGGGGCCAGGTAGTCCGGCGTGCCGATGATCCGGGTCGCCTTGGTGCGGCCCGGGGTGTCGATGAGCTTGGCGACGCCGAAGTCGGTGAGGAGCGCGGGGTGGGCTCCGCCGGGGCCGAGCGGGCCCTCCATGTCGAGCAGGATGTTCTCCGGCTTGACGTCCCGGTGGACGACTCCGGCGGCGTGCGCGGCGGCGAGCCCGTCGGCGACGTCGGCGATGATCGCGACGGCCGCCTCGGGGGCCAGCCTGCGCTCCCGGTCGAGCCGGGTGCGCAGGTCGGTGCCGCGGACCAGATCCATGACGAGCGCGAGGTCGTTGCCGTCGACGACGAGGTCGCGGACGGCCACCACCCGGGGGTGGTCGAGACCGAGCAGGGCGGTGCGCTCCTGGACGAAGCGTCCGACGAGCTCCTGGTCCGAGGCCAGGTCCTCGCGCAGCAGCTTGATGGCGACGGGGCCCTCGGGGCCCTCGCCGAGCCACACCGTGCCGGCGCTGCCCCGACCGAGGATCTGGTGGGCGGTGTAGCGGCTGCCGATTTTCCGTGCCAAGACTGCTCCCTCAGCGGCTGGCGGTCGCGAATAAGTTACGCGTCCACAGCCGCTGGTCGTCACTTCCGAGGGGAAATCACCCCTCGGAAGTCGATAAATCGGCAGTACTACTGCCCCGTACCGCCGGTAGTAGTACCACTCTCCGTGCCGCCGAGCTCGGAGACCCACGTCGAGACGGACGAGACCATGTCGCCGATGGCCTCCCAGTAGCCCTTGCCCTGCGCCACCCAGTCCTGGAGCGGGGTCAGCTCCCAGATGAGCCAGCCCGCGACGACGAAGAGGACGATCGTGAAGAGGCAGCCCTTCAGGCAGCCGAGGCCCGGGATCCGCATCGGGTTGGCGCTGCGCTGACGCGGCGGACGCGGCTCGCGCGGGGCCGGGGGCTGGGACTGGGGCGGCCGCTGCGGGGGCGCGTACTGCTGCTGCTGCGGCTGCGGCTGGTACTGCTGCTGCGGCTGCGGCTGCGGCTGCGGGGCGTACTGCTGGCGCTGCGGAGGCCGCGGCGGCTGCTGCTGCTGGTACGGCTGGGGCTGCTGACCGTACGGCTGCTGGTGCTGCGGCTGATGCTGCGGCTGCTGGGGCTGGCGCTGCGGACGGCGGCGCAGGGGGTCCTGGCTCGGGTCCAGGTACTGCACCTGCGTCTGCTCGTTGCGGTCGCGGGCCGCGCGCAGCTGGTTCTGCCAGGGGTGCGCGTCCTCGGGCCCGCCCTGCGGGGGCTGCGACGGTACGGGAGGCATGACCGACGTCGGGTCGGCACCGCCGCCCCCCGGGCCACTGGTCGGCAGGACGCTGGTCGCGGCGGCCGGGTCGAAGCGGTCGCCCGCGCCGCTGGGCAGGACCTGGGTCGGATCGGCCGCCCCCGGGGTCTCCGGGACCGGCGCCGGCGCCGGGTCGGGGGCGAGCAGCGCGCCGACTCCCTCGGCCGCCTCGATCTGGGCGGGGGTGGAGTGCACGCCGATGCCCGCGGCGACCGCGCGCAGTCCGCGGGCCAGGTTCACGGCGCTGGGCCGGTGGTCCGGGTTCTTGCTGAGGCAGCGCTCTATGACCGTCCACAGCGGGCCGGGCACGGTCGAGGGACGGCGCGGCTCCTCGCTGAGGTGCCGGTGCAGGACCTCCAGGGCCGAGCCGCCGGCGAACGGCGGACGGCCGGTGACCAGCTCGTAGAGCAGGATGCCCGCGCCGTAGATGTCGACGGCGGAGGTCTGGGGGCGGCCCTCGGCGGACTCCGGCGCAACGTACGCGGGCGTGCCGACGAACTCGTGCGTACGGGTCAGGCCCGGGGAGTCCGCGAGGCGCGCGATGCCGAAGTCCGTCAGCATCGGGTGCATCTGGCCACCCTGCTCGGCGAGGAGCACGTTGGCGGGCTTGAGGTCGCGGTGCACGACGCCGTCGGCGTGGCTCGCGGCGAGCGCGTCGGCGATCTGCGCGGTGAGCAGGGCGGCCGCGACCGGGGTGAGCGGGCCGTTGTCCCGGATGTAGCGGTGCAGGTCCGGGCCCTCGACGAGGTCCATCACCAGGGCGAGGACATCGCCCTCGACGACCAGGTCACGGGTGCGCACGATGTTCGGGTGGGTGAGCCGCAGGAGCACGGAACGCTCGCGCAGGAAGCGCATCACGATGTCCGCGTCGTTGGCCAGCTCCTCCTTGAGGACCTTGATCGCCACGGTCTCGCCGGGCTGGCCCTGCACGGCCGCCTCGGCGCCCGCCGCCTCTCGCTGGCGGGCTCGCCAGACGGTGCCCGTGGCGCCGCGTCCGAGCGGCTCCTCGAGCAGGTACTTGCTGCCGATTGGCCGCACGTCACGCGCTCCCTGCTGATCGTGGTCCCTGGGGCCCCGGGGTCCTTGTCATCCGTTGTGACATCTGTTGTGACCCGTCCGGGTGTCCGACCCACTTTAGTGCCGTCGAACGGGTCAACGGTCGATCGCGATGCGGCTGATTCCGGGTGCCGACTTGTCCGAAAAGAAGACGCGTTTGTCGTACCGGCGGTTGCCGGGGTCGTCGGAAGGCGTACCCAACCAGGCACTTTTTGGTCCACAGCCGACCATTCAAGATCACTTGGAGGCGACCCGCGGGCGGGTTGTCGGCGGCAGGTGCGAGGATGCACACAGCACGTCGTATCGAGGGGTCGGGAGCCCCGCGCCGTGCCGACCTGTACCGGACGACGCGTCCGTGCCGGGTGGGGGGAGACACAGGGCGTTCCCCTGCCGGGCATCACGCGGAAGGGACCGCTGACGGCGATGCAGATCCGGCTGACCGTCCTCGCGCCGCACTCCGGCCACGGCGCGGGGCGCGCGTGCGACGTCCTCGTCACGGCCCCGGCCGGCACGGCCCTGGCCACCGTGGCCTCCGGTCTGGCCGCGGCCGTCTCCGGCCCGGACACCTCCTCCTCCGGCACGACCGTGCTCTACGCGGGCGGAGAGCGGCTCGACGCCCGCCGCTGCGCCCTCGGCGAGCCCCCGCTCGTCGACGGCGCGGTCCTCACCCTCCAGGTGCCCGGCGAGGACGACAGCCTCGGCGAGGGCGCCGCGGCCCGGCTCCACGTGGTCGCCGGGCCGGACGCGGGCGGTGTGCATCTGCTGCACGGCGGCCCGATCAGAATCGGCCGCTCCCTGGACGCGGACGTGCCGCTCGACGACCCGGACGTCTCCCGGGTGCACTGCACGGTGACCGTCGGCGGCGACGGCCGGGTGACGGTCGCCGACCTCGGCTCCACGAACGGCACGACGCTGGACGGCACGACCGTCGGCGACCGCCCCGTCCGCCTGCTGCCCGGGGCGCTGCTCCGCCTCGGCGAGTCCGCCCTCCGGCTGGCCGGGCCGGGCGGCTGCGGTACGGACTCGCTGCCGACGACCCCCGACGGCGAGGGACACCTGCGGGTGGGCCCGTACGCGACGCGCGGGGAAGCGGCCTCGGGCAGCGGTGGCGGCTCCGGGCTGCCCGGCGCGGACGAGGCGGACGGGGCGTACGGGTGTGCGCGGGGGCGCGACGCCTGGCCGCACTCACCCGCCTCCCAGGACGCGACGCACGGCGGGGCCGGCGGCGCCACGTCCTCCCCGGCCCACGCCCGCGCCGAGGAGCCCGGGGACGGCGAGGCATCGGGCGAGGGGCACAGCAGGACCCGGCAGACCCCGCGCCAGGCGACGCCCCCGCGCGGCAGGCGCGGCCTCGGGGCATGGGCGCGACGGTTCACCGGCCCCCGCGAGGACCTGGCGGCCCCCGGTGCCGAGACCGGGTCGACGGACGGCGCCGCGTCCGGTGCGGAGCCGGCCGCCGGGCAGGCGCGGGCCGCCGACACCTGGCCCGACCCGGCCGCCGTGCTGCTGACCGCGCTCGGCCCCGGTCCGCGGCTCTGGGAGCGGGGCCCGGACCATCCGGAGGCGCTGGTCGTCCGGCTCGGCACGACCGACCGGGCCGAGCTGTCCGGTGTGCCCGTCACCGTCGGGCTCCGCGAGGCCGGATCGCTCGGGCTCGCGGGCCCCGGCAAGCGGCTGGCCGGGCTCGCCCGCTCCGTGGTGGCCCAGCTCGCCGCCCTGCACTCCCCCTCTGACCTGGAGATCGTGCTGATCAGCGCGGACCGCGGCCGCCCGCTGGAGGAGCGGCGCCGCGCCTGGGGCTGGCTCGGCTGGCTCCCGCACCTGCGCCCGGCGCACGGCCAGGACTGCCGGCTGCTCCTCGCGTACGACCGGGAACAGGCCCAGGCCCGTACGTCCGAGCTCACCCGCAGGCTGGACGACGGACCTCTGGGTCCCGGCTGGCCGAGCGCCGACCGGGCGGCCGTCGCCGAGGCCGCGGCGCGCCACGAGGGTCCTGTCACCGTCGTGATCGTGGACGGCGACCCCGGCTCCGCGGCGCTGCGCGAGACCACCGCGCGGCTCGCGGGGGCCGGGGCGGCGGCGGGGATCCATCTACTCTGCCTGGCCGAGGCGCCGGCGGCCTCGCCGGTCTCCCCCGTCGCCGCGACGTACGAGACGGCGTGCGCGGCCTCGCTCGCGTTCCGTGAGTGCGGGGCCGTGGCGCTGCTGAGCGGCGACGTCGCGACGGCGCTGCGGCTGCTGCGTACGGCGGGGGGCCGGGCCGCGGGGCACGGCACCGTCGGTGTGGTGGACGCGGTCTCGGTCGCCTGGGCCGAGCGTTTCGGGCGGGCGCTGGCCCCGCTGCGCACCGACGCGCCCGCCACGGCGGGGCGGACGGCCGCGGCCGCGCTGCCCCCGTCCGCCCGGCTGCTCGACGAGCTCGGTCTCGCCCGGGCCACGCCCGCCTCGCTGATGGCCCGCTGGGCCGCCGCCGGGGAGGGGACGGCCGTCCTGGGCGCCGGGCCACGCGGACCGGTGTCGGTGGACCTGACCGAGGAAGGCCCCCATCTGCTGATCGAGGGGCCCGCGGGCAGCGGACGCACGGAGCTGCTGCGCTCGATCGCCGCCTCGCTGGCGGCCGGCGGGCGGCCCGACCGGCTGGGCCTGCTCCTCGTCGACGGCGCGGGGGGCGAGCGCGGCGAGGGACTGGCGGCGTGTACGGAGCTGCCGCACGTCACCGAGCATCTGGTCGCCTCCGACCCGGTACGGATGCGGGAGTTCGCCCAGGCGCTGGGCGCCGAGCTGAAGCGCCGCGCGGAGATCCTGGGCGACGGCCGCTTCTCCGACCGCCGCACGACGGGACGCCTGATCGGCCAGCGCACCCCGAGCGCCGCGGAGTCGGTGGCCCGTGTGGAGGACGCGGCGAGCGGCCGCACCCTCCGTACCGGCGAGGGCGCGGTGGGCGCCCGCCCCGGTCCCGGCGCCGGCGACCTCACGTACCACTCCATGGGCCGCACGGCCGACGGCACGCTCGGCGACCGGCCCAGCGCCCGGACCGTTCGCGGCGGTGGCCGCCCCGGCGTGCCCGACCCGCGGACCGGTGGCGACGATCTCGGTGATCGTCCGAGCGGCCGGCTGCCGTTCCGCTCCGGCGATCTCGCGGACCGCCCGAGTGGCCGCACCCCCCACCCGGGCGCCGACGACCTCCGGACCCACCCCAGCGGACGCACCGCCCGCACCGGCGGTGACGGCCTGTCCTCCGACAGCGCCGCCGGTGACGGCTCGCTCGGCGACCGGCCCAGCGGACGGGTCGCCCGCCCCGCCGACGCCGGCCCCGTGGAGCGGGCCTCCGCCCGGGTGCCCCGGCCGGGCGGGGAGTCCGAGTCGTACGGCGACGCGGCCCCGCGTGCGCGGGGCGAGGCCGCGGGCACGGCGGGCCATCCGGCGGGCGCCACCCACCTCCCCCGTCTCGTCGTGCTCGTCGACGACTTCGACGCGCTCGTCGCGCCCGCGCTCGGATCGCCGGGGCGGCCCGCCGCCGGGTCCGTCGTGCGGGCGCTGGAGGCCGTGGCGCGGTCCGGGGAGCGGCTCGGGGTGCATCTGGTCGTGACCTCGGCCCGGCCGGACCGTACGGCGGACACGGAGCTGGCCCACGGCGCCCGACTGCGGGTCGTGCTCGACCCGGCCCCGCTCGCCACGGGTCCCGACGCGCCGGCGCCCGGCCGTGGGCGGCTCGGGCATCCGGACGGCCGAGTGACGCCGTTCCAGTCCGGGCGGGTCACCGGCCGCATCCCGCGCACGGCGACCCTCCGGCCGACGGTCGTCCCGCTGGAATGGGAGCGGATGGGCGACCCGCCCACCCGTCGACCGGTCCGTGAGCTGGGCAACGGCCCCACGGACCTGGCGCTCCTCGCGAGCGCGCTCGACCGCGCCGCCCGCTCGGTCGACGCCTCGCCCGTAGCACCCCTCACACCCGCGACGAGAGCCTGACGGGACGTCACGAGGCCATCACGATCCCCCGGTTGCCACGGAAGGCGGTATTGCGGGGCCCGAGCCCCCGGCGTAGACCTGAGCGGACGGGACGACCACGCGCACAGGAGAGACGGGGCATTCATGCGCACAACTCTTCGTACACGCAGGGCCGCACGGACCGTTGCCGCGGTCACCGCGCTCACCCTCGGCCTGACGCTCGCCGGCTGTGGCGACGACGGTGACGGGGACGGCGGCGGCACGAAGGACCCCGGCCGGCCGGCCCCCTCCGGAAGCTCCGTGACCCTGCCCTCCCTCAAGGGCGAGAAGGTCGAGGTCGCGGCCGTCTGGACCGGCCCCGAGCAGGAGAACTTCACCAAGGTCCTGAAGGAGTTCGAGAAGCGCACCGGCGCCACCGTCACCTTCGTTCCCGCGCAGGACCCGATCGTGAACTTCCTCGGCACGAAGATCGCCGGCGGATCCCCGCCCGACGTGGCGATGTTCCCGCAGGTCGGCGCGATCCAGCAGGCCGCCGCCCAGAAGTGGCTCAAGCCGGTCGGCCCCGAGACCGAGGCCCAGCTCGTCAAGAACTACTCGCAGGGCTGGCGGGACCTCGGCGCCGTCGACGGCAAGCAGTACGGCGTGTACTTCAAGGCCGCGAACAAGTCCCTGATCTGGTACAACAACGCCGTCTTCGAGAACGCCGGCGCCACCGAGCCCAAGACCTGGAAGGAGTTCCTCTCCACCGCCGAGACCATCTCGGCCTCCGGTGTCACCCCGGTGTCCGTCGGCGGCGCGGACGGCTGGACCCTGACGGACTGGTTCGAGAACATCTACCTCTCCCAGGCGGGCCCCACCAAGTACGACCAGCTGGCCAAGCACGAGATCGCGTGGACCGACCCGTCCGTCGCGCAGGCGCTCACCACCCTCGCCGAACTGTTCGGCAAGCCGGAGCTGATCGCGGGCGGCGCGGACGGCGCGCTGCAGACGGAGTTCCCGGTCTCGGTCACCCAGACCTTCACGGGCGGCGACCAGCCCAAGGGCGCGATGGTCTTCGAAGGCGACTTCTCCGCCGTCAACATCGCGCAGACGAGCGCGAAGATCGGTACGGACGCGAAGGTCTTCCCGTTCCCCGCGGTGGGCGCGGCCTCCCCCGTCGTCACCGGTGGGGACGCGGCGGTGGCGCTGAAGGACACGAAGGGCGCCCAGGCGCTGCTGACCTTCCTCGCCTCCTCGGACGCGGCCGCGATCTGGGCGGGTGCCGGCGGCTTCCTCTCGCCCAACAAGAACCTGGACCTGGCCTCGTACCCGAACGACGTCCAGCGTGAGATCGCCAAGGCGATGCTGGAGGCCGGGGACGACTTCCGCTTCGACATGTCGGACCAGATGCCGCAGTCGTTCGGCGGCACTCCCGGCAAGGGCGAGTGGAAGGCACTCCAGGACTTCCTGAAGAACCCGAAGGACATCGCGGGGACCCAGGCGAGGCTGGAGGCCGACGCGGCCAAGGCGTACAAGAGCTGACGCCGTGGCGTCCGCCTCGAAGGTCACCGGTACGCGCAGGTCCGTCGCGGTGGGGTTCCTCCTCCCGGCGCTGGTCCTGCTCGGTGCGCTCGTGGTCTACCCGATCGGGTACTCCGTCCACCGTTCCTTCTTCGACGCGTCCGGGGACTCCTTCGCCGGACTCGACAACTACGTCGAGCTCTTCACGGACGACACGATCCTCACCGCCGTCAAGAACAACGCGATCTGGGTGGTCCTCGCCCCGACCGTGGCCACGGCGCTCGGCCTGGTCTTCGCGGTGCTCACCGAGCGGGTCCGCTGGGGCACGGCGTTCAAACTGATCGTCTTCATGCCGATGGCGATCTCGATGCTCGCCGCCGGAATCATCTTCCGGCTCGTCTACGAGCAGGATCCGGACCGGGGCGTCGCGAACGCCGTCTGGGTCGGCGTCCACGACACGTTCGCCGAGTCCTCCGTCTTCCCCCGGGCGCGCCCACTGCCGGTCCACCCGCTCGAAGCGGCGGGCGGCGGCGCGTTCATCACCGAGAGCCCGGTCCGTACGGGTGAGACGGCGCGGCTCCCGCTGATCGGCGTCGCCCCGGCACAGATGCCGAAGGACGCCCGTCCGGCGCGCGAACCGGCCCCGCGGGAGGACCGGATCACCGGGACCGCCTGGCTGGACTTCACCCGGGGCGGAGGCGGGCGGCCGAACGTCGTCGACGCGAGCGAACTCGGTCTGAAGGGGTTGCGCGTGGAGGCGGTGAAGGACGGCGCTGTCGTCGCGTCCACCACGGTGGCCGCCGACGGCACGTTCAGCCTCCCGGCCGCCGCCGACGGAGCCCTGCTGCGGCTGCCCGCGAGCAACTTCCGCGAGCAGTACAACGGGGTCGAGTGGCTGGGCCCCTCGCTCGTCACGCCCGCCGTCATCGGCAGTTACGTGTGGATGTGGGCCGGGTTCGCGATGGTCCTGATCGCGGCCGGTCTGGCGAGCGTGCCCCGGGAGCTCCTGGAGGCGGCCCGGGTCGACGGCGCGAACGAATGGCAGGTGTTCCGCCGGATCACGGTCCCGCTCCTGGCTCCGGTCCTCGCGGTCGTCCTCGTCACCCTGATGATCAACGTGCTGAAGGTCTTCGACCTCGTCTTCATCATCGCGCCGGGTTCCGCCCAGGACGATGCCAACGTGCTGGCGCTCCAGCTGTACCGCTCGTCCTTCGGCACGGACGCGGATCTCGGCGTCGGCTCGGCCATCGCCGTCCTGCTGCTGCTCCTGGTGATCCCGGTGATGGCGTTCAACATCCGCCGGATGCGAAGGGAGGCCCGTCGATGAGCGGTCCCGCCGCGCGGAGGAGTCCTGCCGCGCAGAAGGTTCCGGCCGCGCGGAGGGGGCCGGCCGCGGCGAAGGGTGCGGCCCCGGAGGGAGGTCCCGCGGTACGGAGGAGTCCGGCCGCGCGGCTCGCCGCCCGCGCCGCCGGTGGGGGGATGCGGATCTTCCTCGTCCTCGTCGGGCTGTTCTGGCTGATGCCGGCGGTAGGACTCCTGCTGTCCTCGCTCCGCTCCCCCTCCGACATCAGCGAGAGCGGCTGGTGGGAGGTCTTCACCTCGCCCGCCCAGCTCACGGTCGAGAACTACTCCGCGCTCCTCGCCAACGACACGATCACGGGCTCGCTCGTCTCCACGGTGCTGATCACCGTCCCGGCCACGGTGCTGGTCGTCGTCATCGGCTCGCTCGCCGGGTACGCCTTCGCCTGGCTGGACTTCCCCGGCCGCGACTGGTGGTTCCTGGTGGTCGTGGGGCTTCTGGTGGTCCCGGTGCAGGTGGCGCTCGTCCCCGTCTCGAAGCTCTTCGGCACGGTCGGCATCTTCGAGACGACGCTCGGGGTGATCCTCTTCCACACGGCCTTCGGGCTGCCCTTCGCGATCTTCCTGCTGCGGAACTTCTTCGCGGAGATCCCCAGGGAGCTGCTGGAGGCGGCGCGGCTCGACGGGGCGGGCGAGGTCCGGCTCTTCACCCGGGTCGTCCTGCCGCTGGGCGGCCCGGCGATCGCCTCGCTCGGGATCTTCCAGTTCCTGTGGGTCTGGAACGACATGCTGGTCGCGCTGATCTTCGCGGACTCCGAGTCCCCACCGATCACGGTGGCGCTGCAGCAGCAGGTCCGGCAGTTCGGGAACAACATCGACGTGCTGGCGCCGGGCGCCTTCGTGTCGATGGTGATCCCGCTGGCGGTGTTCTTCGCCTTCCAGCGGCAGTTCGTCTCGGGCGTGATGGCGGGCGCGGTGAAGTAGCCGGGGCCTGCCGGACGGCACGGGTGCGGGGCCCGCCTCCGTACCCGTGGCGTCCTGAGTGGTCGCCGAGGCGCGCACCTCGGACCACGCTCAGGCCGTGAGCGCCGCCACCGCCGAGCGGGCGAGGTCGTCCAGGTATCCCTTCGGCAGATCGCCGCGGACCACCGCGAGCCGCCAGTAGAGGGGTCCCACGACCACGTCGAGCGCCCGGTCCGGGTCCGCGCCCTCGGGCAGTTCCCCGCGCGCCACGGCCTCGCGCACGATCTGCGCGACGACCCCCTGCTGGCCGTCGAGCAGGGCCGACTTGATCGCCTGGGCGATCTCCGGCTGCCGGGCGGCCTCGACCAGCAGGTCCGGGATGACCTGCGAGGCCACGGGGTGGCGCAGGGCGTGCGAGGCGACTTCGAGCAGCGCGCGCACGTCGCCGACGAGGGAGCCGGTGGACGGCGCCGGCAGCCCTTGCGCGGCGAAGGCGCCGACGAGGTCCAGGACGAGGGAGAGCTTGGACTTCCAGCGGCGGTAGACGGCGGTCTTGCCGACGCCCGCGCGGCGCGCGATGCCCTCGATGGACATGCGGGCGAATCCGACCGCGGCCAGTTCCTCGAAGACGGCCGTGCGGATGGCCTCCGTGACGTCCTCGCGGAGAACGGCGGCTCCCGCGGGGGCGCGGCGAGGGGATCCGGAGGGTGTCGTCATGAACGCGATCCTAGCCAACGGCGTACGCCCACGTCACGACGAGACGGTTGCGTTGCGACGCCCGACCGTCCTACTCTCACCGTAGCGACGATACGGACCCGTTCCATCGCCAGCACCCATCACCCGCGCCGAAAGCGAGCTCGTGACCACCGGGACGCTCACGAAACCCAGCCCCCACGCCCCCGAGGACCTGCGCGCGCTGGCCCGGCGCCACGGCCTGTCCGTCAGCGGCGCCCGCCCCACCCTCCCCGCGTACGTCGGGCAGCTCTGGTCCCGGCGCGACTTCATCGGGGCGTTCGCGACGGCGCGGCTCACCGCGCAGTACAGCCAGGCGAAGCTCGGCCAGGTCTGGCAGGTGGTGACCCCGCTGCTCAACGCGGCGGTGTACTACCTGATCTTCGGCGTCCTGATGAACGTCCAGAAGGACATCCCGGACTACGTCCCGTTCCTGATCACGGGCATCTTCGTCTGGACCTTCACCTCCCAGTCGATCATGACCGGCACCCGGGCGATCAGCGGGAACCTCGGCCTCGTCCGCGCCCTGCACTTCCCCCGCGCGAGCCTCCCGCTCGCCCTCGCGCTCCAGCAGCTCCAGCAGTTGCTGCTCTCGCTCGGGGTGCTCGTCGCGATCCTGTTCTGCTGCGGCGAGTTCCCCCGCTGGAGCTGGCTCCTGGCCGTCCCCGCCCTGCTGCTCCAGGCACTGTTCAACTCCGGGGTCGCGCTCGCCATGGCCCGCCTGGCCGCCCGCACCCCGGACGTCGCCCAGCTGATGCCGTTCGTGCTGCGGACCTGGATGTACGTCTCCGGCGCGATGTGGTCCATCCAGCACCTGGCGGCGAGCGGCCGGCTCCCGGACGCGGCGATCGCGGCCCTCCAGGGCAATCCGGCGGCCGTCTTCATCGACCTGATGCGCTTCGCGCTCATCGGGAGCTTCACCGCCGACCAGCTGCCACCGCACATCTGGGCGCTCGCCGCCGGCTGGGCGCTCGTGGCGTTCGTCGGCGGATTCATCTACTTCTGGAAGGCAGAGGAGACCTACGGCCGTGGCTGAGACCCTGACGCAGACCCCCACCGAGGCGCCGACCGCCGCACCGGCCCAGGCCCAGGCCCCGGCTCCGGCTCCGGCTCCGGAGCGCACCCCCACCGTCGTCGCCGACGGCGTCCACATCACCTACACCGTCAACGGCGCCCGGGGCGGCAAGGGCAGCGCCACCGCCGCGCTGAGCCGGATCTTCTCCCGGCGCGCCACTCCCGGCGCCCGCAAGGTGCACGCGGTCAAGGGCGTCAGCTTCGTCGCGTACCGGGGCGAGGCGATTGGCCTGATCGGTTCGAACGGATCGGGCAAATCCACCCTCCTCAAGGCCGTGGCCGGCCTGCTGCCCGTCAACGAGGGCAGGATCTACACCCGCGGCCAGCCCTCCCTCCTCGGGGTCAACGCGGCGCTGATGAACGATCTGACCGGCGAGCGCAACGTGATCCTCGGCGGACTCGCGATGGGCATGACCCGCGCGGAGGTCGACGCCCGCTACGACGACATCGTGGACTTCTCCGGGATCAACGAGAAGGGCGACTTCATCTCGCTGCCCATGCGGACGTACTCCTCCGGCATGGGCGCCCGCCTCCGCTTCTCCATCGCGGCGGCGAAGAGCCACGACGTCCTCCTGATCGACGAGGCGCTCTCCACCGGCGACGCGAAGTTCCGCCGCCGCAGCCAGCAGCGCATCGACGAGCTGCGCGCCGAGGCGGGCACCGTCTTCCTCGTCTCCCACTCCAACTCCACCATCACCGAGACCTGCGACCGCGCGCTGTGGCTGGAGGCCGGCACCCTGCGGATGGACGGACCGGCCAAGGAGGTCGTGGCGGCGTACGAGGCGTTCACCAAGAAGGGCTGACAAAACTCGGGCAAACCGCCCAAAACCTCATAGAGTGCGGTTCGATGACGACGGATCGCAACCACACTCCCGAGCAGGAGCCCGAACCGGGCGGCGCCCCCACCTGTGCCCCCGCGCCGCCCGGCCTCACCGGCTCCCCCTTCGACTCGGACACCTTCACCTCGGCCACGTTCGTCAACGTCGGCCGGGGAACCGCCCTCGCCCTCGCCGTCGTCTGGGTCGTCACCCGCGCCGGCATGGCGCTGCTCCTGCTGCGCGACACCCTCGGCGTGGGCGGTGTCGGCCGCGAGGTGCACGTCCTCTACCAGCACTGGTACCGGGAGTTCACGCACGGCACGTTCCCGGTGAACGACATCACCTGGCAGTACCCGCCCGGCGCGGGCCTGGTGATCATGTCCCCCGGGGCGCTGCCCTGGCTCACGTACTTCCAGGGCTTCGTCGCCCTCACCCTCCTCGCCGACGCCGTGGTCACCCTGGCCCTCGCCCGGGCGGACAGCGACCGGGTCACCCACGGCGCCTGGATCTGGGTCGGCGGACTCCCCCTGCTGCTGCACATCCCGCTGGCCCGGTACGACGTCCAGGTCACCGCCCTCGCCGTCCTCGCCCTGCTGGCGCTGACGGCCCGTCGCCCCGCCGCGCACCGGCTCGGCGGGGCGCTCGCCGCGCTCGGCACGCTGGTGAAGGTCTGGCCGGTGCTCACCCTGATCGGCACCCCCCGGGGCCGTACCACCCGCGACGCCTGGACCGCGGCCGCCACCACCGCCGCGGCCCTCCTCGCCACCCTGGCCCTCCTCTTCTCGAACTCCCTCGGCTTCCTGCGCCCGCAGGGCGACCGCGGCGTCCAGATCGAGTCGCTGGGCGGCACCGCGCTCGCGGTGGCCAGGGCGGCGGGCGGATGGTCGGGCACCGTCCAGTACCGCTACGGCGCCTTCGAGTACGTCGGCCCGTACGTCTCCAGCGTGGGCCGGCTCGCGCTGCTGCTGACGGTCCTCGCCTTCGTCTGGCTGGTGCTGTGGCGGCTCTGCGCCCGCCGCTGGAGCGAGGCCACCCCGCTGGACGCGGCGCTCGCCGCGGTCCTGCTCTTCACCGTCACCAGCCGGGTGATCAGCCCCCAGTACATGATCTGGCTGCTCGGTCTGAGCGCCGTCTGCCTCACCTCGCGGCGGACCGTGATGCGACCGGTGGCGCTGCTGCTCCTGCCGGCCGCGGCACTGAGCTCCCTCGCGTACCCCGTCCTCTACGAGGACGTCCTGACCGGCTCCGGGCCGGGCGTGGCCGCTCTCGCCGTCCGCAACGTGCTGCTGCTCGCGGCGGCCCTGCTGGCCGCCCGGCGGCTGTGGACCTCGACCGTCACACCCGCGCCATGACGAGGGCCCCGCCGGTACGGATACCGGCGGGGCCCTCGCGCATGACCGACTAGCTGTGCGCGCGCAGCAGCTGGCGCATGGTCCGCATCGCCACCGAGAGATTCGCCAGGTCGAAGGTCTCCGAGCCCTGGATCTCCTCCAGCGTGGTGCGCGCCCGGCCGAGGATCGCCGCGTTCGTCTCCTCCCAGCCCTTGAACCGCTCCTCCGGCGTCGAGCTGCCGTTGCCCGCCGAGAGCACGTCCGCGGTGAGAGCGGCGTGCGCGGCGAACAGGTCCTCGCGGATGGAGGCGCGGGCCATCGACTGCCACCGGTCGGCGCGCGGCAGCTCGATGATCCGGTCCATGAGCTGGGTGATCCGCAGCCGGTCCGCCAGGTCGTAGTAGACCTCGGCGACCGCCATCGGGTCCTTGGCGGTGCGGTCGGCGATCGCGACGATGTCGAGCGTCGGGAAGGCGGAGGAGAAGCCGGCCACCCGCAGAGCGAGCTCCTCCGGCACGCCGACCTCCGTCAGCTCCTCCAGGATCGACTGGTACCACTCCAGGTCCGCGCCGCGCAGCAGCTGCGGCAGCTCGGCCCAGACCTGCTCGACGCGCTCACCGAAGAAGTCGATCGTCTCGGCGAGCTGGAGCGGCTGCGGCCGGTTGCCGAGCAGCCAGCGCGTACCGCGCTCGACCAGACGGCGGGAGTGCAGCCGCATCCGGGTCTGGACGTCGGCCGGAACCCGGTTGTCGAGCGCCTCGACGGCGTCCCAGACCTCGCCGAGCCGGAAGATGACCCGGGCGGCGGTCTGCGCGCGGACGATCTCCTCGATCGACGCGCCGGTCTCCTCGCGGAGGCGGTGCAGGAAGGTCGAGCCACCGGTGTTCACGGTGTCGTTGACCAGGATCGTGGTGACGATCTCCCGGCGCAGCGGGTGGCTGTCGACCGCTTCGGCGAACTTCTCGCGCAGCTGCGTCGGGAAGTACGCGTGGAGCAGACCCCGCAGGTAGGGGTCGTCCGGCAGCTCGGTGCCGATCAGCTCGTCGGCCACCGTGATCTTGGTGTACGCGAGGAGGACGGCGACCTCCGGCTGGCTCAGGCCCTTGGCGTTGTTGAGCAGCTCGCGGATCTGCCGGTCCTGCGGCAGGAACTCCAGCGAGCGGTCCAGCGCGCCGTCCCTTTCCAGGCGGCGCATGAACCGCTGGTGGGCGTGGAGCAGGGACGGCGACTGCGTCACCGCGTTGGCCAGCGCGACGTTCTGCGCGTAGTTGTTGCGCAGGACCAGCGAGCCGACCTCGTCGGTCATCTCGGCGAGGATCCTGTTGCGCTGCTTCACGGTCATGTCGCCTTCGGCGACGAGCCCGTTCAGCAGGATCTTGATGTTGACCTCGTGGTCGGACGTGTCGACGCCGGCGCTGTTGTCGATGGCGTCGGTGTTGACCTTGCCGCCCTCGCCGTCGGGGCCGCCCTTGCGGGCGAACTCGATGCGGCCCAGCTGGGTCAGACCGAGGTTGCCGCCCTCGCCGACGACCTTGACCCGCAGGGCCTCGCCGTTGACGCGGATGGCGTCGTTCGCCTTGTCGCCGACGTCCGCGTTGGACTCCGCGGACGACTTGACGTACGTGCCGATGCCGCCGTTCCACAGCAGGTCGACGGGCGAGTGGAGGATCGTCTGCATCAGCTCGGCCGGGGTCAGCTTGGTGACGCCGGCCTCGATGCCGAGGGCCGCCCGCATCTGCGCGTTGACCGGGATCGACTTGGCTGTACGGGGGTGGATGCCACCGCCCGCGGAGAGGAGCTCGGTGTTGTAGTCGGCCCAGGAGCTGCGGGGCAGCTCGAAGAGACGGCGGCGCTCGGCGTACGAGACGGCCGCGTCCGGGGTCGGGTCGATGAAGATGTGACGGTGGTCGAAGGCCGCGACCAGGCGGATGTGCTCGGAGAGCAGCATGCCGTTGCCGAAGACGTCGCCGGACATGTCGCCGACGCCGACGACGGTGAAGTCCTCGGTCTGGGTGTCGTGGCCGAGCTCGCGGAAGTGCCGCTTCACGGACTCCCAGGCACCGCGGGCGGTGATGCCCATGCCCTTGTGGTCGTAGCCCGCCGAACCGCCGGAGGCGAAGGCGTCGCCGAGCCAGAAGCCGTAGGAGACGGCGACCTCGTTGGCGATGTCGGAGAAGGTCGCCGTGCCCTTGTCGGCGGCGACGACGAGGTAGGTGTCGTCCTCGTCGTGGCGGACCACGTCGGCCGGGGGCACGACCTCGCCGGCGACCAGGTTGTCCGTGATGTCGAGCAGCGCCGAGATGAAGGTCTTGTAGCTCGCGATGCCCTCGGCCAGCCAGGCGTCGCGGTCCACGGACGGGTCCGGGAGCTGCTTGGCGACGAAGCCGCCCTTGGCGCCGACGGGCACGATGACGGTGTTCTTCACCATCTGCGCCTTGACCAGGCCGAGGATCTCGGTGCGGAAGTCCTCACGCCGGTCGGACCAGCGCAGACCGCCTCGGGCGACCTTGCCGAAGCGCAGGTGGACGCCCTCGACGCGCGGCGAGTACACCCAGATCTCGAAGGCCGGCCGGGGCGCGGGGAGGTCGGGGATGGCCTGCGGGTCGAACTTCATCGACACGTAGGAGTGCGGGACTCCGTCCGTCGAGTTCTGGAAGAAGTTCGTCCGCAGGGTCGCCTTGATGACGGTGAGGAAGGAGCGCAGGATGCGGTCCTCGTCCAGGCTCGCGACCTGGTCCAGGGCGGCGTCCAGCTCCTCCAGGAGCGCGTCGATCAGCTCGATGCCGGCGCGCTGGCGCTCCGGGGACATCCGGGCCTCGAAGAGCGAGACGAGCAGCCGGGTGGTGTGGACGTTGTTGCGGAGGGTGTCCTCCATGTAGTCCTGGCTGAACGTCGAACCGGCCTGGCGCAGGTACTTCGCGTAGGCGCGCAGCACCATGGCCTGGCGCCAGGTCAGCCCGGCGCTCAGGACCAGCGAGTTGAAGCCGTCGTTCTCGGCCTGGCCGGTCCAGGTGGCGGCGAACGCCTCCTGGAACCGCTCGCGCGCGTCGTCGCTGAAGGAGGCGCCGTTGGCGGTCGGGGCGGGCATCCGCATGCCGAAGTCGTAGACCCAGGCGTGCGTACGGTCGGCGCAGCGCAGCTCGTACGGCCGCTCGTCGATGACCTCGACGCCGAGCCGGTTGAGCACCGGGAGGACGGCGGAGAGGGAGATCTGGTCGCCGGACTTGTAGATCTTGAAGCGGCGCTCGCCGGGGCGGGCACCGACCGGCTCGTACAGCGAGAGCGCGAACTCCTTGCCGGTGCTCGTCAGCTGCTCCAGGTGGACCAGGTCGGCCACGGCGGAGCGCGGCGAGTGGTCGGCCTTGTAGCCCTCGGGGAAGGCGTTGCCGTAGCGGCGCAGCAGCTCGGCGGCGCGCTCCTCGCCGCACTCGGCGTTGAGGGCCTCGGCGAAGCCGTCGGCCCAGGAGCGGGCGGCCTCGACGAGCCGCGCCTCGATGCGGTCCTTGTCGGCGTCGGAGAGCTGGGCCAGCTCGGTGCCGGGCTCGACGCGGACGACGAAGTGGAGCCGGGAGAGGATCGACTCGGTGTTCCACGCGGTGAAGTCGACGTTGGTGCCGTCGAGCTCCTCCATGAGGATGCCGGTCAGCCGCTCGCGGACGGTGGTGTTGAAGCGGTCGCGCGGCAGATAGACGAGGGCGGAGTAGTAGCGCCCGTACTCGTCCTGGCGCAGGTAGAGCCGCAGTCGGCGGCGTTCCTGCAGGTAGAGGACGGAGGTGACGATGGAGCGCAGCTCGTCGACCGGGGTCTGGAAGAGCTCGTCGCGCGGGTACGTCTCCAGGATCTGGAGCAGGTCGCGGCCGTCGTGGCTGTTCGGCGAGAAACCGGCGCCCTCCAGGACCTCCTGGACCTTGCGCTTGATGACCGGGACGCGGCGGACGGACTCGGTGTACGCGGCGGAGGAGAACAGGCCCAGGAAGCGGCGCTCCCCGATGACGTTGCCCTCGGCGTCGAACTTCTTCACGCCCACGTAGTCGAGGTACGAGGGGCGGTGCACGGTGGCCCGGCTGTTCGCCTTGGTCAGGATCAGCAGCTTGTGCTCGCGTGCCTTGGCGCGGGCGTCGGCGGGCAGCCGGCTGAAGGACGGCGAGACGGGGGCGTGGTGGTCGTCCTCGCCGCCGTGGTGCGGGTCGGAGCGGAGGATGCCGAGGCCGGTGCCGGGGACGGCTGCCAGCGCGTCTCCGTTGACCAGCTCGTACTCGCGGTAGCCGAGGAAGGTGAAGTGGTCGTCCGAGAGCCAGCGCAGCAGCTCGCGGGCCTCTTCGACCTCGGTGGGGCGCAGATCGTCGGCGGTGGGCTCGTCGGGCAGGTTCTCGGCGATGCGCAGCGCGGTCTCGCGCATCTTCTCCCAGTCCTCGACGGTCTCGCGGACGTCGGACAGGACGCGCAGCAGGTCGCTGGTGATCTGCTTGAGGTCGGCGCGGTCGGTCTCGCGGTCGATCTCGACGTGGATCCAGGACTCGGTGAGGACGTCGTGGGCCTGCTCGCCCCTGGCCTCGCCCGGCAGGACCTCGATGAGCTTGCCGGTCAGGTCGCGGCGGACGCGGACCTGCGGGTGGATCACGACGTGGATGCCGCGGCCCTGCCGGGAGAGCTCGTTGGTGACCGAGTCGACCAGGAAGGGCATGTCGTCGGTGACGACCTCGACGACGGAGTGGCTGCAGGTCCAGCCGTTCTCCTCGACCGTCGGGGTGTGGACGCGGACGTTCGCGGTGCCCTGGGGGCGGTTCTCCGCGAGCCGGTAGTGCGAGAGAGCGGCGCCGAAGACGTCCACCGGGTCTCGGTCGGTGAGGTCCTCGGGCGCGGTGTGCAGGTAGTAGCGCTGGAGGTAGTCGAGCAGGGTGTCCCTGTCCGGGCGCTTCCCCTTCTCGGGCCCCGTCGGAAGTTGCCCCCCGACCGGACCGGTCTCAGCTACCCGGGCGGCCCGTGCGAGCAGCTCGGCCTTGGCTTCGTCCAGCTTGGTCTGCATGTCCTCTGGCTCCTGTCGCGCGCCGTTGCGTGACGTCGGTGGAAGAAATGACACAACGCCACGACGCGGGGTTACCGGTCGACGTCGACGTTATGTCGTGATGAGAGATGTCCGAACCGATATCGGCCAATGTCGGCGGGAGGCCCGGACGGCAGGGATCAGCGAACGCCTTGTCGGCCCGGCCGCGGTAGCGGACCGGGCGAGAGCCGGGGGCTTCGCTGCCCCCTCGGCGTATCGCGCTGATCACGGGAAAAGCCTATCGCTCTCCACCCCGGAGTCGTCATGGTCCGTATGTGTACAAAAGAGGGGGTGGAAGTTTGACGTTATGGACAGCGACACATGTCCTCTTGGCAAAGCGGGGCGCCGCGGGCAACGTGGACGCGGGGTACCCACCGATCTGGGAGTCATCATGGCGAAGATCTTGATCGTGACCGGGGACGCGGCGGAATCACTGGAGGTCATGTACCCGTACCAGCGTCTTCTCGAAGAGGGGTACGAGGTCCACATCGCCGCTCCGGCGCGCAAACAGCTGCGGTTCGTGGTGCACGACTTCGAGCCGGGCTACGACACCTACACCGAGAAGCCGGGGTACACCTGGCCCGCGGACCTGGCGTTCTCGGAGGTCGATCCGGGCGACTACATCGCGGTCGTGATCCCGGGCGGCCGGGCCCCGGAGTACCTCCGCAACGACCCGGAGCTCCGGAAGATCCTGAAGTCGTTCTTCGACGCGGACAAGCCGGTGGCCCAGATCTGCCACGGTCCCCTCCTGACGGCGGCGATCGGCGGCCTGGAGGGGCGCAGGGTCACGGCGTACCCGGCCCTGGAACTCGACATGCAGGCGGCGGGCGCCGGCTTCCAGGACACGGAGGCGGTGGTGGACGGCACGCTGGTCTCCTCGCGGGCCTGGCCGGACCACCCGGCCTGGATGCGCGAGTTCCTGAAGGTCCTGCGCGCGGCGGGCTGACGCCTCGGCCCACGGCGGCCGCGCGGGCGGGGCGCGCAATGCGAGCCCTCCCGCGCGACCGCCCCGGCGCGCGGACCGGCCCTCCGGGCCTGCCCCTGGGGCGTGTTTCGAAAGTCCCGCCTGCCCCCGCCCTTCGGGCGGACGGCGCCACTTTCGAAACCCGCCCTAGACGAGCTCCTCCGCCACGGCGACCGCTTCCGCGAGCGAGTCGACGACGGGGACCCCGACGGCCTCCAGCGACGCCCGGCTGTGCGACCCGCCCGTGTACAGAACGGCCCGCGCCCCCACGTGCGCCGCCGCCCGCGCGTCGTCGGCGGCGTCCCCGATCACCACGATCCGCACCGGATCGACACCGCCGAGCGCCTGAAGGTGGCGGACCATGTGCGCCGACTTCCCCTCCGTCGACGCCCCGACCCGCCCGTCCACCCGCACGAACCGCTCCTCGATACCGTGCCTGCGCACCAGCGGGACCAGCTCGGCATGCGGCGCCAGGGAGAGCAGCGACTGCGTGAACCCGGACGCCTGTCGCGCGGCCAGCAGCTCCGCCGCCCCGATCGTCAGCCCACAGCCCTCGGCCCGCGTCCAGTAGTGCCGGTGGAACACACCGTCCATCAGCTCCCACTCGGCGTCCGTGGGCAGGCGCCCCATCAGCCGTTCGTAGAACTTCGGCACCGGCACCGTGTACAGGTCCCGGTAGCGCGCGAGCGTGATCGGCTCCAGGCCCAGCTCGGCGAAGGCGGCGTTCGTCGCCCCGATGACGGCGTCCGTGTCGTCGAGCAGCGTGCCGTTCCAGTCCCAGACCAGGTGCTTTCCGTGCTTCCCCATGCGAAGACGGTACCGGCACCCGCCGACAGGGCGACGTCCGTCAGCCGAGCAGCCCCGGAATCTCCTGCACGCCGAACCAGAGCAGCTCGTGGTCCTCGGCGCCGTCCACCGTGAACTGCGCGTCGTCGTCACCCTGGTCCGCCGCCCCCAGCGCGTCCGCCGCCGCCGAGACGTCCGTCTCGGCGTCGTCCGCGTCGGCGTGCACGGCCGCCGCCTTCGCCAGCGGTACGGCTCCGGCGATGCGGACCTCGCCCAGCGAGGAGGCGTCCAGACCGCGGTCGGGGTCGACCACGGCCTCCTTGTCCGGTACGTCGACGGCGACGACGATCCGGCGGCGTGCCGCCGAGGGGTCGCCGGCGAGCAGCCGCAGGGACGCGGACGCGGCCCGGCTGAGCGCGGCGTACTCGAGCTCCTCGATGTCGTCGGAGACGTACCACTCGCGCAGTGCCGGGGTGACGGCGTACGCGGTGACCGGTCCGGGGCCGAGCTCGCCCGCCTTGTGCGCCTGTGCGAGACCGGGAAGGGTCAGGGGGACGTACACGCGCATGGCTGGCCGCTTTCGTAGTCGGAAACGCCCTCAGGATACGTGCGGAGTCCCCCTTCGGGGTCTCCGGGCCGCCGCCTCACGGGTCCACCCGAGGCATCCCCCGCCCCCGCTCCGGCAGACCGGGAAGACCGTCCCGTCACTCTGATAGGTGAATCCGCCGCACGGCCTCGCGGGCCGCCACGGAGCCTTGCGGGTGCGCCGAGCACCCCCGTAACAAGATCCCCAACAGAAGTTACCGCCCGGTAGAACCGCCGAGGCCGTACGGAACGGGGACCCGCCCATGGACGCCATCACCACGACGCGCACGCCGCCGCCCCCGTCCCGGCCGGTTCCCTCGCTCACCCCCACCGCCACCACGCGTCCCCGTGCCCCTCGCCCCCGCACCGCGCCCCGCGGCCCGGCCGGCACCGGCCCCCGAGGCTCGGCCGGGTCCCGCCCGGGCACCCGCCCCGGGGCCCCCTCCGCCGTCCGCGTGCCGCCCCGCGCGCTCCCGCCGCACGCCCTCTTCGCCGAGCGCCTGCTCGCCGTCCTCAGCGGCGAACGGCCCGTCCACTGGATGCTCGGGATGACGGTCGGGGAGGCGTACGAACAGCTCGTCCAGCTCGCCCCGGAAACCCCCTTCAGGTCCCTGGGCGCCCGGCCCGTGCTCCGTACCTGCCGCTTCCATCCGCCGAGGACGGGCGCCGTCGAGGTCTGCGCGGTCGTCGCCACCGGCGAACGGATCAGGGCCATGGCCTTCCGCCTGGAGCGCGGCGCCGACCGCCGCTGGCGCTGCGCCGCCGTCGAGCTGGACGGCCTCCACGCGCGCGTGGGGGACCCGTCGCCCGCCCCCGCCGACCGCGCACCGGCCCGGCCGCGCGTGCCCGCCCAGGCCCGTCCCTGACGGGGCGGAAGGGGCGGAGGGCGGACGGGACCGGGGGCAGACGTGAGGGAGGCGGACGTGAGGGGGCGGACGGGGCGGAGGGGGCGGGGCGGACCTGACCGGCCGGACATGCCGGAGGGGCCGGACACCTCACCCGGTGCCCGGCCCCTCCTCCCCGCTGGGGGCTACTTCTTGCGGCGACGCCCGCCGCTGCTCTTCTGCGCCTTGCGACGCTCCGCGCGCGTCAGACCGTCACCGCCGGCGTCCCCGCTGACGAAGTCGCCCTCGACGACACTGCCGTCACCGTCCACCTTGGGCGCGGTGAAGTGCAGCCGGTCCGGCCGCTGCGGGGCGTCGAGCCCCTTGGCACGGATCTCCGGACGCCCGGCGGGCGCCGGCACGGCGTCCTCCTTGGAGAGCGACGGAGCCGCGTCCTTCACCGGGACCTCCTCGACCTGCTGCTCGACCTGGACCTCCAGGTTGAACAGGTAGCCGACGGACTCCTCCTTGATGCCCTCCATCATGGCGGTGAACATGTCGAAGCCCTCGCGCTGGTACTCGACCAGCGGGTCCTTCTGCGCCATGGCGCGCAGGCCGATGCCCTCCTGGAGGTAGTCCATCTCGTAGAGGTGCTCGCGCCACTTGCGGTCGAGCACGGAGAGGACCACGCGGCGCTCCAGCTCACGCATGATGTCCGAGCCGAGCGACTTCTCACGCGCGTCGTACTGCTCGTGGATGTCGTCCTTGACGGACTCGGCGATGAACTCGGCGGTGATGCCCGCGCGGTCGCCGGCCGCCTCCTCCAGCTCGTCCACGGACGCCTTCACCGGGTACAGCTGCTTGAACGCGTTCCACAGCCGGTCGAGGTCCCACTCCTCCGCGAAGCCCTCGGCGGTCTCCTGGCGGATGTAGTCGTCGATCGTGTCGTCCATGAAGTGCTGGATCTGCTCGTGCAGGTCCTCGCCCTCCAGGACGCGGCGGCGCTCGCCGTAGATGACCTCACGCTGCCGGTTGAGGACCTCGTCGTACTTCAGGACGTTCTTACGCGTCTCAAAGTTCTGGGTCTCGACCTGGGACTGCGCGGAGGCGATGGCACGGGTGACCATCTTGTTCTCGATCGGCACGTCGTCCGGCACGTTGGCCATGGCCATCACGCGCTCCACCATCTGGGCCTTGAACAGGCGCATCAGGTCGTCGCCGAGGGAGAGGTAGAAGCGGGACTCGCCCGGGTCGCCCTGACGGCCGGAACGACCGCGCAGCTGGTTGTCGATCCGGCGGGACTCGTGGCGCTCGGTGCCCAGCACGTACAGCCCGCCGAGCTCCTTGACCTCCTCGAACTCCGCCTTCACGGCCGCCTCGGCACGCTCCAGGGCGGCCGGGAGGGCTGCGGCCCACTGCTCGACGTGCTCGACGGGGTCCAGGCCCGCCTGACGCAGCTCGGCCTCCG
The DNA here is from genome assembly GCF_040653355.1 of Streptomyces sp. NPDC047971. Taxonomy (NCBI): domain Bacteria; kingdom Bacillati; phylum Actinomycetota; class Actinomycetes; order Kitasatosporales; family Streptomycetaceae; genus Streptomyces; species Streptomyces sp. NPDC047971. The sequence continues at coordinate 17,882 of NZ_JBEZNW010000004.1, read as the reverse complement.
CCAGGTCGTCGGGGTTGCCGCCGAGCTTGATGTCGGTGCCTCGGCCGGCCATGTTCGTGGCGACGGTGACGGCGCCCTTGCGGCCGGCCTGGGCGACGATCGTGGCCTCACGGTCGTGCTGCTTGGCGTTGAGCACCTCGTGCTGGATGCCGCGCTTGGAGAGCTGCTGGGAGAGGTACTCGGACTTCTCGACCGACGTCGTACCGACGAGGATCGGCTGGCCCTTCTCGTGCTTCTCCGCGATGTCGTCGACCACGGCGGCGAACTTGGCGACCTCGGTCCGGTAGATCAGGTCCGACTGGTCCTTGCGGACCATGGGCTTGTTCGTCGGGATCGGGACGACGCCGAGCTTGTAGATCTGGTGGAACTCGGCCGCCTCGGTCATGGCCGTACCGGTCATGCCGGAGAGCTTGTCGTAGAGGCGGAAGAAGTTCTGCAGGGTGATCGTGGCGAGGGTCTGGTTCTCGTCCTTGATGTCCACCCCTTCCTTCGCCTCGATCGCCTGGTGCATGCCCTCGTTGTAGCGGCGGCCGGCGAGGATACGGCCGGTGTGCTCGTCGACGATCATGACTTCGCCGTCGATGACGACGTAGTCCTTGTCCTTCTTGAACAGTTCCTTGGCCTTGATGGCGTTGTTCAGGTACCCGACGAGCGGGGTGTTCACCGACTCGTAGAGGTTGTCGATGCCCAGCCAGTCCTCGACCTTGGCGACGCCGGCCTCGTGGATGCCGACGGTGCGCTTCTTCTCGTCGACCTCGTAGTCGCCGGTCTCCTCGATGCCCTTCAGCGGGTTGCCCGCCTCGCCCTTGGTGAGGCGGGTGACCAGCTTGGCGAAGTCGCCGTACCACTTGGTGGCCTGGTCGGCCGGGCCGGAGATGATCAGCGGCGTACGGGCCTCGTCGACCAGGATCGAGTCGACCTCGTCGACACAGGCGAAGTTGTGGCCGCGCTGGACGAGCTCGTCCTTGGACCACGCCATGTTGTCGCGGAGGTAGTCGAAGCCGAACTCGTTGTTCGTGCCGTACGTGATGTCGCAGTTGTACTGCTCGCGACGCTGGGCCGGCGTCATGTTGGCCAGGATGCAGCCGATGGTCAGGCCCAGGAACTTGTGGACGCGCCCCATGAGCTCGGAGTCGCGCTCGGCCAGGTAGTCGTTCACCGTGATCAGGTGCACGCCCTTGCCGGACAGCGCGTTCAGGTACGCGGGGAGCGTGCCGACGAGGGTCTTGCCCTCACCGGTCTTCATCTCGGCGACATAGCCGAGGTGCAGGGCGGCACCGCCCATGAGCTGGACGTCGTAGTGGCGCTGGCCGAGTACGCGCTTGGCGGCCTCGCGGACGGTCGCGAAGGCTTCGGGGAGCAGGTCGTCGAGGCTCTCACCGTCGGCGTACCGCTGCTTGTACTCATCGGTGAGCGCCCGCAACTCGGCGTCGGAGAGGTTGACGAAGTCCTCTTCGATGGAGTTGACCTGGTCCGCGATGCGGTGCAGTTTGCGCAGGATCTTGCCTTCGCCTGCACGCATGAGCTTGTTGAAGACGGACACTGAGGCTGGTCTCCTTGCCGGTCGGGCCTGGCACTGGGTCTTGTGATGGACTCGGGCGCGGGCACGGCAGGTGGTCCCCACCGCAACGGCCATCGTAAGCGAGACCGCCGCCGCGCCGGGAGGCCCGAAGGCCGGAGCGTCACCGCCGCCCGGAATGAGAACGCTCGAGACGCGCCGAAGGTGCCGCAGGGTCCGAAAAGTGTTCGCTTCGCAACGCTCCGCTCACCAGAATTCCGTCATGGAGCCGAAGACACTGATCACGGAACGCCTGGCCCTCGGCAGGTTCGCGCCCGAGGACGTCGACGAGGTCCACGCGATCTGCCAGGACCCCGAGATCCAGCGCTGGACGACCGTCCCCTCGCCCTACGGGCGCCAGGACGCCGAGTTCTTCCTGAACCGCGTCGTCCCCGACGGCTGGCGCGACGACACGGAGTACAGCTTCGCCGTACGCCTCCGGGACGGCGGCCCGCTCCTCGCCGCCGTCGCCCTGCACCACCCGCGCTCGGGCACCTGGGAGGTCGGGTTCTGGACCGCCGAGGAGCACCGGGGCCGCGGCTACATGACCGAGGCGGTCCTCGCGCTCGCCGAATGGGCCTTCACGGAGCTGCGCTGCACGCGCCTGGAGTGGCGCGCCGAGGTCGGCAACCAGGGCTCGCGGGCGACCGCGGAGAAGGCCGGTTTCACGGTCGAGGGCGTGCTGCGCGCCGCGCTGCCGAACAACGGAGTGCTGCGGGACGTCTGGGTCGGCGCCCTGCTGCCGTCGGACCTCGGCCTGCCGTGCGCCCTGCCGTACGTGGCGGCGACTTCCCGGACCCCGGGATGAATGTCAGTGCCTGCCTCTAGGGTGCGGATCATGACGACTGCGCCGCCGCCCGTTGCCGAACTGTCCGCGGACGAAGCCCGCCGGATCGCCCTGCGCGCCCAGGGGTTCCTGGGCGCGCCCGACCGCCGCGCCGGGGTGCGGGGCGTGCTGCGGCATCTGGGGCAGGTGCAGCTCGACACGATCTCCGTCCTGGCCCGCTCGCACGAGCTGATCCCCTACGCCCGGCTGGGCGCGGTGGGCCGCAGGACGGTCGAGGACGCGTACTGGACCGAGGGGCACGCCTTCGAGTACTGGTCGCACGCGGCCTGCATCCTGCCGGTCGAGGAGTGGCCGCTCTTCGCGTTCCGGCGCCGTTCCTACCGTGCCCGCCCGCAGTGGCACCACCACCTGCCCGACGGGGCGTACGACGCCGTGATCAAGCAGCTGCGCGCCGAGGGCCCGCAGACCGCGACGGAGCTCGGCGGCGCGAAGAACAAGGGCGAGTGGTGGGACTGGTCCGAGTCGAAGATCGCCGTCGAGCGGGCGCTGATGTACGGCGAGGTGGTCTGCACCGAGCGCCGCGGCTGGAAGCGCGTCTACGACCTCGCCGAGCGGGCGATCCCGGACGCCCTGCTCCAGGCCGACCTGGACGACACGGAGTGTCTGCGGCGGCTGGTGCGGCAGGCGGGCGAGGCCCTGGGCGTGGGCACGCGCTCCGACATCGCCGACTACCACCGGATCAAGGGCGAGGCGTTCGACGCGGTGGTGGAGGCGTCCGGCCTCGTGCCGGTGACGGTGGCGGGCTGGGCCAAGCCGGCCTGGGCGGATCCCGCGGCGCTGGCGACGGAGCCGCGCGGCCGGCACCGGACGACGCTGCTGTCGCCGTTCGACTCGCTGATCTGGGAGCGGCCGCGCACGGAGCGGATCTTCGGCTTCACCCACCGCCTGGAGGCGTACGTACCGAAGCAGAAGCGGGTGCACGGCTACTTCGCCATGCCGCTCCTCGCGGGCGGCAGGCTGGTGGGCCGCGTGGACCCGGCGCGCGACGGCAGGACGCTGGTGGCCAGGCAGCTGTCGCTGGAGTCCCCCAAGGCCGTCGCACCGATGGCGCAGGCGCTGCGGGAGGCGGCCGAGTGGGTCGGCTGCGACTCCGTACGGATCGAGCGGGCGGACCGCCCGGAGCTGATCGCCCCGCTGACGGCCGCGCTCGGCTGATCCGGCGGACGCCTTCCTCCGTCAGCGGATCTCGAGGATCTTCTCCCGCATCGCGTAGACCACGGCCTCCATCCTGGAGTGCAGCTGGAGCTTCTCCAGGATGTTGCGCACGTGGTTCTTCACCGTGTTCTCGGAGATGAACAACTGCTTGGCGATGTCCCGGTTGTTCATCCCGGTCGCGACGAGCTTGAGGACTTCGAGCTCGCGGTCGGTCAGCCGGGGTGCCGGTACCAGTCGGCGTTCGTCCGTGCGCTGGATCATCGACTTGAACTCCGTGAGGAGTTTGGACGCCATCGACGGGCTGATCTGCGACTGGCCGTCGGCCACCGCGCGAATCGCGGTGGCGACCTCGTCGGTGGAGATCTCCTTCAGGAGATAGCCGGTCGCGCCCGCCTTGATCGCGTCGTAGAGATCGGCCTCCTCGTCGCTGATCGTCAACATGATGATCTTCGCGCTGGGGGCCACCTCCTTGATGGAGGTGCATGCCTCGATACCGCCGCGCTTGGGCATCCGGACATCCATCAGCACGATGTCGGGCAGCAGATCGGCCGCCTTGTCGACGGCCTCCGCCCCGTCGCCCGCCTCGCCGACGACCTGAATGTCCTCCTCCTGGGCGAGGACGATCTCCAGGCCACGACGGAAGAGGGCATGGTCGTCGACCACGAGGACCCGGATCGGCTCTTTGCGGGAGTCCCCGCTGTCCGATTCCGATCGCTCGGGGGTGGCCGCGCCATCAGGCTCTCGCCCGCTGTGCACCGGCCCGAAGCTGTCCGCCATCGTTCCTCCCCCTGAAGGCCGTGGCCTGAATTCGTGTTCGGTCCTCCAACCGCTGCTCTCAAAGCACCGGTTGGCGTGCACGCCATGATTTCATGCCCGGCGGACAGTGCGGTGATCCCGTGGTGACCACGGGGGCGCACGGGGGTGCCCCTGGGGGCGCATGGGGCGCTCCAGGGGCACCGTGACGGACAGAGTAGGGGTGGTGCTGGGGCTGTGGGTCAGCCGCCGAGGGCACCACCGGCGCCGCCGCCCTCGGCGAGCGGGTCGCTCTCCAGATGGATGACGCCGTAGTCGTACGCGTGCCGCCGGTAGACGACACTCGGCTGCTTGGTGTCGGAGTCGACGAACAGATAGAAGTCGTGACCGACGAGCTCCATCTCGTAGAGCGCCTGGTCGAGGGTCATGGGGGCGGCCCGGTGCGTCTTCTCGCGGACCACCAGCGGGCCTTCGCCCTGCACTTCGATCGAGCCCATCATCGTGGTGGGCACTCCACCGGACTCCTCGCCCACCAGCTCGCCGTTTCCGTTGAGCTGGGCGACGCCCGGCACCACATCGGCGACCTCGGCGGCCGACAGCCTGCCGTTTCCTCGGCGGGTGTACCGCTTGTCGTGCTGCTTGCGCAGTCGCGCGTCCAGCTTGTCGCTGGCGAGGTCGAGTGCTGCGTACGGGTCGCCTGCCGCCGCTTCTGCCCGGATCACCGGGCCTCGGGAGTGGAGGGTGATCTCTACACGGTCGGACCTGTCGGCCTGCCGCGGGTTGTGCTCCTTGGACACCTCGACGTCGAGGCTGATCACCTTGCCGTCGAGCTTCTGGATTCTCTCCAGCTTCAGCTTCTCGGCCACGTGCTTGCGGAACCGCTCGGGCACCTCGGTCTTGCGGCCCTTGACGACGATGTCCACGCAGAACTCCGTTCCCGGATCGCTCAGAACGGCTCCTCGGCCGTCGAGCTTCTCCCTTTGCACCAGACTCCGGTGAATGCCGGAGCCTCGGACTTGGCGACTTTCACCTCCTCCTCCCCAGCCGGCAAGATCCCCACCCCACCGATCCGAGGTTAATTCGCCCTGAACTCCTGTCCTGTAGGCGCACCCGTGCATTCGCTGAGGCGTAGCATTCGCCATTCCTCACAACCGAACATAGCTCGTTCGGACGGGTGTCGGCACCCGCTACCGCGACATACCCCCGTTCGGGTGTTCTCACCTCTCACCACCTGCAACGATGCAAGCTCTTCGTCAGTTCCGGTTTATTTCGAACGACGCCGGAGAACAAGCGACCACCGCCGCCGGCGCGTGTACGAATCCCCTTTCCGGCGCGCTCCGTTCCATGCCTTCACTCCGTGCCCGAATGAACGGCGGGTGTACGGCACCCAGTGCCCGGGCCGCCTCCGTCAACGAGGCGCCCGTGGTCATCAGATCGTCGACGAGCACCACGCGGCCTCCCTCCATCAGCCGCGCGCCGCCGGCCACCACCTGCAGCGCCCCGGCCAGGTTGGCGAACCGTCCACGGGCGCCGAGCCCCGACTGGTCGGCCACGACGCGGCGCTGGCGCAGCACCGGAATCACCCGGGCGGCCCTCCCCCGATCGCGCAGCCGGCCCGCCGCCGCGAGCGCGATGCGCCGGGTCGGATCGTGGCCACGCGCCCGCACCGAGCGACGTGACGAGGGCACCGGTACAAGGAGAAGGGGGCCCGTCCCGGAGGCGTCACAGCGGCTGGCAGCAGCCTCCACGGCGCCGGCGAGCGCCGACCCGAGAGGTCCGGCGAGACGGAGCGCGCCACGCTCCTTGTGGGCGAGAAGCAGCGAGCGTACGGACCCGGCGTACGGCGCCGAGGCATGGACGACCGGCAGCCCGGCCGGCTCGGGAACGGGCCGCACCCTGCGCGGTCCGGGGCCCGTCAGCTCGTCCGCGCACCGCGGGCACAACTCCGTCCGGGGCCTGCCGCAGCCTCCACAGGCGACCGGCAGCACCAGTCCGGCGATCTCGCGCCACCACCCCCGCATGGCTCCACTGTCCTCCTGCCGGACCCGGGCGGCCACCCCTGTGGACAACGGGGCAACGGGACGACGGGGCGGTGGGCGACGGGGCGCGGCGGCCAGGCGGCCGACCCAACCGGCGGGCGGGCCCGGCCAGGCGGTCACGGCGCCCACGCTCGGGGGCCCGGCCCGGCCACCGGCCCCACCGGCGGCGGGCCCGCCCGGGGCACGGCGTCACGGCCAGGGGCCCACGCCAGAGGCCCGGCCAGGCGGTCACGGGCGGCAGGCCGGGCCCCTCCCGGGCCCGGCCGGGAGGGCCGGGGACGTCCGCGTCCGGTCTCGGCCGGAGGGCCGGGGAACTCCGCGTCCGGTGGCCAGCCTGGATAGACCCGACGAAGCCGCTGGTCAGCCCGGAGAGACCGTACGGAGCCGCTGGTCAGCCCGGGTAGACCGGTGCGGAGCCCGCGACCTTGCCCATCCGCTGCCAGTTCGCGCCCGGCATCAGGCGCACGATGCCGTCGTTGCCCGAGTAGGCGACCACCGGAGCGCGCTCGTCGTTCGGCGCGGCGACGGCCGTCACCCCGTTCAGGCCGGGCAGCACCGAGGCCGTCGAGGTCGCGCCGTCCGTCTGGATGTAGCGGATCTGCTGGACGCCACCCGCCTCCTTGCCGACCATGACGAGCCGGCTCGGACCGGCCCAGGACACGGCGGTGACGTTCTCCATCCGCGGCGCCACGGGCTGCAGATCGGTGACCGACACCGCCTGCTGCGTCCCGCTGCCCTCCCGCTCCACCCGGCCGATCTTCAGGATGGTGCGGCCTTCCTTCTCCTTGAGCAGCAGGGCGATCCGCACACCGTCCGCGGAGACCCTCAGCGATTCGACCCGGGCCCCGTCCGCCAGCCACGGCGCCCGGACCTCGACGGGTTCCCCGGCGCCTCCCGGGACCATCCACAGACGCGGCTTCACGGGGTCGCGGTCCGCGACCCACAGGTCGCCCCGCCCGTCCCAGCTCGGCGCGGACAACCGGTCCTCGGGCCGTGCCGCGCCGCTCGACACCAGCGCGGGAGGCAGCTCGTCGTCGGAGAGGATCGACGCCACGCGCAGCTCGCGCCCGTCCTTGCCGACCCCGGCCGCCCGGCTCTCCTCACGGTCCACCGCGACCGACCGCAGCGGCATCGCGCCCTTGCCGAAGGGCCCGAGCGTCGCGTCCGCCTCCGCGTCCTCCTTGCCACCGACCGGCAGCGTCTTCACCATGCCGTGCTCGTCGACGAAGAACGGGTTCTCCGCCCGGCCCGAGTCGTGGACCGGGGCGAACTCCTCCGCCTGCGCCTTCGACAGCACACAGAGCCGCCCGCCGTCCGAACCCCGCTGGAGCTCCACCTGCTCGACCCGTACTGACGTCAGATCGCCCAGCGTGAAGAGCAACTGAGCCGCCATCCGCCGGCACACCTCCCCGCCCACCCGGTCGGCCTTGGCGTTGAGTGGCACCTTCAGCGTGGACTGGTCGTCCGTGGTCAGCGAGGTGACGCCCTCCTTCAGCTCCGTACCGGAGGGGAAACGCGAATCCACCGCCGGCTTCAGCCAGTTCGTCGGACCTTCGAGCAGCGCCTTGACGGTCTGGGTCACCGGGTCCATCCGGGTCACCGGATCCTGCCGCTGCCGGATGTACACCGGGTCGGCGACGACCCACTCCTGCCCCGAGGCGAAGTAGTACTTGTTGACGGAGCGGTAGTTGCGCTGGAAGTCGGCCTCACTGAGCACGAGCCCCGACGGCAGGTGGTCGATGCGCCACTCCTTGCCCTTGCCGTCCGCGGAGGGCTGCTGCACCACGTGGATGAAGTCCTTGTACTCGGCAGGGCTCATCGGCTGGTACGCGTGGCGGGCGTCCACCGTGGCGATCTGCCGGCCGCGGATCGGATACGACCGCCCCTGGCTCTCCGGGTCCGCGATCCGGTCCGCCTGCTCACGGTCCGGCGCCGTGGTGAGCACGGTGATGCTCTGGCCGGGCTTCCAGGTCCGCGCGGCCTCCTTCGTCAGATACTTCCGTGCCGTGGCGAAACCGGGGTCGTCGCTGGTCATCGCCTCCAGGAAACCGTCGACGATCTCGTCGGGCTCCGCGTTCTCCCGAGGCTGCACGGCGTACACCCGGACCTGCGAGTCGCCCGGGTTGGACGCCTTCACCTGCCGTACGTCCCCGCTGTCGGGCATCGTCGCGCAGCCGGTCGCCAGCACACCGCCGCAGGCGAACAGCACACCCGCCCGCACGGCACCGGACGACCGCTGCCCTCGAGAGTCAGCGCTCACCTGTTCCGTCCTCCCCCTCGGCGTTCGCCGACGCCATCGACTCACCGCTGTCGGCCTCGGCCGACGTCCGCGCGACCACCCGCGCGCCATTGCCCGGCAGGGCCGTCGGATCCACCGTGGCCCGCGGCACCGTGGGCAGCCTCGGCGGCACGGGCAGCGCCGGCCGGTCCCCCGCGGTCTGCACCGGCACGGTCATGCGGCGTGCCCCGCTCTCCTGCGCCCGCTCGGCGGCCGCCGCCTGCTCACGGTTGCGCCGCGAGTCCTCCGGCTCCAGCGGGATCGGGGAGCCGCGCAGGGGCTCGTCCGCCGTCCTCGGCAGGGTGAGCCGGAACTGCGAGCCGCCGCCGGGCTCGCCCCATGCCTGGAGCCAGCCGCCGTGCAGCCGCGCGTCCTCCACCGCGATCGACAGGCCCAGGCCCGTACCGCCGGTGGTGCGCGCGCGTGCGGGGTCGGCCCGCCAGAACCTGTTGAAGACCCGGGTCGCCTCGCCGGGCTTGAGACCCACGCCGTAGTCCCGTACGGCCACGGCGACGGCGCCGCCCGCGGCGGCCAGCCGGACGATCACGTCCCGGCCCTCGCCGTGCTCGACGGCGTTGACGACCAGATTACGCAGCACCCGCTCGACCCGGCGGGCATCCGCCTCGGCCACGACCGGCTGCTCGTCGCCGACGACCACGATCCGGCCGCCCTTGCGCTCGGCGAGCGGCTCCGCGCCACCGATGACCCGCCGGACGACCTGGCGCAGGTCTATCGGCTCGGCCTCCAGCGCCGCGGCACCCGCGTCGAACCGGCTGATCTCCAGCAGATCGGCGAGCAGCGACTCGAAACGGTCCAGCTGGTCGCCGAGCAGCTCGGCGGAGCGCGCGGTGACGGGGTCGAAGTCGACCCGCGCCTCGTGGATGACGTCCGCCGCCATCCGTACCGTCGTCAGCGGTGTCCGCAGCTCGTGCGACACGTCCGAGACGAACCGGCGCTGCATCCGCGAGAGCTCCTCCAGCTGCTGGATCTTGAGCTGGAGGTTCTGCGCCATCTTGTTGAAGGCCTCACCGAGCCGGGCGATGTCGTCCTCGCCGGTGACCTTCATCCGCTCCTGCAGACGACCGGCCGAGAGCCGCTCCGCGATCCCCGCCGCCATCCGGACGGGCGTGACGACCTGCCGGACCACCAGCCAGGCGATGGCTCCGAGCAGCACGACCACGAACAGCCCGGCGGTCGCCAGCGTGCCCTTCACCAGCGCGAGGGAGTCCTCCTCGTGCGTCAGCGGGAAGAGGTAGTACAGCTCGTACTGGGTGCCCTCGGCGTCGTTGAGCCGCTTGCCGATGACGAGCCCGGCCTCGGAGTCCTTGCCGTTGGTGTAGTGGATCCGGGTGTACGTCTGGAAGGTGCCCGCGCCCTGGCCGACGGAGTGCCGCAGTTCGTCGGGGATGCTCGTGGCCGGATCGACCTCGCCGGAGGCACGGGCGCCCCGGCTGGCGGGCCCGTCCGAATCCTCCAGGGACAGCGCGACCACGTTGAACGCGCTCTGGCCGCCACTGGCGAGCTGCTCCACCAGCGTGGAGCGCCAGGTCAGCGAGGCACCGGCGCGCCCGCCGTCCTGCCCTCCGGGCACGTACGGGGTCGTCGCCGCCTTGTCCTGGGCAGCCGAGAAACCACCGGCGGCCTGGCTCTGCGCGGCCTGTTCCTTGGCATCACGCAGACCGTTGCGGACCTGGCCTATGACGACCAGGCCGAGCAGGAGCACCACGCCGAGTGACATCAGCAGGGTGCCCGCGACCACACGGAGCTGGAGGTTGCGCCGCCACAGCCGCACGGCGGGCAGCAGCGGACGGCGCACCCATCGGGCGAGGAGCCGGAGCACCGGTCCACCCGGCGCCCCGTCCTGGAGCAGCCGTCCACCACGGAGCAGACGGCCGAATCGCGAGCCCCCCCGCCTCGGTCCGGCAGTCCGCCCCGACCGGACTCCCGGGTCCCCGGGCTTCGGAGCAGTACTGCCTATGCTCATGTCAGCTCGGCCCCGCCTTGTAGCCGACACCACGGACGGTCACCACGATCTCGGGGCGCTCCGGGTCCTTCTCGACCTTCGAGCGCAGCCGCTGGACGTGCACGTTCACGAGCCGGGTGTCGGCAGCGTGCCGGTAGCCCCAGACCTGCTCCAGCAGGACCTCGCGGGTGAACACCTGCCACGGCTTACGGGCCAGCGCGACCAGCAGATCGAACTCGAGCGGCGTCAGGGCGATGGACTGCCCGTCCCGCTTCACCGAGTGACCGGCCACGTCGATGACCAGATCGCCGATGGCGAGCTGCTCCGGCGCGGGCTCCTCCGACCTCCGCAGCCGCGCCCGGATGCGGGCGACGAGCTCCTTCGGCTTGAACGGCTTGACGATGTAGTCGTCGGCCCCGGACTCGAGTCCCACCACCACGTCGACGGTGTCGCTCTTGGCCGTGAGCATGACGATGGGTACACCGGACTCGGCCCTGATGAGCCGGCACACCTCGATGCCGTCCCTGCCGGGCAGCATCAGGTCCAGCAGCACCAGGTCCGGCTTGGCCTCACGGAATGCGGCGAGCGCCTTGTCGCCGTCCGCTACGAACGACGGCTCGAACCCTTCGCCCCGCAGCACGATGCCGAGCATCTCGGCCAGTGCGGTGTCGTCGTCGACGACAAGAACGCGTCCCTTCATATCGACATCATCCCATTTCCGTATCAGTCCTAAGGCGGCTGGTGAGATACCTCACTGAGCTGCGGTGACGTCCGCGATTGCTCGCCGTTGGCTGCCGGTGTCTGTGGGTGTTGATGTCAGACATGGAAGTCACGCCCGTGGCCCCGTTGTGGTCGCCCAGAACCGTACCCCGAGCGGCTGGCCGCGGCCCATGCCCGGGAGAAGATCTCCTCGGCGGACCGCGCGGGCACCGGCGCCGCTCGACACCCACCGTCGAGCCGCGCTCCGCGCTCCGGGACCGGAGGTCTCGGACCTGTGCGACGCCCCTGGCCCCCAGCAGACCCGATACTCCGCACCCCTCCTCCGCGCCCCGCCTCCACACGGACCTCGGCGAGAAGCTCCAGCGCCACCCGGCCCCGCTCGCGGCCACGGGATCCCCCACCGCTCTGACGAACCGCCGGAGCGCCGCCGACCGGCCGGGGCGGCCCGCGCCGCCCCCGAAGCCGAGACCCCCACCGGAGGCGCGGCGGTGAGCAACGGCGACCACGGCACCGGCCGGGCCCCTCCATAACCCCGTTCGAATCCGGAGCCCCCGCACCCGCTCCGCCCGCCGCCGCGGTTTGTACGGACTGATCAGGCATCCGCCCCCCTCTGCCCTCGGGAGCGCCCACGAGGAAGAAGAGAATGGAGACAGCAGGCCCCGCCCACCGGTGGGCCCCTCGTGGCACGATGGCACCGGCCCGCCGCCCGCACAGGCGATCGGCCACTGAGACCGCGTCGGCTCGCCGAGCCGGCCCCGCGACCATTCCTCGAGGTGGACGACCGTGAACGACACTCCGGGCTGGACCTCGCCCGGATCTGCTCCCTCCGACGGCGAGAACGGAACCGGGGTTCCCCGGCCCGCGACGCCCGGTGACGCGAACGGCTCCGCCCCCCAGTGGTCCAAGGACCAGCCGCCCGCCGGACAGTGGTCCCCGCCGACCACCCCCGTGCCCGGCCAGGCCCCCGCGCCCCGGCCCGGCCAGGGCTGGGGCGGCCCGCCGCACCACGGGAACTGGGGCAAGCCGCCGGCCGCCAAGCCCGGTGTGATCCCGCTGCGCCCCCTGGGCATGGGCGAGATCCTCGACGGCGCCGTCTCCACGATGCGTACCTACTGGCGCACGGTCCTGACCATCACGGTCACCGTCGCCGTGATCTCGCAGGTCGCCGACATCCTCGTCCAGCGGTTCCTGGTCCCGACGCCGCCCGCGGTCGACCCGAACGCCTCCCCCGACGAGGCCATCGCGCAGCTCGGCGAGTCCCTGCAGACCTCGCTGATCGGTTCGATCCCCGCGATCCTCATCCTCCTGATGGCGACGCTGGTGAGCGCCGCGCTCCTCACCGTGGTGATCAGCCGCGCGGTCCTCGGGCGCCCGGTCTCGATCGGCGCGGCCTGGCAGGAGGCCCGCCCGCGACTGCTCCGTCTGCTCGGTCTGACCCTGCTGCTCCCCCTGATGAGCGCGGCGATCGTGTTCGGCGCCATGCTGCCCGGAATCCTCCTCGGCGAGGTGACCGACGGCGCGCTCATCGTCCTCGGTGCCATCGCCGGCGTGGTCGTCGTCGTCTGGCTCATGGTCCGCTTCAGTCTGGCCTCGCCGGCCCTGATGCTGGAGCGACAGGGCGTCCTCCAGTCGATGAAGCGCTCCGCCAAGCTCGTCCAGGGCTCCTGGTGGCGCATCTTCGGCATCACGCTGCTGACACAGCTGCTGCTCTTCATCGTGGGGATGATCATCACGGTCCCCTTCGCCATGCTCGCGCTCGCCGTCGACGGCGAGGGCCTCAGCGGCCTGGCCTCCGGCTCCACCCCCGAGTTCGGCTGGCCGTTCCTGATCATCACCGGCATCGGCGGCGTGATCACCAGCGCGATCACCTACCCGATCTCCGCCGGTGTCACCGTCCTCCTCTACGTGGACCAGCGCATCCGCCGCGAAGCCCTGGACCTCGAACTCGCCCGAGCCGCCGGCGTTCCCGGCTACGGTCCCGCCCCCGGCGAACACGCCACCGGGAGCTGACGGGGTGCACATCACGGGGGGCATGATCACGGCGCGGTGGCCGATCCAGGACGCCGACGACGTACCACTGGACATCCCCCGCGTCCCCGCCCGGGAGGCGGCGGAGCGGGAACTGTCCAAACCGATGTACCACGAGAACGACCCCAGCCTCCTCGAACGCGGCCTCGACCGATTCTGGGAGTGGGTCGGCGACCTCTTCGACTCGGCCTCCGGGGCAACCCCCGGGGGCCTGCTGGGACTTCTCGTGATCGTCGTGGTCGTGCTCGCCCTGGTCGCCGCCCTCTGGTGGCGGCTCGGCACCCCGCAGCGGACCTCTGCCTCGGGGGACTCTCTCTTCGAGGACGGGCCCCGCACCGCCGCCCAGCACCGGACCGCCGCCGCCCGACACGCCTCCGCCGGCCGCTGGAACCAGGCGGTCCAGGAGCGGATGCGCGCCATCGTCCGCTCCCTGGAGGAACGCACCCTCCTCGACCCCCGCCCCGGCCGCACCGCCGACGAGGCCGCCGCCGAGGCGGGCCGCTCCCTGCCGTCCCACACGGACGAACTCCGCGCCGCCGCCCGCTCCTTCGACGACGTCACATACGGCGGTCGCACCGCCGACGAGCCCGCGTACCGTCGCATCGAGGAACTGGACCTGTCCCTGGAGCGGACCAAGCCCGCCCTCGACACCGCAGCCACGGGAGCGCCGACATGAGCCGGCCGCGCACCAGCGCCACCTCGGCCTCCCTCTCGACCCTCCAGATCTGGACCCGGACCCGGGGAGCACTCCTCGTCATCGGCCTGATTCTGATCGGCGGGATCGTCCTGGCGACCGTGCAGTCCTCCGACCACCACGGCCACCTCGACCCCCGCTCCGCCGACCCCAACGGCAGCCGAGCCGTCGCCGAGATCCTCAAGGCCCAGGGCGTCGACATCCAGGTGGCCACCACACTCGACGAGGTCACCACCGCCGCCGGGACCGACAGCACTCTCCTGGTCACCACCCCGGATCTGCTGACCGACCTTCAACAGTCCTCGCTGCGCGAGGCCATGACGAAGTCTCACGGCCGAACCGTTCTCGTCGGCGCGAGCCATCCCTCCCTCGACACCCTGGCCCCCGACGTCACCGTCGCCACCAGCGCCTCGGTGACCACCCGAGAGCCCCAGTGCTCCTTGCCCGCCGCTGTCCGCGCCGGCAGCGTCGACATCGGCGGCGAGCGGTACACCACCGACATCGACACGGCCGACACCTGCTACCTCAGCGGCGGAAAGGCCACCCTGCTCCGCGTCCCGACCGCCGGCGGCGACACGGTGCTCCTCGGCTCCGCGGACTTCCTCACCAACGAAAGGCTCGACGAGCAGGGCAACGCCTCCCTCGCCCTGCAACTCCTCGGCTCCCGTACCCATCTCGTCTGGTACCTCCCCTCCCTCTCCGACACCTCCGCCGCCGAGGACGAGTCCTCCGACAGCGCCGCCGACAGCTTCCTCTCGCTCATCCCCTCGGGCTGGCTCTGGGGCACCCTCCAACTCGCCTTCGCCGCCGCCCTCGCCGCCATCTGGCGAGCCCGACGCCTCGGCCCGCTGGTGACCGAACGTCTTCCCGTGGCCATCCGGGCCTCCGAGGCCACGGAGGGCCGCGCCCGCCTCTACCGCAAGGGCAACGCACGCGACCGCGCGGCCGCCCTGCTGCGCACCGCCACCCGCACCCGGATCGCCCCGCTCCTCGGCGTCGCCACCCAGGACGCCCACTCCCCCGAGACCCTGCTCCCCGCGATCTCCGCCCGCCTCACCGAGGCCGCCGCGGACCCCCGGGACCTTCTCTTCGGCCCGGCTCCCGCCGACGACGCCGCTCTCATCCGCCTGGCAGACCAACTCGACGCCCTCGAAAGAGAGGTACGCACCTCATGAGCGCCCCGACCCCCGAGACCGCCACGAACTCGGACAGCGCCCGCGCCTCCCTGGAGGCTCTGCGCACCGAGATCGCGAAGGCGGTGGTCGGCCAGGACCCCGCCGTCACCGGACTCGTCGTCGCCCTGCTCTGCCGGGGACACGTCCTCCTCGAAGGAGTCCCCGGCGTCGCGAAGACACTGCTCGTCCGCGCGCTCGCAGCCACACTCGAACTGGACACCAAGCGCGTCCAGTTCACCCCGGACCTGATGCCCAGCGACGTCACCGGCTCACTGGTCTACGACGCCCGCACCGCCGAGTTCTCCTTCCAGCCCGGTCCGGTCTTCACCAACCTGCTGCTCGCCGACGAGATCAACCGCACGCCTCCGAAGACACAGTCCTCGCTCCTGGAGGCGATGGAGGAACGCCAGGTCACCGTCGACGGAACGCCTCGCCCGCTGCCCGACCCGTTCATGGTCGCCGCGACCCAGAACCCGGTCGAGTACGAGGGCACCTACCCCCTCCCCGAGGCCCAGCTCGACCGCTTCCTGCTGAAGCTGACCGTCCCGTTGCCCTCCCGAGAGGACGAGGTCAACGTCCTGACCCGGCACGCGAACGGCTTCGACCCCCGCGACCTCAAGGCCGCCGGTGTCCGCCCGGTCGCCGGCCCCGCCGCGCTGGAGGCAGCCCGCGACGCCGTCGCCAAGACCTCCGTCTCCCCCGAGATCGCCGGCTATGTCGTCGATATCTGTCGTGCCACGCGTGAATCCCCCTCACTCACCCTCGGTGTCTCCCCCCGAGGGGCCACCGCCCTGCTCTCCACCGCCCGCGCCTGGGCCTGGCTCACCGGCCGGGACTACGTCACCCCGGACGATGTGAAGGCCCTGGCCCTGCCCACCCTCCGCCATCGCGTCCAACTGCGGCCCGAGGCCGAGATGGAGGGCGTCACCGCCGACTCCGTCATCAACTCGATCCTCGCCCACGTCCCCGTACCCCGCTGAGAACGGCGCCCCATGGCCCTCACCGGACGAACCGCGTTGCTCGCCGCCCTCGGATCGCTGCCCGTGGGCATCCTCGCCCCCAGCTGGACGGGGATGCTCGCGGTGAACGCGCCTCTCTCACTCGCAATTCTGTGCGACTACGCGATGGCCGCGCCAGTGCGAACGCTGCAGTTCACCCGAAGTGGTGACACAACAGTTCGACTGGGTGACGGCGCGGAGGTACAGCTCACGGTCACCAACACCTCGCGGCGGCGCCTGCGCGCCCAACTCCGCGACGCCTGGCCACCGAGCAGCTGGCTCCCGGGCACCGGCCAGGCAGCGTCCCGGCAGAAGCTCACCGTGCCCGCCGGCGAACGCCGCCGGATCACCACGGCCCTGCGCCCGACCCGCCGCGGAGATCGCCACGCGGAGCGCGTCACGGTCCGTTCCTACGGCCCCCTCGGCCTGGCCGCCCGACAGGGCAACCACGACGTCCCCTGGACGGTCCGCGTGCTGCCGCCGTTCAACAGCCGCAAGCACCTGCCCTCACGCCTTGCCCGCCTCCGCGAACTCGACGGCCGCACAAGCGTCCTCACCCGAGGTGACGGCACCGAGTTCGACAGCCTTCGCGAGTACGTCCCCGGTGACGACACCCGCTCCATCGACTGGCGTGCCACGGCCCGCCAGACGACCGTCGCCGTCCGCACCTGGCGGCCCGAGCGCGACCGCCACATCCTGATCGTTCTCGACACCGGCCGCACCTCCGCGGGCCGCGTCGGAGACGTCCCGCGCCTCGACGCCGCAATGGACGCCGCACTTCTCCTCACCGCGCTCGCCTCCCGTGCCGGCGACCGCGTCGACCTCCTGGCCTACGACCGCAGCCTCCGCGCCCAGGTCCAGGGCCGCTCCGCCTCCGACGTGCTGCCCGCCGTGGTCAACGCCCTCGCTCCGCTCGAACCCCAGCTCGTGGAGACCGACGCCCGTTCCCTGGCCGCCACCGCGCTTGCCCGGGCCCCGCGCCGCTCACTGCTGGTCCTCCTCACGAGTCTCGACGCGGCCCCCGTGGAAGAGGGCCTCCTCCCGGTCCTGCCGCAGCTCACCCAGCGCCACACGGTTCTGATCGCTTCCGTCGCCGATCCGCACACGGCCGCCATGGCGGCGAAACGCGGGACCACCGACGGTGTCTACGAGGCCGCGGCCGCCACACAGGCCCAGGCCCAGCGTCGGCGAACGGCTGAACAACTCCGCCACCACGGAGTCACGGTCGTGGACGCCACGCCTGACGAACTCGCCCCGGCACTCGCGGATGCCTACCTCGCGCTGAAGGCGGCCGGCCGGCTCTGAAAACGACTGTGGGCTCCCGAAGGGAGCCCACAGATGGGCCACTGCCCGGGTCCTGAACGCAGAAAAGCCCCGCACCAGAAGGTGCGGGGCTTTCCCACAATGATTGTTCGGCGGCGTCCTACTCTCCCACAGGGTCCCCCCTGCAGTACCATCGGCGCTGAAAGGCTTAGCTTCCGGGTTCGGAATGTAACCGGGCGTTTCCCTAACGCTATGACCACCGAAACACTATGAAGTTGACCAACCGGGCATAATCACGGTCGTTACTTCAGAACTAACACAGTGGACGCGAGCAACTGAGGACAAGCCCTCGGCCTATTAGTACCGGTCAGCTCCACCCATTACTGGGCTTCCACATCCGGCCTATCAACC